>JBNGDJ010000134.1:0-5550 GCA_049974825.1 Halothiobacillaceae bacterium | reverse complement strand
TTCTGTTTCCGGGCATGTGAAAGTCTACCCTCGGGAGGCCGCATTCCGCAAGGGGCTCCAGAGGCCGGTTGCCGCAATCGGCCCGTTTTTTGGCCTCTTTGCGCCGACCCCCTGTTCACAACCTGTGGGTAAGGAAAAATTCTTCATAAAAATCATATGGATGTAATGAGCATCACCCGGGGTTTGCTCAACAAGATTATCGAAATATCTGGCAGCCCATTGATTTAAAAGGCTCTTCACTCGATAGATAGACATCTAACGATGTATCAATAAAACAACTGTTGCTTTTTTGTGTTGCCTTTTTGATACAGCCATCCGGGTATTGGCCATTGAGAGCACTCCATCGGCAAATCGGGCAGCAAAGCCCGGCGACTTGCCGCGATTGGCGAGTCAGTATGACCTGCCGGGCCATGACAGCCGGCGTAAAGGCGGTAAACGACCGCAGCGGATGACTCGGGGCGGAATGCGCCCCGGCCAGCAGGGGGGGGGGTAACCCTCCGGCTGGGGTAACTCCAGAAACCGAGTTACCGCAAAAAGTTACCCCAAAGGTTACCCCGGCTGCTCGCGTGCCCCGGCGGACAGCAGCAGGCACAAAAAAACCCGCAAAGCGCGCTGCAATGCGGGTTTCGGGTTGCTTCTCGAACGTTTGCGAACGTCGAAAAACCTTTGATTGGTGGAGCTAGGCGGGATCGAACCGCCGACCTCCTGCATGCCATGCAGGCGCTCTCCCAGCTGAGCTATAGCCCCGAATCAGTCCGGCACAACCACCAGATGACTGGCTTTGCCGTCGTTCGATGGCGCGCATTATACGGGCCTTTCGAAACCGGTCAAGCGTTTTTTTGCGTTTTCATGAAAGCGATGGCGCGTTCAATCCGGGCCAGCGATTCCTCCCGGCCAAGCAGGGCCAGGGTCACGCCCAGCGAGGGCGATGCGGCACTGCCCACCAGGGCAATGCGTAGCAGCGGGCCGACCTTGCCCAGCTTGAGGCCCAGTTCAACAGCGGTGTTCTTGACGCGCTCGTCCAGCGTTTCCGGCACCCAGTCATGGGCATCGCGCAGCCCGGCCCCGACGGCCGCCAGCACCTCGGCGGACTGCTCGTTGACATGCTTGGCGACGGCTTTCGGGTCATAGTCTTCCGGCGCGCGGAAGTAAACCGCGGCCTGCTGGGCCATGTCGACCAGTGTGGGCGAGCGCTCGCGCAGGGCTTCGACCAGCTGCTCGACCGCAGGGCCTTCGCTGGGGTCAATATCCAGATTGCCCAGGTGCCAGCGCAGCTCATGGCCGACCCGATCGGCCGGCAGGGTCTTGATGTAGTGCTGGTTTAGCCAGAGCAGCTTTTCGGGGTTGATGCTGGAAGCTGAGTGGTTGATGTCCTCGATGTCGAACAGCGAGATCATCTGGTCCCGGCTGAAGATTTCCTGGTCCCCAAAAGACCAGCCCAGGCGCACGAGGTAGTTGATCAGTGCCTCGGGCAGGAAGCCTTCGTCCCGGTACTGCATGACACTGACAGCCCCGTGGCGCTTGGAGAGCTTGGCCCCGTCAGGCCCGTGAATCATGGGCACGTGGGCGAAGACGGGCGGCTCCACGCCCAGCGCCCGGTAGAGATTGACCTGGCGCGGGGTATTGTTGAGATGGTCGTCCCCGCGGATGACATGGGTGATGCCCATGTCCATGTCGTCGACCACCACGGTGAGGTTGTAGGTCGGCGTGCCATCGCTGCGGGCGATGATCAGATCATCCAGCTCGCTGTTGGCAAACACGACCCGGCCGCGCACAGCGTCTTCGACCACCACGTCGCCATCCAGCGGCGTCCGAAACCGCACCACCGGCTCGATGCCTTCGGGCGGGGTGCCCTTGAAGTCGCGGTAGCGCCGGTCGTAACGGGGCTTTTCGCCGGCTGCCAGCTGGCGTTCGCGCAGGGCGTCCAGCTCTTCCTTGCTACAGTAGCAATAGTAGGCATGGCCGCTGTCGAGCAACTGCTGCACCACGGCGCGATAGCGATCGAAGCGTTCGGTCTGGTAGAACGGGCCCTCGTCGTACTCCAGGCCGAGCCAGGTCATGCCCTCGAGAATGGCATTCACCGATTCGGCGGTAGAACGCGCCCGGTCGGTGTCCTCGACGCGCAGCACAAAGTCACCCCCGTGACGCCTGGCGAACAGGTAGGCGAACAGGGCTGTGCGTGCGCCGCCGATGTGCAGAAACCCCGTCGGCGACGGAGCGAACCGAGTGCGTACCTTCATGGACTAGCTCCCAGCAGTGTTGGATTCCAAAATGGTTTTGAATGGGCCCTTTCTCCCGCAGGGCGTGAATGCCCTGTCGCACGACGGCACATGACCACTGGCCCGGGATTTGTCCGGGGTGGCCGGCCACGTCATGCCGGATACTGGCCCGCAGCGGCGACATTCTATCAAGCCCGGGGCCCTGCCGGCCGATACATTGTCATTCACTTGGGAATCTCTGCATTGGTACATAGATTCCCTTGGCCTGCCGGGGCGCCTCGAGCGCCCGCAGGGGACAAAACAAAACTCATGGAAATCATCATGTCGCAAAACCGCAGAGCACTCAGCCAACGGTCATGAGAACCCTGGAATGGCTCAAAAAAACGGCACGCGCGGGCTGGAGGCCAGTATTGGCACTGCTGCTGTGCCTGCTGGGCATCATGCCGGCGCAGGCGGACAGCGATTCTGCCAAGGCTCTGGAATCAAACCAATCGGCCCTGCTGTCTGAACCCGTCGCCGGCAGCGCGGCAGACGAGTCGGCCAAACGCGACCGGATTTTCGCCTATCTCGACCGCAACCTCGTGGAACGGGCTGCGCTGCTGCAGCAGTTTCATCGTCCCCCGGGCGGCTGGTCTTCGAACACCGATCCGCAACAGCTGCGCCTGCTCGGCGCGCTGGAGGCATTCAACCATCGGGCGCTGGACCAGGCCGTGCTCCCTCCTCAGCCGGAAGATTCCGCGCTTGCCCGTTTTCGCCGGCTGCTCATTGGGGCCGCGGCACGCATCCACCAGGACCGGAAGGTAGAGGCGGGCAGAATGCTGGCAAAAGCGGCGCAGATCCCGCTGCCGGGGGGCTCTCCCGCCGCCCAGACCCAAACCGTACTGGCGGCCTGGGCCGAGCTGTCGCCCAAATCCGCAAAGGAGGCTGCCGACAATGCCCGGCTGCGCGTCAACCGCGACGCCCTGCTTGCACTGAAGGCCGCGCGAGAGGCTCCGGCACCAACGGTTTTGTCCGAACCGGTCCCAGTGTCCGGTCCCTGCCTGCTGGATGAGGCCGGCAATCGCCCCCGCCTGGCACTGCCCGACTCCGCACGCGCCGAGTCCCTGCGTCCGCTTCTTGCGCAGGCAGGCATTGCGGTGCTTCCGGCGACCGGCGGGCGCTGTGCCGGTCGCGTCCTTTCCCACCCGCTGCTGGAGCCGGGCTTGGTGGGTGGGTGGATCCACCAGCGGCTGGCCGATGTGCCAACCGAACAGCGCCTTCTGGTGGTCGCCGACCAACCCAGCCAGGCGCAGCGCGCCATTCTCGAAGCGCTGGGCCCTGTCACTGCCCGCCTGACATTCAAGCGGGCCGACCAGGACTTCATGACCGCGCTGGATCGCCGACTGGACGCGGCCCGTGCCGTGATCCTGGTGGGTGATCTGGCGATGATCGCCCAGGTTGTGCCGCTTTTGCGGTATCTAGGCCATCAGCCGAGGATTGTCACCGGCTACCTGGATGCGCGCAACGCGGCGCTGATCCGACCCGAAGACCTGCAACCAGTCGAGCACCCCTGCGCGGATCGCCGCACCAGCGGGCCCTGCCTGCACACGCCGGCAGAATTTGTGCGCGCCTTCGCCCGCGACCTCGCCCGGCTGGTGGACCCGTCCGATGACCGGCTATCTGGACAGTGGGGCGAGTACCGGATTGACGAGCGACGCATTGAACTGACCCCTCGCTGGGTCGGGCCGCAGATCCGCAAGCCGCGCTGAATACTAACCGGCAGCAAACAACAAACTGCTGATCTGCACCGAAAAAGCTCAGGAAATTCCACGCACGGCCGACTAATATCCCATGCTGGCACACGAGTCGACGAGGTCGGTTCGAATGTGTGCGTTCTCGCCCCCTGATGGAGAAAACCAACAATGAGCATGCTCAATGCCCTGCAGGCCGGCCAGTTCCGGCTGGATGACCCCAAAATGCGCGGCCTGCTGCAAGCCGGCAAGGGCAAGCCGCCCGGCGCGGAGGACTCGGGCAAGGTGCTTTCGGGCCTTCAGAACAAGATTCTCGAATCACTGGCCAACCAGATTCCCGGCATGACGCCGGAGAAAATGCGCGCGCTTGATGCCCGCGAATACACGCCCGAGAAAGTGTCCGACCGCATATCTGACTTCGTGGCCCGGGGGCTTGAGAATGCACGGGCACGCGGCGCCTCCGAAGAGGACATCGCCGAGCTGCACCGCCAGGCAACCGAGGGAGCCCGGCGCGGTTTTGCGGAAGCCCGGGAAATCCTTGACAGCCTGGACATTCTCAGCGGCAGGATTGCCGAGGATGTCGACCGCACCGAACAGCTGACCTTCGACAAGCTCGCCGGCCTGGCGCCAGGTGCCCAGCCGGTCGCCGCGGGCCTGACCAGCATGGCCGCGGCCGAGCGCTACGCCCGCGCCGAAAGCTTCGAGATGAACATCACCACGCGCAGCGGCAAGGAGGTGAGCATCGCCTTCGACCGCAGCATGATGCAGGAGCAAAGCGCCGCGGTGGCCGTGGATGACCAAGGCAACCGGGTGGCGCGCTTCGACATCAGCCGCAGCGAGCAGTCCGGTTTCCAGTTCAGCATCCGGGGCGACCTGTCGGCCGACGAGCTGGAGGCCGTGGAAAACCTTGTCCGTGACGTGAGCCAGCTGGCAAACGAGTTCTTCAATGGCGACGTCCAGCAGGCCTTCGACCAGGCCCGAAACCTGAACTTTGACGCCAGCCAACTGGCGAGCATGAACCTGTCGATGAGCCGCACGGAGGTCTACGCGGCGACACAGGCCTACACGCAGACCAGCCGACTCGACGAGCGGGGCGACCACGAGCAGGGCATGCGCCGGCTCGACCAGCTGGTCGAAGGGCTCGCCCAGAAGATGCAGGATCGTCAGCTGGCCTTTGTCGACCAGCAGGCGAACTTCGTCAGCCAGCTCATGGAGCGCCTGACCGAGCAGGACACGCGCTTCAAGCAGGCCGACAGCGAGGGACAGCAGCAGATGCGCGACAACCTCGGCATGCTGGTTTCAGCCGCCCGCGAACGCGCGGATCAGGCTGGCAACGCCTGACGGCCCCGCTGCCCGGTATTCTGCACCGCAGTACCCGGGCAGCCCCGCATTAGCAGGCCGTTGAAAAAACTTTTCAACGGCCTGTTAGCGCAAGCATTGGGAATGCTTGCACGCAGGTCAATCACCGCGAGCGATTGATCTGCGGAGCGCGTCGTGCGAGTTGAAAAAAGGCTTCCTGCTTTTTTCAACATTCCAGGGAAGGTCCGCACAAATGCAGACCTTCCCGTGCAGGGCACGGATGCCCTGCCGCACAATGGCGC
>JBNGDJ010000133.1:0-5551 GCA_049974825.1 Halothiobacillaceae bacterium | reverse complement strand
GTGTCTGAACGCGGGCTCCGCCAGCTGACGCGTTTAGCTGGCGTTAGCCCACAAAGCCAAGGATGGCTTTGTGCAGAGTTTCCCCTGCGTAATCGTTCCTTTCGGGGCGCCGCCTTGTTCGCGAGGTTCAGACCTGAAGGCGGGTCTGCCCCTGAAGCAGGGGCCGGCATCGTGGTGACAAGCCCGGTCGTCCCTCGTCCAGGCCGTCCACGACCAGCAGGCCGCGGGCGGCCAGTTGTCGGAACACCCGTTCCCATCCGAACCAGGACAGGTCCCGACCGATGCCGAATGTGCTCAGGTCGTGGTGCCCGAGCGCGCTGATTCGCTCGTCAGTCTCCCCGCGAAGCACACGGACCAGGTGAGATACGTCCGGGGCACCGTGCGCTCGGTACACGCAGGACAGGGCCTTGCGCGCCGCCTCGGTGACATCCTCGCCGCGGCTGCGTTCCAGGCAGTTGTCGCAGTTGCCACAGGTCGGCGGGGCCTCCTGCCCGAAGTAGCTCAGCAGGGCCTGCCGGCGACACCCGGCTGATTCGCAAAGACCCAGCAGGGCCATCAGCTTGTGTCGGGCGACCCGTTTCTGGACGTCGCTTGCGCTTGAGCGGTCGATCATCCGCTCGAGCATGGATTCATCGTCCGGTCCGAGAATCATCCAGGCATCGGCCGGTTGACCGTCGCGCCCGGCGCGGCCCGTTTCCTGGTAGTAGGCCTCGATGCTTCGCGGCAGGTTCAGGTGGGCCACGAAACGCACGTCGGGCTTGTCGATCCCCATGCCGAAGGCCACAGTGGCCACGATCACCAGCCCCGACTCCTCGCGAAATTGCTGAAGCCGTCTGGCCCGGGTCTCGGCAGGCAGTCCCGCGTGATAGGCCAGTGCCGGAATGCCTCGACCCTGAAGCCATTCGGCTACCGCCTCGACTCGCTTGCGGGACAGGCAGTAGATTACACCGGTCTGGCCGGGATGGTGTTGGCGGATCAGCGAGAGCAGACGCTTGCGGGTATCGCCGTCGTACTGCTCGATCCGGTAGCGCAGGTTGGGGCGGTCGAAGCTGCTGACAAAACGCCGCGCGTCCGGCATGTCGAGGCGCTGAAGAATTTCCCGCTGTGTGGTTTCGTCGGCCGTTGCGGTCAGCGCGAGCCGCGGGGCATGCGGAAAATGCCGGGCCAGTTCCGCCAGCCGAAGATATTCAGGCCGGAAGTCGTGGCCCCACTGGGAAATGCAATGGGCCTCGTCAATGGCGAGCAGGGCCGGGCGTCGCCGTCGCAGCCAGGCCAGCGTCCCCGGCATCAGCAGGCGTTCCGGCGAGGCATACAGCAGCTTCATTTCTCCGCTGTCGACGCCCTCCGAGATTTCCTGCTGGGCCTCTCTGGTCAGCCCGGCGTGCAAACAGGCCGCCGGAATCCCGCGCTCCTGCAGTGCCC
This sequence comes from Halothiobacillaceae bacterium, assembly GCA_049974825.1. GTDB lineage: Bacteria > Pseudomonadota > Gammaproteobacteria > Halothiobacillales > Halothiobacillaceae > JBKHDT01. The sequence goes on along the minus strand of JBNGDJ010000133.1, from coordinate 4,129 downwards.
GGACCTGGTCCTGCATCAGCGAGACCAGGGGCGACACCACGATTGCCAGTCCGCCGCGCGCCAGGGCAGGCAGCTGATAGCACAGTGACTTGCCTCCGCCGGTCGGCATGACCGCCAGGGCATCCTGACCTTCGAGGACTGCGCGAATGATGTCCTCCTGCATTGGACGAAAATCCGCGTGCCCGAAGTGCCGCGCGAGCAGTTCGAGCAGGTTGTCTCCGGTCGTTGGCATGCTGTCAGGCGGCATCCGGGGTTCCAGGTCGGCGCGGATCGCCGTCCGGGTGGTCGTCCGGATGGTCATCGTTGCTGGCATCGGGCACCACAAGTGCCTCGGCCGCGACAGGATGCAGAGGGGCAAGCCCCCATGCGGCCCGGGCGCGGTCACAGTCAGGGTTGGGCAGGCCGGATTCTCCGGACCGGCTGAACTGGCGGCAGGTGCTGCTGCGCTTCGGGTGAATGCTGCACAGGACGGCCTCGCCGATGGTGCCGGTCAGAGCGATGCACCGGGGCTGGGGCTGGTTGGTGCCTCGCATGGCGACCAGGTGGCGCCCTGCCGGTTCGGTCAGTTCGGGCGGGACGGTGCCTCCGCAGTCGGGATCGGCCTCCATCCAGTGGAAGCTCACGCGAAAGAACGCGCAGCAGGCACCGCAGGAAAGACAGGGGTTCTCGTGCATGTTTCGGCCGGGACCTCCGGGTGTATGCTTTGAAAAAAAGGTTCTGTGCGCCGCCAGAGACGGCTGCGCGCAGAGTTTACTCTCAAGAGTTCAGAGACTGACATGTACAAGTTGCTGTTCTGGATCGTGGTGATTGTCGGGCTGGGATTTTACCTCCGTCATCGCCTGCGCATGCGCGACCGGGATCAGGTGTCCGAGGAACGGGCGCCACCGACGGCCATGAAGGCCGTCTCCTGCCGGCATTGCGGCCTGCATGTGCCAGAGTCCGAGGCCGTGCGCCGGGATGGTGAAACCTTTTGCAGCTGGGAGCACGCCGACGCATGGAAGCGCGACGAAACCGGCAACCGGCGTTAAGCGTGCCGCTGTCCGGGGAGCAAAACCGCTGGCGCGGAATCCGGCTGGTCAACGCCTACCGGATCCTGGTGGCGCTGGCGCTGGTGGCCGCGGCCATCACCCAGGTCGGGCCGGACTCGCTGGGTCAGTGGCGGCCCCTGCTGTTTGACCGGACGGCCTGGGCCTATCTTTTGGCGGCACTGGCTTTCGAGTTCCTTCTGGAATTGCGTGTGCTGCCTTTCCGGGTGCAGGTTCATCTGTATTCTCTGGCCGATATCGGCTTTCTTCTGATGCTGCTTTACGCCACCGGCGAGCCGGTCGGCGGGGTGTTGGGGCTGCTGCTCGTGGTCGCGGTGGCCATGGCGGCCAATCTCGCGCATTCAAGAACGGCCTTTTTCTACGCGGCGGTGGCTGCGATTGGCGGTCTGGCGCAGACCACGCTGCTGATCATGGACCGGGTGCTCGACTCGGGAGATTACACGGCAACCGGGGCGCTGGGCATGGCGCTGTTCACCGTTGCAGGCCTGGTCTCCTCCCTGACCCGGCGGGCCGAGGGGCTTGAAGCGCTGAGCGCCGAGCATGAAGCCGAGATTGCCCGGATGTCCCGGCTGTCGCTGCGCATCCTGGAGCAGTTCGATGACGGCGTGGTGGTTTCGGATCGCGCCGGTCATGTCCAGTACGTCAATTCCGCCGCACGGGGGCTGCTTTCCGAACCGCCGGAGGCCGATCGTGCACATCCTCTGGTCCTGTCTCTGCTCAATGACTGGACTGAAGCCCCCGGGGGGCAGGTCGAGGAAGTCGATCAGCCTCGCCCCATGCAGGTGCAGATCAAGTCGCTGGACGAGCGCAGCGTGCTGATGCTGCTGATTGACCGGCGTCATCTTGAAGAGCGGGCGCAGCAGGTCAAGCTGGCGGCGCTCGGTCGTCTGACCGCGAGCATCGCCCACGAGATACGCAACCCGCTGTCCTCAATCCAGCACGCTGCCGAACTGCTGCAGGAGCAGGCGGACGGCCCCCAGACCCAGCGGCTGACCGAGATTGTTGTCCGCCAGAGCCGGCGCATTGATACGCTGATCCGTGGCGTACTCGATGCTGCCCGCCGCCCCCAGGTCCAGTCCCGCGTGCTGCGCATGGATCGATGGCTGATGCAGTACGTCGATCTCAATCACGGGCGCTGGGCCGATGAATCCGTGGACTGGCGGGTTCAGATTCCCGGGCGTCCCATTTGCGCGCGTGTGGATCCGGCGCATCTGGCCCAGGTGGTGGACAATCTCGTGCGCAATGCCATGGAGCATGGCCGCAATGCTCAGGGGCGCCTCGCGCTGTCCTTTGTGCTGCAGGGGGCACAGCGGGGCCGGGTTCGACTCCGGGTGCTGGACGAAGGGCCAGGTATCGAGGCCGATCGGCTGGACCAGCTCTGGGAGCCGTTTTTTACCACGTCTTCGGCCGGGACGGGTCTGGGCCTGTATATCGGTCGGGAGCTGATGCAGGCCAACCGCGGCTCCCTGGACTTTGAGCCCCGTCCGACGGGCAGCTGTTTCGTGATTACCTTGCCGGCGGCCATGTGGGCCGACAACGCGGAGGAAACATCCGAAGAATGAGCGCCGACAAGATTACCGCGCTGATCGTGGACGACGAAGAGGACATCCGTGCGCTGGTCGAGATGACGCTGGCCGCCGAGGGCATAGATTGCCTGGGGGCCGGAACCATCGAGGCCGCGCAAGGGCTGCTGGCCCGCGAACGCGTGAGTTTCTGCCTCTGCGATCTGCGCTTGCCGGACGGAGATGGCCTGGACCTGCTGGACTGGATCCGGGCACGGCATCCGCAGCTGCCGGTGGCGGTCATTACCGCGCACGGGCATGTGGATGCGGCCGTGCGCGCGCTCAAATGTGGTGCTTTCGATTTTGTCAGCAAACCCCTGGATCTGAAAACCCTGCGCCAGCTGGCTCGGGATGCACTGCGTGCCTGTGGCGAGCGGCTGGGGGGCGGCAGCTCGGGAAGTACGTCACCGCCATTGCTGATCGGGAGTTCGGCGCCCATGGAGCGCCTGCGCGCCCAGATTCTCCGTGTCGCTCGAAGCCAGGCCCCGGTTTTCGTGCGCGGTGAATCAGGGACCGGAAAGGAGCTGGTGGCCCGCCAGATTCATGCCCACAGTGCCCGCAGCGACGGCCCCTTCGTGCCCGTCAACTGCGGAGCGATTCCCGCCGAGCTGATCGAAAGCGAGCTTTTCGGCCATCGCAAGGGCGCCTTTACCGGCGCTTCGTCCGATGCGCCCGGCCTGTTTCGCGCGGCCTGCGGCGGGACCCTGTTTCTCGACGAGATCGCCGAACTGCCCTTGAATATCCAGGTCAAGCTGCTTCGCGCCATTCAGGAACGTCGCGTTCGACCGGTCGGGGCCAGCCAGGAGGAGCCGGTGGATGTCCGGATCGTGTCCGCCTCCCACCAGGATCTGGTCGAGGCCGTGCGCGCCGGGCGGTTCCGGCATGATCTCTACTACCGCATCGACGTGATCGAACTGGTGGTACCCCCCTTGCGCGAGCGTCTGGAAGACCTGCCCGAATTGCTCGATCACCTGCTTGCCCGGCTGGCGGACCGCGAGGGCCGCGCGCGTTGCCGGCTCTCGCCCGAAGCCATGGCCCGTTTGCGCAGCTATCACTTTCCCGGCAACGTGCGCGAACTGGAAAACGTGCTCGAACGGGCCGTCGCGCTGAGCGATTCGGAGCGGATCGAGCCGGATGCGCTCGGCCTGCCGGAAGGAGCCGCCTCCCCGCCGCCGGGTTCGGCTTTTGCGCCGACTGCCGGGCGCGAGGACTTTGCTGCCCTGGCCCGGCGCGTGGGCCTGACCGAGCGCCAGCTGGCCCATCGCCTGGGCCGGCGGGCGACCGATTGAGCGGAAAAATCCCCGTCAGGCCTTCACATGGGCACGGCAAAAGCCTAATATCAGGCACTTTGCGCAGCAGCGGCCCCGGGATGTTCTTCGTCCCGGGGCCGGTTTCGCTCGGTTTAGTGGCATGCCCGCGTCAGTCTTTTTGTAACGCGGGCCCTGGCCGAGGCGGGAGGGGCGCTCGCTGCCGGAACGCCGCGGGCGATCCGGGTCTTTCGGCTCCCGAGTCTCGCCCTGC
>JBNGDJ010000132.1:0-5586 GCA_049974825.1 Halothiobacillaceae bacterium | reverse complement strand
GATTGGGGCATGGATGCCCCAACGCACAATGGCGTAAGCCATTGAATTGCGGAGCATGGCCCGGGCGTGTACCGGGCCATGCGTGTCTGCACAAATCCATGGATGGATTTGTGCAGAGTTTCCCTAAAGAAAGCCACCGCCTCGCAAAAGCCGGTGCGACTCGGCCCGCCCGGCTTCAATCCACGGCGTCATACCGCCAGGTCGATCTGCTGGATGGTCCCGGCGCGCCCACTCTCGTGCAGATAGACGCCCGTCTGGCGCAGCATGCCCAGAAGGGCATTTTCCTCGTCCTTGAGACTGAACTGGGTATCGGCGCTGCCCAGGTAGATCGCCCCGATGCCGAGGGATGACAAGGTGCGCAACTGTTCATTTTCGCTGCCGGCGCCGATCCAGACCCGCAGTTGCTGGAATACGGCGTCGCTCTCGTCGATCCAGCCATTGCCATCCTCGTCATGGGCGGCCAGGTCGGCAAACCCGTCCCCGCTCAGCGCCCCGAACAGCTCCGAGCCATCATCAATCGTACCGCTCCCATCCTTGTCCAGCGCCAGGAATCCGCTGCCGGATGCCAGGCGGGCCAGAGACTCCGGCTCGCCCTGGGCATCGATGTCAAAGACAAACCGCTCGCTCTCAAGCTCCGCAGAACCGCCATCGAGGTTGATCACCAACGGATCCTTGAGCCGGGCATTGCCGATGGCCACGTCGATGGCGTTCATCTCGACAAACGAACGGCTGAGATTCAGCTCAACGCCGATGTCAATCTGACGCCCGTCAGCCGTGTGTACCACGCCACGGGCCTCGAAACGGGTTGACTCGAATTCCGCCCGAATGCTGCGGGCGCTGTAGGCAAAGCCAAAGTCCCCGTCCTCCGTGCCGGTCTCGCTCGCGTCAGCCCGGGATTCAGGCATCTCGTCGGGCACAGCCTCTGCCTTGTCTGAGCGCAGCTTGTCCGCATCAAACAATACAACCTTGCGTCCGGTCAGTTTTTCGAGCAGGTTGGCAAGGATCGCGTACTTCGGCTCCAGGGCCATTTTTCCTTCGCTGTCAGCCACCTCCCCGGTGGCCTCGGCTTTATCCGCTCCATCGACCACAGTCGCCGTGGCGGACGCCTGGCGCGCGGCCTCCCGTGCCGCCACCGAGATTTCCACGCGATCAGCATGCCCGCCGCCATGCGAATGGGCCCGCTGATCCTGGATCAGCGAAACCATGCCCTCGTCCTGGACCTGCGAATCACTGCGCTGAAGCGAAACCTGCCGGTTTCCATGACGCACCGTCAGCGACTCTTCCCGGTGCTGCAATTCCCGCTGCCCCCGGGCCGAGGCCATTGCAATTTTCGAATCCGTGATCTTCATACCCTGTCTCCTGCACGCCACGCCAAGACTTCCGATTATGGAAGCTGGCGTCAATTGCTGCCACCATTTCATCGAGTTGGCCGCGGTTGCGTTTCCCGGGGCGTCGGTCCGGCGGACGCGTCTTGCCGCTGATGCGGTCCCAAAACCCAATGCATATGGTGACGGCAAGCGGGGGTTTTTCTTGAGCCAGATTCACGAAAGGCGGCCTGTTCCAGGGACAGGCCACCTTCATTTCGGCACTTGGACGGAAGGAGCGGCGGGCGACTTCGTTTCTGCCCGCCCAGAGAGCCCGGACTACTCGAAGATTTCCTCGAGGAAAGACTGGGTCTTTTCCCAGGAGTCCCGGTCAGCGGCCGCATCGTATCCGACCGGCATGTTGAAGCGGCGGGCAAATTCGTCCGCGTCGGGGTTGGTAAAGCTGTGCAGCACGCCCTCGTAGCTGACCACTTCGTAGTCAACACCCGCGGCCTGCATTTCCTTTTCGAAGGCGGCCACCTGTTCGGGCGGCACCATCGGGTCGGCCGCGCCGGTAAATACCCGGACCCGGGCCTTGACTTCACCCGGGGCCGCTTCGACGGGCGAGGACAACCCGGCGTGATAGGCCACGACGCCCGCCAGGTCGGCCCCTTCGCGCGCCATGTTCAGGGAGACCGATCCGCCGAAGCAGTAACCGAGTGCGGCCACTTGGCCCGACTCGACTGTCGGATGCGATTCCAGGACTTCCTGAGCCGCCAGAAAGCGAACCGAGCGACTCTCGGCATCCTGGGCCACTTTCTTGGCAAACTTGCCCGCATCTTCAGGGTGATCGGCCGTCTGCCCGTCACCGTACATGTCCAGCGCAAAGGCCGTGTATCCCAACTCGGCCAGCTGGCGCACGCGCTTGCGGGCATAATCGTTGTGTCCCCACCACTCGTGGACCACAAGGACTCCGGGCCGCTTGCCCTCGATCTCGTCGTCCCAGGCCATGTAACCCTTCATGGTCACCCCATCGGCGGTGTATTCGACCTCCTCGGTGACAATCTCGGCCCATGCGGGCGTCGTGGCCAGCGCCACCAGAGTGGCCAGCAGCAATCTTTTCATCTTCGGGTTTCTCCTTTTTGTCAGGATACGCTGCGCAAAGCCTGCGCAGGCCTTCTCGGTTGGACGCGTTTTGCAGGCCTGTTTCCGGGCAAGCTCGATATTCATGCCAGGATTGAGGGATCCATCAACCCGCTGGTGCCACCTGCTCATCGGACCCGGCCTGCGCTGCCCGCGCCCGCGCCGCAAGCTCCCTGGCCCGGTTGTCCAGCTTCTGCTTGATCGCAATCAAAACCGCAAGCGTCATGAACGCCCCGGGCGGCAGAATGGCCAGCAAAAACCCACTGTCTTCAGGCAAGACGCGAATCGTCCAGCCGGCAGCCATGGGCCCGAACAACTGCTCGGCATTCGCCAGCAAAGTTCCAAACCCGATCATCTCGCGCACCGCGCCCATGGCCACCAATGCGAGCCCGAAGCCCAGCCCCATCATCAGGCCATCCCAGGCCGCGTGGCGTACGCGATGTCGGGAAGCGAACCCCTCCGCGCGGGCGATAATGAAACAGTTGGTCACAATCAGCGGGATGAAGATCCCAAGCACCAGGTAAAGCTGGTGGAAGAACGCATTCATGGTCAGCTCGATGGCCGTGACGACGGAGGCAATCACCATGACAAACACCGGCAGGCGCACTTCCGGGCGCACCCAGTGCCGGATCAGCGAAACCAGCACGTTCGACAGCAGGACCGTGGCCAGAGTGGCTGCCGCCAGACCCAGGGCATTCACGGTGGTATTGGAAATCGCCAGCAGAGGACAAAGGCCCAGAATCTGGACCAGCGCCGGATTATTTCGCCACAGCCCGTCCCGCGCCAGGTCTCCCAGCCGTACATCGCTCATGATTCCGCGCTCCCAGGAATACTCCGCACTATTACCGCCCTGCCCTGCAGGCGCTCTGCTGCCTGGTCAACAGCTTGATCGTCGCCCGCCGGGGCCTGACTGGGCCTTGTTTCCCTTTCAAAGAGACGTTCATGGTAATCCTTGGCGTACTGCAGGCTCCTGTAAACGGCGTGCACCACGGCCCGCGGCGTGATCGTCGCACCGGTAAACTGGTCGAACGCGCCGCCATCCTTGCGCACTGCCCAGCCATTCTGCGGGTTGTCCAAGCTCTTGCCTTCAAAACCCAGGATCCAGTCGGATTTTTCCGCCTCGATCGGGTCGCCCAGGCCGGGGGTTTCTCGGTGGCGCGTGACCCGCACCCCGCTGATCACCCCCTCTGCCGTGACCCCTACCAGCAAATTGATGTCGCCACCATAGCCCTCCGGTGCATTCGCGGGAAGCACCACGGCCGTGATCCGACCGCCCAGCCTTGCCCGGTACCCGATTGGCTCGACCCCCGAACGCCAGCCAAGGGCTGACGGATCAGAGATCGGGAATGCATCCTCTACCGGGTCATTGTCATAGCTGCCAGGTTCAAGCACGGCGGCAATGCGCGCAAGCATCATCTCGCGCTCGTTCTGCGCAATCCGGTCAACGGTCGATTCGCGGGTAAGCGCAACCAATGCCACCCCGGCCACAGTGAACGCGGCGAGCAGAGCGGCCGTAATGGCGACCTGTCTGATTTCCACGACTATGCCCCTCCCTTGCCACTGGCTGAGGAAGCCCGGGTCTTCTTGTGCCCGAAGGGTCTGGGCTGAGTGTAGTAGTCGATCAGGGGGACTGCGGCGTTCATGAGCAGTACCGCGAAGGCCACGCCGTCCACGTAGACGCCGAACGAGCGGATCACGTATATCAGCACCCCGATTCCGGCCCCGTAAACCAGCCGACCCAGGTCCGTGGTGGCGGCGGAGACCGGGTCGGTGGCCACGAAAAAGGCCCCCAGCATGGTTCCGCCGGCCAGCAGGTGGAAGGCCGGCGAACCGAAGGCCTCAGGGTCGACAAGCCAGAACACCGTCGAGACAAGCGTCAGGGATCCGAGCATGGCCACCGGAATATGCCAGCGAATGATGCGGCGCCAGATCATCCAGACGCCGCCGGCAAGAAACGCCAGCGCCACCCACTCGCTGCCCTGCCCGGCCAGGATGCCAAAGGCCGGATGGTCCTGGAGCGCCGAGATTCCCGTGACCCCCAGACTCTGCTCCGTACGCCAGGCATCCAGCGGTGTGGCCTGCGTGATCGCATCCAGCGCGAGCCCCGGCGGCATGGTGCCGAAAAGGCTCCACTGCCAGGTCTCAAGAAAGCCCAGGCGCAGGCCCTCCCCCCCGGCAGGCGTGCCCCAGAGCGTCATCTGCGCCGGAAAGGACACCAGCACCACCACGTAACCGACCATGGCCGGGTTGAACAAGTTGTAACCCAACCCGCCGAAAAGCTGCTTGCCGACCACCACCGCGAAACCGGCGGCAAAAACCGGAATCCACCAGGGGACCAGCGTCGGCAGGCAAAGCGCGAGAATCCAGGCCAGCACCACCACCGATCCGTCTCGCAGGTAAAAGCCCACGGGCCGTCGACGAATCGAGAGCATGACCGCCTCGAACACAAGCGCTGAGGCCACCGCCAGCAGCACATTCACCAGCACGCCCCAGCCCATCAGGGCAATGGCGACCAGCGTCCCCGGGATCAGGGCGTACAGCACCGCCCGCATGACCTGAGCCACCGTGCTCGTGCTCTGGACGTGGGGCGAACTGTGAATCTCGAAGTGCATGGATCGTTTCCGGTTCAATTCTGCTCGCCATCGGCCTTGCCGGCCTCGGCCTGCCTGGCCGCCTTGCGTGCCTTGGCCCGCGCCACGGCCGCCGCGATTTCGTCCTTGTCGACTGACTTGGCATCTTCCGCCTTTGCCGGCTTGTCCGAGGTCTCAGCCGCTTCTGCCTGCTTCTTTGCAGCCAGCGCCGCTTTCTTGCGCGCCATGGCGTTTTCGCGCTCGGCTTTCTCGCGCTCTATGCGTTCCTGGTGGAATTCGTAGCGCTCACGCGCCAGTTCTGACTTGGCCCGCTCGTGTTCCCGAGCCCATATCTCGGTCTTGGCGTGCCGGAAATACTGTACCAGCGGGATATGCGAAGGACAGACGGCGGAACAAACGCCACACTCGATGCAGTCGAACAGATGGTACTCCTGGACCCGGTCGTAGTCCTGGGCCCGCGAATACCAGTAAAGCTGCTGTGGCAGCAGATCCGCCGGGCAGGCTTCGGCACACTTGCCGCAGCGGATGCAGGGCATGGGCGGATGTTC
>JBNGDJ010000131.1:0-5642 GCA_049974825.1 Halothiobacillaceae bacterium | reverse complement strand
ACATGACCTGCCCCACCCGGTCGCGGCGGTTGTATTGCAGCCCGGGCTTGTCCCACAATAGATGCTTTCCGGGGCGCGATTTGTTCCGGGCGTCCAGGTCTGCCCTCGATGGGGCGAGCGGCGCCCGGGACGGGTCGTTGCAATCCCGCTCGGGTGGGGTTGCCGCCACCGCCTGGAACATCGAAACGGGTGGCCGGATTCTTCCACCGGCACCCGGTGACCCGATCGGGCGGTGGACCACGCGAAACTTGCGATCAACCATCTTGTGGTGACGGGTGCTGCTCTGAAAGTCTTCGAACAACCTCTGAACGAACGGGTGCGCGCCTGCCTGAGGCTTGAGCACCTGTTCTCGCGAAGTGACTATTACAGCGGCAGCGACAACGCCGAGGGTTCCCTGTGCGCGATCCTCATGCTGCTGGAGATCGGCGAGGTGCTTGGGCGCATCGACCTCAAGCGCGAGTTGATGAAGGAACTTGAACGCCAGAGCGGCAACCTGCAGCGGCTGCTCGACTCGCCCGGGATCGACCAGCAGATGCTGCGCCGGCTGCTCGATCGCCAGAAGGCCTTGATCGACGGGCTGCACGAAATCAAGGGTCAGCCTGGTGCGCACCTGAAAAACCACGAGCTGCTGGCCGCGGTCAAGCAGCGCGCTGCCATTCCCGGCGGGTTGTGCGACTTCGACATTGCCCCCCTGCACTACTGGCTCAAGCGGCCGGCGGACGATCGACACCAGGATCTCGAAGACTGGATCATGCCCTTCGAGGTCATCCGCGAGTCCAACGCCCTGATTCTTGAGCTGATTCGCAACAGCGTGTCACCGCTGCGCGTCGTGGCCGAAAACGGGTTTCTCCAGCAGTCGATGGATCCGGGGGCGCCCCTGCAGATGCTCCGCGTTCGCCTGGAGCCCGGCACGGACTGCTACCCCGAGATCAGTGCGGGAAAACATCGTTTCAGTGTACGATTCATGCGCCTGGATCCACGGAACGGCCACCCGCTGCAGGTGGATCAGGATATTCCATTCCAGCTTTCCACCTGCCAGTTGTGAACCGTGCCCCAGTGACCGCCGAAGCCCCGAAAGCCGCCGAACGCCAGAATGCCTTCTCCCTGAAGGGGAGCACGCAGACCGTGCTGGTGATGTACCTGGCCGAGCCCCACCTGCTCAAGCTGACAGCCGCACTCAAGCAGCATTTCGAGCGCGGCATGTTCGACTTTGACGAGACCCCGCTGATGCTTGACCTCTCGCCGATCGAGCAGACGCAGAAGTGGCTGGACTTCCCCGCCATCTCGGCCCTGCTGGGCAATTACGGACTCAAGCTTTTCGGTGTGCGTGCCGGCAACGAGACCCAGCGCAGTCAGGCCAGAGAGGCAGGACTGGCCCTCTTTGCCGCCAACGAGCCGCGTCAGCTTCCCGCCGAAGCCACAGCCGAGGCTCCTCAGCCTGAGGCCATCGAAGCCGCCCAGCCGGACCCTACACCCGAAGCGCGGGGCACAGGCGGGACCACGGAGGCCAAGACCGCGGAAACCGAAAACATCCGCGAGGTGGTCAATCCGCCACTGGTGATCCGCCAGCCGGTCCGCTCGGGTACGGAGCCCTATGCCCATGCGCGGGACATGATTGTCGAAGGGCCGGTCAGTCCCGGCGCCCGGGTGATGTCGGATGGCTCGATCTATATCCATGGCCCCCTGCGCGGATCGGCGGCCGCCGGTGCAAGGGGCCTGCCGGGCGTACGAATCTTCTGCGAGGTCTTCGAACCCGAAATCGTGGCGATCAACGGGGTCTTCATGCCCGCGGAACGTCTGGCGGAAGATCCCGCCTGGGGGCGACGCGCAGTGGTCGAGATGACCGAGGAAGGCAAGCTGTCGATCCGGGCCCTGAGTTGAGAAGATGCTGAAAAAGGCCATCCATGACGGTGTGCGGCGGCGAGTCAAGGCCGGTCATCGAGCACCCTAAAATCCAAACACCACCGGTCACGAACCGATCGTGACCGGCCACCGAATGACCGAAAACATCAGGAGCGAAATGCCATGACGAAGGTACTCGTCGTGACCTCCGGCAAGGGCGGGGTCGGCAAGACCACCACTAGTGCCGCACTCTCGACCGGGCTGGCCAAAGCCGGCAAGAAAGTGGCCGTTATTGACTTCGACGTTGGCCTGCGCAACCTCGACCTGATCATGGGCGTGGAGCGTCGCGTGGTCTACGACTTCGTGAACGTCATCCAGGGCGAGGCCTCGCTGCGCCAGGCGCTGATCAAGCACAAGGAAGTTGACAACCTCCACATCCTCCCAGCTTCGCAGACACGCGACAAGGACGCCCTCACCCAGGAAGGGGTGGGCGAGGTCATCGAGGCGCTGCGGGAAGAAAATTTCGACTACATCGTCTGCGACTCCCCGGCGGGCATCGAAAAGGGCGCGCACCTGGCCATGTATTACGCCGACGAGGCCATCGTGGTTTCCAACCCCGAAGTTTCCTCGGTTCGCGATGCCGATCGCATGCTCGGCCTGCTGGCCAGCAAGTCCCGCCGTGCCGAACAGGACGAGGCACCGGTGGAACAACACCTGCTGATTACCCGTTACGTGCCGGCCCGCGTCGACACCGGCGAAATGCTCTCGATCGAGGACATGCTCGAAATCCTGGCGGTGCCACTGCTGGGCGTCATCCCCGAGTCAGAGGCCGTGCTGCAAGCCTCGAACGCCGGTCGACCCGTCATCCTCGAAGCGGAAAGCGACGCCGGTCAGGCTTATGCGGACGCAGTGGCAAGACTGCTCGGCGAGGAGCGTCCGCTGCGTTTCGTGCAGGCGGAAAAGAAAGGGCTTTTCGCCCGACTGCTCGGGAAGTGACCGCCATGGGATTGCTCGACATCTTTCGATCGCAACGCAAGCCGCCCAGCGCCCAGATCGCCAAGGAGCGACTGCAGATCCTCATTGCCCACGAGCGCCAGCGCGGCCAGGGCCCCGATTACCTGCCAAAGCTGGAAAAGGACCTGCTTGAGGTCATCCGCCGCTACGTGGACGTGCAGGATGATGCAGTCAACGTTCGAGTTGAACACGGCGACGGCATGGAAATGCTCGAACTGAACATCACCCTGCCAGAACGCGAAACGGGCCGTTCTCACGACACGGACTGACCAAGATAATTCTGCACGAATCTCTTCGTGGAAGAGTTTTATGACCAAGGGTGGAGGAAGGGAGAGTTCCCCCCTGACCGCACCGTGACCGACGCGCTCAGCGGAGGGACGAACCGCCACGGAGGGCGGAAGGCTGCGAAAACAGGATGCGCAGCAATCAGGGGGGGCGCAGCAGGCTTTTCGAGGTACCCACCCTGGTCATCAGTCCTTCGGGTAATGCTTCTCATCCCAGCACCGTTGTGGACGGCGTTTTTCGTACGAAAAAAATAACAAAAGGGAAATCTGCGCAAAGCCCTAATTGGCTTTGCAGGTTAACGCCAGCTAAGGAAACTCTGCACAAATCCATCCATGGATTTGTGCACACACGCATGGCCCGGTGGGCTTGCGCCAGCTTAACGCGCCAGCTGGCGGAGCCCGCGTTCACGCCCGGGCCATGTTCCCGGCAAGGCATCTTATCCGGGCATGAAAAAATTGATCTGGCCCACCCGAGCGCGGGTCCCTACCCTTGTTCGTTCCGGGGCACTGCCCCATGAACCCAACGGACGAACGAGATCATGACCGAAACCCTCCAATGGCTTCCCTGGATCGCCGGTGCCGCCATCGGATTGACCATGCTGGCCCAGTACTGGATCACCAACACCGCCCTGGGCTGCTCGTCGGTATTCGGCAACGTCTGCGCACGCAGCGGCAGCACCCTGCCCCTGTTTCGCAGCGCAGGCTTCGACCGGGCCACGGACTGGCGCATCTGGTTTGCAGTCGGCACGCCCATCGGCGGGCTGCTGGCTGCGGCGACCTCCCCCGGCCCCATCCAGGTCGGCCTGTCGATGGGGGAACTCTATGACCTGATGCTGCCAGCCTCCGAGCTGGCTCGGGCAGCCTGGCTTTTTGCCGGCGGGCTGCTGATCGGGGTCGGAGCGCGCATGGCCGGTGGCTGCACCTCCGGGCATACCATTGTCGGCGTCTCTCTGCTCAACCCGGCCAGCATCGTGGCCTCCGCCTGTTTCTTCGCCGCCGCTGTCATGACGGTTCAGATCATGGCGTATCTGGCAGGTGTATGAGGATTGAGACCATGAACCGACCCTGGATCTTTCTCGCACTCGGCATCGCTTTTGGATTCGTCCTGAGCCGGGCGGGTGCCACGGACCCGCAGCGCATTGCGGAGCTTTTTCTCTTTCGCGATCTGCATCTGCTCTGGGTGATCGCCTCCGCCGTGCTGGTTGGCATGGTAGGCATTCAGGTCATCCGGCGATTGAACATCAGGGCGCTGGGCACCTCCGCGCCCATCGACCTTGAGGCCAAGCCCTGGACGCGGGGGCTGGTACTCGGCTCGATACTGTTCGGAATCGGCTGGGGACTGACCGGCATCTGCCCGGGAACCGGCACCACCATGATTGGCGAAGGCAAGCTTTTCGTGCTCTATACCCTGGCCGGGGTTCTGGCCGGCACCTGGGCCTACGCACGCTGGATGGCCCGTTAGGGAAGGTCTGCACGAATGCAGACCTTCCCGTGCAGGGCATGGATGCGCTGCGACACAATAGCGCAAGCGATTGAATTGCGGAGCATGGCCCGGGCATGAACGCGGGCTACGCCAGCGGACGCGTTTAGCTGACGCAAGCCCATAGAGTTTCCTTGGAGCGCCCTGTATCGGGCGGTCAGTGACCTTGGGCGGCGGGCCGCCCGGCGCCCCCGGGTTCAGGACGTGTGGAACGAAAACAGCCGAGACGCATTGTCGGCGGTGTATTCGGCAACTTCTTCCAGCGACTCGCCGCGCACCTGGGCCAGAACCTCGGCGGTGTGCCGGACGAAGTGGGGATAGTTTGGCTTGCCGCGCTTGGGCACGGGCGCCAGGTAGGGCGAGTCCGTCTCCACCAGAATGGATTCGCGCGGCAGCCGACGGGCAACGTCACGAAGTTCCTCGGCACTCTTGTAGGTGAGCACGCCGGAGAACGAGACAAAGAACCCGAGATCCAGGGCTCGGCAAGCGGTCTTCCAGTCCTCGACAAAACAGTGCATGACCCCGCCACAGGCCTCGGCGCCCTCTCGTTCGAGCACCATCATGGTGTCATCCCGCGCCTCCCGGCTGTGAATGATCACCGGTTTGCCGCATTGCTTCGCCGCCTCGATGTGGGTGACGAACCGTTCATGCTGCCAGTCCTCGGCCTTCCCGCTGCGAAAGTAGTCCAGGCCGGTCTCGCCGATGGCCACGACTCCCGGTGCCTCGGCACGTTCAAGAAGATCATCGACCGTTGGTGAGGCTTCAGGCTCTTCGTTTGGATGGACACCCACGGAGACGCGCACTTCGGGCCGATCGGCCACCAGTGCACACATCGCCGGCCAGTCTTCCAGGTTGATCGAAACGCAAAGCATGCGCTCGACGCCTTCTGCCCGGGCATGCGCCATGTAGCGGTCGAAGTCGCCCTCGAACGGGCTCAGGTCAAGTCGGTCGAGATGGCAGTGAGAGTCGAAAAACACGGTTGGGGCCTGGCCTCCATCACTGGTGGGTTTGGGTCAAAAAAA
>JBNGDJ010000130.1:0-5657 GCA_049974825.1 Halothiobacillaceae bacterium | reverse complement strand
CGGCGCCTCAACCACACCCCCGCACCCCTCGTTCCCAAGCTCTGCTTGGGAACGCGTACCGGGCCTGCTCTGCAGGCCCAGCCACCGTGGTGAGGTAAAACCACCAGTGCCAGGGCCCGGCATCACGCCCGACCCCGCAGGACGTAGGCCGGACAAGCGCCCTCGGCACGCATCCGGCACGCAGTGCCGAACCCCGACCTCGCAAGCAGAGCTTGCGGCATATCCCGTTCCCAGGCGGAGCCTGGGAACGAGGCGGGGAGGCAGGCCGACACCGGTCCGTAGCCGGGACCCGGCGCCTCAACCACACCCCCGCACCCCTCGTTCCCAAGCTCTGCTTGGGAACGCCTGCTGGGCCTGCTCTGCAGGCCCAGCCACCGAGGCTGGGCAAACCCACCACCGTCGGGCAGGGCACCACACCACACTGCCGGCTCGGGGAACCAGCCACCGAGGCTGGGCAAACCCACTACGGTCGGGCAGGGGCACCACACCGCCGGCTCGGGGAAATGCCTGATGCGACTTCGCCTTGTCAGGCCGACGGAACTGGTCACATCATCCCCCGACACCCCGCAAGCAGAGCTTGCGGCATATCCCGTTCCCAGACAGAGCCTGGGAACGAGGCAGAGTTTTTGTCGAGGCAGGGATGCCGCAGCAACGCCAATGGAAAATCCTTGAATTGGTGCCTGGATTCCCCCGGCGTCCGGTGTTGCGCTGGGCACCATCAACCTGCCGCCACGGCCGCTTGCAAGGCCTTCTCAGCTCATCGAGGCCGTTTGCGGGTCGCCCTCCAGCCAGTCCACAATCACGGCCTCAAGCCGGGACAACTCCTCGAAGCCTGCGCAGACCCCGATGCCCATGGTTGATGCGCGCCGCATCATGTTGGCGCCGGGCTGCTTGAGCGAAAGCAGCAGCGCCTTGCCCCGAATGCCCCCGAGCTGATCCCGGAGCGTCTCCAGCCGGTGCAGATCCTCGGTGATTTTCTGATTTTGGTTTTTCCCCGTCTTGCACTCGATCATGAACAGGGCATTGTCGAACAGGAACATCACGTCCAGTTCATTCACCAGTGTACTGGTCGCATCCTCACCCGGCACACGCACCAGCAGCCCGCGTTCCACATCGTGAATCAGGCTCGTTTTCTCCGCCAGCCGCCGCACAACGGCCTCCGCCAGGTATTCCAGCCAGACGCCGTTGATAAAGCCCAATCCCTGCGGATGGGTGAAGACAAAAGCCGAAAGCGGCTTGTCGGGGCTTTCCCATCGCCCGATGCCGGCTGCCCGCAACTCGACTTCCAGTCGGTTGTACTTTCGGCGTTCCTTGCGGTTGAACTTGTGCGGCGCGCGTTTCTGGCTTTTGCCTGTCTGGATGATTCCCGTGAAAGCCTGCAACTGTTCGAACAACGCGGCGTTGCTAGCAATCTCCAGCGCCAGCGCATGCGCGTCACCTGAAAAGGGAGTCGTCGGCTGCCGAGCCGCTTCCAGCCCGATCGCCCGAAGATAATCCACCAGTCCCACCCGGTCGGCAATGGCGTGTGCCGGCCAGTCCCGGTTCAGCCACAGTACGCTATCCTCGTGCAGGTGGATGTAGTAGGCCGCATGGCCGAGCTCCTCGGCCGCCATGTGGGCGGCGATGCTCATCAGCTTGCTGCCGCCTGTCACGTTGATCGCCGCCTCTTCCTCTGCAGGCAGCAGCAATGCCAAGTCTTGCCGAAGTTTGGTCAGGTCGTAGGCACTGCGGACCGTCTCGACTTGCACCGCCAGGCCGTGACGCTCGAGCACTGCCGCCTGGTGCCAGGCGTGCTGTTCGCGTTCGCGGCCGGCCACCAGGATCGCTTTCTGGCAACCCAGCCCCGGATCGAGCAGGGGGCCTAGAGTCGGCATCGGGTGGTGACTCACCAGCGCAAGATGGGTGGTGGGCAAGCCGGTCGAGCCGGCAGAGGCGGGCGACTCACCCGCCGAGGGGGCGTTCTCTTGCACGGACCTGCTCCGAAAGGGTACTCGAAAGGCTTATTCTTGCAGCAGGCGAACGGGCTTGTCGACAATGACGGACTGGCCCGCGCAAGTGGGGCGGCGCGGTGGTCACGCCGGCCAGATGATTGGAACCAAGAAGCATGAATTCGCCGTCATCCGAAAACCTCCTTCAGACCATCCTCCAGGAGCGCAACCTGTTTCAGGCCTGGGAAAAAGTGCGCAGCAACAAGGGCATGGCCGGCGTCGACGGCCAGACGATCGAGGTGTTCTCCCACAATGTCTTTGGCAAGCTGCTGACGCTCAAGCACATGGTCGAGCGCGGCGAGTACAAGCCTGCGCCGCTCAAGGAAGTGGCCCTGCCCAAGCCCGACGGGCGGTTGCGGCGGCTGGCGGTGCCCACGGTTCGGGATCGCGTGCTTCAAACAGCCACCGCGCTCGTTCTTGGTCCGTTGATCGAAAAGGAACTGGAGGATGCCAGCTTTGCCTACCGTGTGGGCCGTTCGGTGCCCATGGCCGTGGCCCGCGTCGCCTGGTACCGGGATCAGGGATACCAGTGGGTCGTGGATGCCGACATCCAGGCCTTCTTCGACGAGATCAACCACGAATTGCTGCTGGCCAAACTGCGCAAGACTCTGACCGACCACAGCCCCTTGTCTCTGATTGAGCTGTGGTTGAGCGCCACCCTGCAGCCGGCGGATGGCTCCAGCCCGCAACTGATCGTCAAGGGCGTGCCCCAGGGCTCACCGATTTCGCCGCTGCTGTCCAATCTGTATCTCGATGATTTTGACGAAGCGCTGCTGCGCGAAAACATGCGCCTGGTGCGCTTTGCCGATGACTTTCTCATTCTCTGCAAGGACCAGGCGGGCGCCGAGCAAGCCATGGCGCTCACCGAAGACGTCATCAAGGGGCTGAAGCTCAATCTCAAGCAGGAAAAGACCCGCATTACCCATTTTGACCAGGGGTTCCGGTTTCTTGGTGTCGAGTTCATCCGCAATCTGCTGCGCCCCGAAGAACAGCAAGCGGCCACCTGGGTGATGCCGGATGCCGACCAGCTCAGTGCCGCCGCCCCCAGCGAAGCCGAAGAAACCCAGCCTGCCGGCATTGCGGGCGTGCCCGCCGGCCCCGATCCCGAACCGGTTGAAGTGGCGCTTGAGGCCGTGCTTGAGCAACTGGTGACTGTCCGGGACATTCCCGCCGAGGAAGCACTGGAGGACCCCGACCCCGGACGCGGCTGGCATGTTGCCACCCGCTCAGTGCGCGGGGATGGTGAACCGCTCGAACCACTGCTGCGTGGACTGGTCATCACCGAACATGGCTACTCCCTGATCAAGGACGGCGAGCGCATCGGCGTCCTGCGCAAGGGCCAGCAGGTGGCCAGCATCCCCATCCACAAGCTTGACCATGTGCTGATTCACGGCAACTGCCTCGTCAGCACCGCGCTGTTGCGTCATGCCGGCCAGCGTCCAGTCAGCTGGCACTTTGCAGAACCGACCGGACGAATCCGCGCCAGCCTGCACCTGCATCGCCGCGAAGCCTTGGAGCTTCAGAAGCACCAGTTCCGACGCCAGGACGAACCCGACTTCGCCCTGATGATTGGCCGCGCCGCAGTGGCCGCCAAGATTCACAACCAGCGTGCCCTGCTGCGGCGGCTCAACCGTCGGCGCGACCTTGCGGAAGTCTGGGAGGCCGAGCGCCACATGTCCCTGCTGCAGGATACACTCGCCACCCGCGACACCCTCGACAAGGTGCGCGGCATCGAAGGAGCCTGTGCCCGGGCCTACTTCGTGGCCCTCAAGGCCCTGCTGCCCGAGCAGTGGGGCTTCTCCGGCCGGCGCAAGCGCCCGCCCGAAGACCCCTTCAATGTCCTGCTCTCCTACGGCTATGGGGTCCTGTTCAGCCAGATGCACAGTCTGGTCGAGCGACGGGGGCTGCATCCCATGCTCGGTCACCTGCACGCCACCAATGGGCGGCATGAAGCCCTGGTCTCCGACCTCATGGAAGAGTTCCGAACCCCGATCGTCGAACAGGTGGCCATCCAGGCGTTGCTGCGCGGCACCTTCGACCGGGACTGCTTTGTTTGGGAGGCCGATGCCGAGTTGCCCTGTCGCATGACCGAGCGGGCCAGGCGGCAGTACTTGTCGATGCTGCAAACCCGGGTCCGCAGCCAGGTGGTCGCCGAAACCGGCAAAAAGCGCAGCGACATGCAGCGAATCATGCACCGGCAGGTCTGGCACTACGCGCGGGTCGTTCGTGGAGAAGAGCCCGTATACAAGCCCTATCGGCTCAAGGGCTGAGTCGCCCATCCCGGCTTCTATGCCAAAAGCCTTCGTGACCCATGTGCCTTGGCATGGTGCAGCTTCGAGGCCTCGTCAGGCCCGATCCTTCGATGCGCGCTGTTCGTGGTTTTGCGGCAAAATCCTTGAAAGGGCGACTGGAAAAACCTTTCGAGAAAAACCAAGGACGGAGTTTTTCGCGGTTCCCGGAGCAGGGTCGACGGAACATTCGTCATGTCAGAGGAGAGCAGGGCATGGGCACCCGGCTGTGGGTTGTTGCCTACGACATCAGCGAAGACAAGACGCGCCTGGCCGTGGAAAAAGCCTTGCTCGGCCGCGGTGAGCGCACCCAGAAAAGCGTGTTCGAATGTTTTCTCACGCGTGACGAACTGACCTATCTGCGGGGGGAGCTTGCCCGGATGATTGATCCGCAAACCGACAGCATCCGATACTACCCCCTTTGCGGTTACTGCGTTGGCCAGGTCGAATACGAAGGACTCGGCAGAGAACCCGACGACCCCGACTTGTACATCATCTGAAAATGCCGCGCACTTCGCTGTGGGCCAAGGCAGCGACGGCACAAATTCTTCTGCGGGCCCTGCGCAGAAATGCAGGGGCTGACAGACATGCGTTGGTTGGCAGTCCCATGGTTCAAGTTGTGGTGGTGGCTGCGGGGCATTGATGCTGCAATCGGGAATCTGAAGCATTCATGCAGACCTTGCCTGATTGTTTTTCGAGAAGGTGCAGACCAGTCCGGGAAGGGGGGATATGTACATCGTTTGCTACGACATCAGCGACCCCAAGCGACTGCGCCGCGTAGCCCGCATTATGGAAGGCTACGGCGAGCGCGTGCAGCTGAGTGTATTTGAATGCCCGCTGGACGCTCCGCGTTATCGGGCCATGAAGGCACGGATTCGACGAGTGATTGACCCGGAGGAAGACCGGGTCCGCTACTATCGGCTCTGCGGATACGATCGCAAGGATGTCCTGTTTGATGGCGTCGGCGGGCCGCTGCACGATCCCGTATGGGAAGTGGTCTGACTGCGCCCTGTCGTGGGTATCCCGGCAATCCACCATGTCGCGTTCCGTCGCGACGGGTGTATCGCCAAGTGTATCTCCAGAGCAACACGAAAATACAACAGTGGTTTTTGGGCAACATTGTTAGCAGGCTATCGAGCGGCAGATTGTTTCGTTAAAACAATATTTTATGATTACTTCGCATAAAACGCATGAATTGCGCAACGAGCTCGACCATTACATCCATCTGATTCAATGGATGTTTTTTGGTTTGCGCACAGGTTTTCAACAGGGGGTTGGCGTCCAAGCGCCAAAAAACGGCTCGATTGCGGCAACCGGCCTCTGGAACCCCTTGCGGAATGCGGCCTCCCGAGGGTAGACTTTCACATGCCCGGAAACAGAA
>JBNGDJ010000129.1:0-5723 GCA_049974825.1 Halothiobacillaceae bacterium | reverse complement strand
CAGGCCCTCAGACCGTCTGCAACCCAACTGGACCCAACAAGGCTGAGACAGAGCAAAACAAAAACAGCCAGCAGAACAAGAGACAAGGTGATTTTTGGCATGTAGTTTTTTCTGATTATTGAATACGTTGACGCAGTACACATCAAGCAGGGAATCGCTGCACGAGTACTAAGATTCCCGGAAGGTGGGGCCAGGCACTCAGCGCGCTGAATACACAACTACGAATGCCCTGCTCGACAAGCTGCCGAACCTGCTGATCCTGGTGTGCTATCGATTTCCCGCGCTGCGCCAAATGTCAGGGCCACATCAGGGCATCATCAAGAGCTCGTGCCGATGCAACAATTAACGCCATGCGCAACCTGTCGCCGGAACATGACGACGATGAAAGCGCGGACGGCAACGGCAGTGTACCCAAGAAAGTAACGGAAACATGACACCTGGGCGCCTTGAGGCAGAACGACGATCCAAGAGGAGTGCAACATCCGTTTGGCATCGGGCCGCGAAAAGCAACGGGCGAAGTGTACGAGTCTCGCGCCGATCGTGTGCGGTCACAAGCTTTTTGCGGGGCATGCATGCTTGAACGATGCTTTATGGATTGATGGTGGCGGTGCGGACTCCAGGGAACTGGAGCACCGCCTCAGCGGCAGTGAAACTGGTGGACATCCGCGTCACTGTCGCCAAAGCAGAACTGCCCGCGGTACCACTTGCCGAGGCTGACCCGGCCGGGTCCGTAAATGCGTCCGGCATGTCCGCGCAGCACTCGCCCGTCGAGCATTTCGGCGCGCAGGTGACCGGCCGCCTCTCGACCCAGGTCGCGGTCGTTGATTCGGCTGCCGTACTGTCCTTCAAGACGAACCTGCCCGCCGGCACAGCGGTACTTGTCAACGTAACCGGTCACGTTGCCGTAGTAATCGGCAAAGCCCGAAACAAATTCGGCGGTTACCGGCGTGAGGTCGCGGAACGAAAACTTGCCGCAGCGAAGGATGCGATCGGCCGCCTTGGGCGGCTCGCTGGATGAAGTGTCGGGCACGTGCTCGTCAGGTGCGTTGTGCCCGGTCTTCGCTGGCGGGCGCAACGGGGGCGACGCATGGAATGGTATGCCGGGGTCGGCCTCAAGCGTTTGACGCTCTGCCTGGTGCCCGGAAGGACACGGGGTATCTGAAAAGGTGATCTGCCCGTCCGGCCCCTCGCAGCGATAGACGCTCTGGGCGGCGGCCTCAAGTGCCGGCAGGCCAAGTAATACCAGCAGCATGCCCCATCCGACGCGACGAGCAATCCGGTTGACATCAAACCCTGCATTCATTGAATTTCCTCCCTGTAAACCTCCATTCCGTAGCGCGACCACCGAGAAACTCGCAACGAAAACACATGCCAACTCGAATTGACGCGTTAGTCATGAATCGTGGTCAGAATTTCCTTGACGCGCCACCCAGGAAAGAAAGTAGACCGTATTTTCATGCGGATCAAGGGCGACGTTCTTTTCCGGACAAAAATTCCAGGAGCACATTTTCAAATAGACATATGGGCGCCTCGAAAAACCTTTCGAGGCGCCCTTTGGGGCAGGGATGCCCCAACGCGTCAACCGCGTAAGCGGTTGAAATAGCGTGAGTCCTTCGCGGGTCTCCCGCGAAGGACGACCTCGAAAAACCACAGGGAAGTGGTTTTTCGAGGTTTCCATATGAGTAGAGATCGCAGCGTAACAACGCTGACCCGGCCGCGATGGCTGGGCCTGCAGAGCAGGCCCGGCAGGCATTCCCAAGCTCCGCTTGGGAACGAGGGACGTGGGAGTGGTTTTTGCCGTAGTTACCGGATCCGCACCGGGGATGCTGATCCGGCCTGCGGGCCGTGCCCGGCCCAGCCGCGGTAGTTCCGCAGCCCCCCCCCAAGGCGACGCCACATCAGGCATTGGTCCGTCAGCGGGTTGCCGGATGAGCAATTTCTTCACGGTCAGTGGAAATCCCGAGAACTCGCTGGAACTTCAGAAAGCAGGTCACTGATATCCCTGAGGTACCCGGCCACAAGATTCGCCACGCCAGAGCTCACTTGCCATTGTCCGCGGATCTGCAGGAAGCGGCCGCTGGTCACGGCACGTCGAAAGCGCGCCACCCTTGCTGGCCAGACGATGACGTTGACCGGGCCGGTTTCGTCTTCAAGCGTCAGGAAGACGGTGCCGTTCGCCGAGCCGGGGCGCTGCCGGGTCGTCACCAGGCCCGCATAGGTCACATGCGCACCGTGCCGCGTACGCGCCAAGGAGGCGGCGGTGTGTACTCGTCGTTGCTCCAGCCGAGGACGCAGCAGAGCCAGCGGGTGCCGTCCAAGTGTCAGGCCCAGGCGCTGATAATCGGCGCGCAGGTCGTCAACTTCTGCCGGTGGCGGCAAAACGGGACGGGACTCCGGAGGATGCGCCTGGGCGAGCAAGCCAGGCAGGCGTTCGGCGCCCTGCGCTGCCCACAAGGCCTGGCGACGATGCACCGACAGCGAGGCCAGGGCGCCTGCATCGGCCAGAGCCGACATGCGCTTTCGATCCAGCCCGCAGCGCAAGGCGACGTCCCGAACGCTTTCGAAGGCCCCGTTCTGCATCCGGCTGGCGACCAGCCGTTCGGCGGCGGTTCGCCCCAGCCCGCGAATGGCGGTCAGCCCCAGCCTGAGGGCCAAGGTGCCATCGCGTTGTCCTGCTTCCAGCGAGGACTCGACTTGGCTGTGGTTGACGCAGACCGGTCGGATTTCGACACCGTGGCGCCGGGCGTCCTGGATCAGCTGGGAGGGGCCGTAGAATCCCATGGGCTGGCTGTTGAGCAGGGCGCAGTAAAACGCGGCCGGCTCGTGGCACTTGATCCAGGCAGAAGCGTAGGCCAGCAGCGCGAAACTGGCCGAGTGCGATTCCGGAAAACCATACTCGCCAAAGCCGAGAATCTGCTGGAAGATGCGTTCGGCGTATTCCGGCGCATACCCGCGTGCCACCATGCCCTGGAACAGCCGCTGTCGAAATGGTTCGAGCTGGCCCTTGCGCTTCCAGGCGCCCAGCGCCCGACGCAGCCGGTCAGCCTCGCCGGCCGTGAACCCTCCGGCCACCATGGCCAGCTCGATGACCTGTTCCTGGAAAATCGGCACGCCGAGGGTTCGCTTCAGCACCCGTTCGACTTCCGGGCTGGGATATTCCACCGGTTCCAGGCCGTCGCGGCGGCGCAGATAGGGGTGAACCATTTCTCCCTGAATGGGTCCGGGACGCACCAGTGCGATCTCGATGACCAGATCGTGGAAGCGACGAGGCCGCAGGCGCGGCAACATGCTCATCTGGGCGCGGGATTCAATCTGGAACACGCCCACGGTGTCGGCGCGCTGAATCATGGCCCAGGTGGCCGGATCCTCCCGCGGAATCTGCCACAGCGCCATCGCCTCACCCCGGTGCCGCTCGATCAGCGCCAGCGCCCTTCTCAGGGCGGTCAACATGCCCAGCGCGAGCACGTCGATCTTCATCAGTCCCATGACATCCAGGTCGTCCTTGTCCCACTGGATCACCGTTCTGCCGGCCATGGCGGCCGGCTCCACCGGAACGAGATCCACCAGCTGGTCCCGGGCGATGACGAAGCCGCCCACATGCTGCGAAAGATGGCGCGGGAAGCCCTGCAACGCCCGGGACAGCTCAAGCCAGAGGCGCGCCTGACGTCCTTCCGGCGCCAGGCCGACCTCGGCGAGCCGTTCTGCAGGCACCTCGCGCTCCCACCAAGAGAGATTTTCAGACAGCCGGTCGATGGCTGCCGCGTCAATTCCCAGGGCCCGGCCCACGTCGCGCAATGCCGAACGACGCCGATAGGTAATCACGGAGGCGGCCAGCGCGGCTCGATCACGGCCATAGCGCTGGTAGAGATACTGGATCACCTCCTCGCGCCGCTCGTGCTCGAAATCCACGTCAATATCCGGCGGTTCGCCCCGCTCCCGGGAGATGAAACGCTCGAACAGCATCGAAGACTCGGCTGGGTTGACGGCCGTGATCCCCAGCGCGTAGCACACGGCCGAGTTGGCGGCCGACCCCCGTCCCTGGCAGAGAATCCCCCGCGAGCGCGCGAAGCGGACCAGGTCATGCACCGTGAGAAAGTAGGCCGCATAACCCAGTTCCGCGATCACGGCCAGCTCGTGCTCAATCTGTTTCCGCACCGCCTCCGGCACGCCCCCTGGCCATCGTTCCGCCATCCCCTGCTCGGTCAGCTCGCGCAACCGGGCGTCGCCGGTCATGCCCGGCGGAATGTCATCCTCTGGATAGCGATAGCGCAGGCTGTCCAGCGAGAACCGGCAACGCTCGGCCACCTTCAGGGCCTCTTGCACCCACGACTCGGGAAACAACGACCGCAGCGTGGCCACGGGTCGCAAAAACCGGCGGGCGTTGGGTGTCAACCAGGCGCCGGCTTCCTGAACCGTCGTGCGATGACGAATGGCCGTCATCACATCCAGCAGCGGCTTGCGCGACGCCACATGCATCCGCACCCCGCCCACGGCCACCACCGGCAGGTCCAGTTCCACGGCCAGTGCATGCGCCCGCTGCTGCCGCTGCGTATCCAGCCCGTCCTGCCAGGCCGGGCAACCAATCCAGAACCGCCCCGGGAAGTACCCGGCCAAAACCGAGGGGTCTTGCCTTTCTTCTGGCTCGACCAGCCAGATTGCCAGCAGGCCGGTATCCAGTTCCGCCAGATCCGGGCGTTCCAGGCGATAGTCACCCTTTTTCTCGCGTCCCCGCGCGCGGGTAATCAACCGGCAGAGCGCGGCATATCCGTCCTCGTCAGCTACCAACAGCAGAAGCCGGTCACCCTCGGCAAGCTGAAACAGGCTGCCGACAATCAGCGACGGAGCCGCCCCACCCTCCTCGACCAGGGCCTTGCCGGCCGCATGTGCCTTCACCACACCGGCCAGGGAACATTCATCCGTAATCGCGAGCGCTTGATAGCGACGTTCGGCAGCACGCGCGACCAGCTCCTCCGGCTGCGAGGCCGCATCCAGAAAGCTGTAACAGGTTTGACAGAACAATTCGGCCCAGCACATGCCAAATACTGTAAATAATTACATTATTCACAGCAACGCCCGGAACAAACCGCCCGATCCATGGCTTGATTCGCTACGACCAACCGTTACACTCGGGAAATTCAAGCAAAACCTGACTGGCCGCCCGGCCAGCCACACACACATCATCCAGCGGAGAACAAGAAAGCCCATGGACGTCATGGATCGCATTCACCAGTACGTTACCGACAACCCGGTGCTCATCTTCATGAAAGGCACACCGCAGTTCCCGACCTGTGGTTTTTCCAGCCGCACGGCCGAGGCGATGAAGGCCTGCAACGTGCCCTTCGGCTATGTCAATGTCCTCGCCGACCCGGAAATCTTCGAGAACCTGCCCCGGTACAAGGACTGGCCCACCTTCCCGCAGATCTATGTCAATGGTGAGCTCATCGGCGGACACGACATCGTGATGGAGCTGTACCAGCGCGGCGAGCTCAAGCCCATGCTTGAAGAAGCGACCAAGAACGCCGAGGGCGAGGCAGGCAGCGAAAACGCCGACTGATACCCGGCGCCGGATCTGATTCTGCCGGCCTGACAAGGCGAAGCCGCAGCAGGCATTTTCCCCGAGCCGGCGGTGTGGTGTCCTGCCCGACGGTGGTGGGATTGCCCCGCCTCGGTGGCTGGGCCTGCAGAGCAGGCCCGGCAGGCGTTCTACTCCCCCTCGTTCCCAG
>JBNGDJ010000128.1:0-5841 GCA_049974825.1 Halothiobacillaceae bacterium | reverse complement strand
GGGCCGGCTCCTGTCCTTTGATCGATATGCACAAAGCCTTCCGTGGATTTGCAGGCTTGCGCAATCGCGCGGCAAGACAAGATCAGATCAGAACTCGAATTCCATCTGCTGATAGACCCGGCCGGCATTCTGACGAGCCAGCTCATCGAAGGTATGCAGGTGCTCGTACATGCTCTGGTCAATGTCGTAGGCATCCTGGAGGGTACCGCCTTCGTCGATCAGCTTGCCCACCTGGCCGCGCAGGTACTCAAGATACCCCCGGGTGTATTCGTCCACGGTCGCAAAGTCCGTCGGTCCGCCATGACCGGGTATGATCAGCTTGTCCTCGGCCAGCTCGGCAAAGTCGTCCCAGGTCTCCAGCCAGGCGCGGGTATCCGTGTACTCAAACACCGGCAACATGCGCACGTGAAACGCGATATCCCCGGCAATCAACACATCGCGCTCCGGGATGAAGACAGAGATATCGCCCGGCCCGTGCGAAACACCGAAATAGATCAACTCGGCGGTCAGACCGCCGAGATCAATCTCCATGCGGTCCTCGAACGTTTCGTCATAACCGACGACCTCATCGCTGCCCTCGGCCTTGTCCTTGAAAATATCCTTGGCCTGGAACGGGTAGTTGGCCCCGCTTTTTTCCAGGTACTTGGCCGCCTCGACCTGCCCGATGATGGTCGCGCCCTGCTCTTTCCAGTAGCTGTTGCCCAGGGCAGCGTGCAGCTGGGCATTCTCGTTGACCACGTACTTGACCGGCACGTCCGTGATCTGGCGAATCTCCTCGTGCAGGGCCTCGGCGAGCTTGTGGGTCGAACTGCCATTGACCACCAGCACTGCCTCCTCGCCGATCACGAACGAAAGGTTGTTGTTGTGCCCCGAGTTCTCATAGGTGTAGGGCTGAGTGGCCCCAATCGCCGACCACACGCCATCGGCTACCTCGATTGGCCGGTCATACAGCAGCGATTCAGGATACTTGTCGGGCGGGTTGTCTACCTCTTCAGCCCATGCCGTCACCGAAGTGAGTGCCAGCGCCGCCCCGGCGACGACGCAGATCATCGCTTGTTTCGAAACACTGCTCGGCACGACGCCGAAGCCAAACCATTTTTTCAGCATTTCATGACTCCTGGCCACGCAGCTGCGCGACCCGTTTCCTGTTGATTTCTCGGCGCCCCCGCGGCACCACCGGCCTGTTTTTGTCATGGTTGCACCGCCCCCTTCTGACCCAAGGCCAACCCCACCAATCAAGGCGGTGCGCACTCAGATCCGATGGCTTTGGCGCGTTATTTCTTAGCCGCCTACTTATCATTCGCCGATGCCGCGTCAATTGCAAGGTTGCTGCTATTGAAAAGTTTGATCGCCCGCCGAGCCCTTCAATTCGCCGGAGATCGAGCAGATTGACCCTGCCTCGGTCTTGCCCGGCCGGTGGCAAGGTCGCAAAATGACAGACGTTTTGCCCGTCATACAAGTGGGCAATCCGCGCAGCGGCAATCTGCGCCGTTGCCATGGGGCGCCAGAACCGCGGCACGCGGCGATTCAACGGCTTGTGCCAGGCTGCGGCAGGGCATGGATGCCCTGCACGGTAAGGTCTGCATTCGTGCAGACCTTACCGTGCAGGCCGTTGAAAAAACCTTTCAACGGCCTGTTAACGCAAGCCTTGGGGAGGCTTGCACGCAGATCAATCACGGCAAGTGATTGATCTGCCGAGCGCGTCGCGGAAATGTGCCGCGACGTCGCGAGTTGAAAAAAAGGCGGGAAGCCCTTTTTTTCGGCATTCTGCTTGTGCCGGGTCGACCGGCCACAAGGTCAAGCGATTCATGAACAGCTGCGGGAGACAGGAGCGTGAAGGAATCAGTCAAGAGCAGGGTCACCTTCTCGACCGTGATTGTCTTCCTGGCCGCGCTGGTCTCTTTGCTGTTTATCGCGGCGGGACGGGGTGCCTGGGTCGGCATGGCGCAGGAATACCAGCAGGAACTTGAGCAGGACGCCGAAGCCAAGCAGGCACAATTCGAGGCGGCTCTCGACGGCCTGGAGCAGAAGATGCTGGCACTGGCGGCACTGGTAGCCAACGACCGCGAGATCCAGCACCTTTTTCACCAGGCCCGCGAGGCGTTGGCACAAGAAGGCGGCGGCGCAGGCGGCGAGCAAACAGCCAAAGTCCGGGCCGCCTTGATGGCCGAGCTCGCCGATTCCTGGCAGCAGATGCAGCTGGAGTTCGATCTTCGCCAGCTGCATTTTCATTTCGGGCCCGGGTCTCTCTCCTTTCTGCGCGTGCATCGGCCGGAGAAGTTCGGCGACCGCATGGACGGACTGCGCCATATCATCGAGGACGTCAACCGCGACCACCAGCCCAGAAGCGGCTTCGAGGTTGGTCGCGTGTATTCAGGCGTTCGGGGCGTCGTGCCTGTCTGGCATGACGCGCCAAGCGGTGAACGCGAGTATGTCGGGGCCCTGGAAGCCGGCACCTCCTTCGAAACCATGCTGGCTCGCCTGGACCGGCTGACCGATGCCGGCGTAGCGGTGATGCTCGATGATCGACTGGTGGAAGAATCGGTCTGGGCTGACCACCTCGATGAGGCTGGCGAGTTCATGCGCCACAGTTGCGGCTGCTTTCTCGAGGGCAGTTCCCG
Source organism: Halothiobacillaceae bacterium (assembly GCA_049974825.1). GTDB lineage: Bacteria > Pseudomonadota > Gammaproteobacteria > Halothiobacillales > Halothiobacillaceae > JBKHDT01. The sequence continues at coordinate 3,220 of JBNGDJ010000128.1, read as the reverse complement.
GGCTGATGCAGCTCAGTGGGTAACGCGCGCCGATCTGCCGACTCTGTCCCCCGAACACCTGTCCACTGCCACCCTCGAATGGGCAGGACGGCATTGGCAGCTGGTCCAGTTTCCATTGCGGGACTATCTGGGTACGCGCGACCCGGCGCGCCCGCCCGCAGGCTTTGTGCTGATGTGGCGCGACATCACCGCGGGCGTGGCCAGCCTGCACGAGCGCCAGTCCCGGATGATGGTCACCCTGGCCGTGACCTTCATCCTGGTTCAGGCACTGCTGATCGGGGGCGCGATGATCCTGCGCCGCGTCATGCAGCAACGCGTGGACACAGCGACGGATGCCCTGCGCGAGAACGAACGGCGCCTGACCCGCGCTCAGGAGGTCGCCCGACTGGGCACCTGGGAACTGGACATTCCGCGGGGCCTGCTGCACTGGTCGGATCAGACCTACCGCATCTTCGGCATGTCACCCGATGAGCCAATCGACTACGAGCGGTTTTTGCAACACATCCACCCGGAAGACCGGGACCTGGTTGACAGCGCGTGGCGTCGCGCTCTTGAGGATCACCCCTACGACGTGATCCACCGAGTCGTGGTGGACGGCGAAATCCGCTGGGTGCACGAGCTGGCCGAGTTCAGTCTGGACGAAGAAGGAAGGATGCTGCGTGCGCTCGGCACGGTTCAGGATGTCACCGAGCTCAAGCTGGCCGAAGAGGCGCTGCGCGAAAGCGAGGCGCGATTCCGCAACACGATGGCAGCCGTCGAGGACGGCATGTGGGAATGGGATGTCCACGAGGATGCCATTTACTGGGACGAGCGGTGCTACGCGATGCTCGGCTATCCGCCGGATGCCTTCGCGCTGGATTTCGACACCTGGCAGTCCCTGCTGCACCCGGACGACCGGGACGCGGCCATCGACGCAATGAACGCCCAGCTCGCCGGGGGACAGACCGTCCGGTTCGAGATCCGGATGCGTCGTGCGGCGGATGACTGGCAGTGGCTGATGGGACGCGGCCGGGTCGTCGAGTGGCTGAACAACCGCCCGCGGCGTGTCATGGGCACCTATACGGATATTTCCCGGCGCAAGCTGGCGGAGGTTGCGCTGAGGACGGTTTCGCATCGCAATGCGCTGCTGCTCGAATCCGCCGAAGAGGGCATCTTCGGCATCGACGGCGAGGGCCGGATCAGCTTTATCAACCCCGCCGCCCTGAAGCTGCTGGGCTACGAGGAAGGCGAGCTGAACCGCGATGCCACCTCGCACCAGTTTGTCTGCAGCAACGACGACCCGACCGAGCCACCCCGCCCCTGCCCCTTCGCGCAAACACTGCATGACGGGATGGCCCGGCGCGTGGATGATCTCTGGTTCCGCCGGCGCGACGGCAGCTGCTTTCCGGTCGCGCTGTCGATCGCACCGGTGGATGAACCCAATGAACATCGCGGACTGGTGGTCATGTTCCAGGACATGACCGAGCGCGTCGAGGCCGAGGAAGCCCTGCGCGATGCCCGGGCACGCCTGGCCCTGGTCATCGAGAACTTCCACGCCGGCGTGCTGCTGGAGACCGAGGACCGGCATATCGAGCTGACCAACCAGAATTTCTGTGACCTGTTCGACATACCGGTACCGCCGGAAGCACTGATCGGGACGGACTGCAGCCACAGTGCCGAACAGGTCAAGCACCTGTTCCGCGAACCCGAACGATTTGTCCAACGCATTGCCGAGCTGCTGGAGCGGCAGCTGCCGGTGGTCAACGAGGAGTGGGCACTGGTTGATGGTCGAACGTTTGAACGCGACTACCTGCCGATCGTCCGCGGAGACAACCTGCTGGGCAATCTCTGGATCTACCGCGACATTACCGACCGCAAGCAGCGGGAGGCGCAGCTCAACCGCCTGGCGACCACCGACACCCTCACTGGCACCGCCAACCGACGCCATTTCATGGAACGCCTCGAAGAGGAACTGGCGCGCCATCTGCGCCATCGTCGACCGGTGGTGGTCCTGATGATGGACATTGACCACTTCAAGCAGGTGAATGACCAGCACGGGCACGCGGCAGGGGACGATGTCCTGCGGCATTTCGTCGCCACCGTCACCGACCTCAAGCGCAAGGTGGATGTGCTCGGCCGCCTTGGCGGGGAGGAATTCGCCATGATTCTTCCGGACGCCCATCCCGAAGGCGGAATGCAGTTTGCCGAGCGACTGCGCCAGTCGGTCCAGTCCCGGGCTGCCAGTCACAACGACCAGCGCATCGAGATTACCGTCAGCATTGGCCTGACGGACTTTTCCGCGGATGATCGAAATGGGGAACAGGCGCTGGTTCGAGCCGACCGGGCGCTCTACCGCGCCAAGCAGGCAGGACGAAACCACGTTGAGGCGCAATGGTCAGATCTCGACCCTGCCTGAATCGACCAAGCAACCTCGGCAGCCGCGCGGGACCTTGCCGAAGGGTTCCGTGAACCACAACCCATATCCGCAGGCCATGCAACCCGCCATGCATCGATTGCCCATTCCCCGACTACTGTTGCCGACTGTGCTGATCTTGCTGCTCGCAGCCTGCAGTCGGGCACCGCTAGAGCCGCTTCCGCCGGATGCGGTGATCCTGGCCTTCGGGGACAGCCTGACCGAAGGCATCGGGGCCGGCAAAGGCGAGGACTATCCCAGCCGTCTTGCCGAGCGGACCGGATTGACCGTAATCAACGCTGGCGTGTCGGGCCAGACCAGTGCCGAAGGCTTGGCCAGGCTGCCTGACACCCTGGATCGCAGCGACCCCGACCTGATGATTCTGCTGATGGGCGGGAACGACATCCTCCGCAACGGCGCGCCGGAACAAACCCGGGCAAACCTGCAGGCGATGATTCGCATGGCGGAGGCGCGCAATATCGACGTGATTCTGCTCGGTGTCCCCGAAAAATCGCTGTTCTCATCCTCTGCCCCCTTGTACGACGAGGTGGCCGAGGCACATGACGTGGTATTCGAACGCGGCCTGGTTGCCTCGCTGCTCAAGCGGCCGGGCTACAAGTCCGACCCGATCCATCTGAATGCCCGGGGCTACGATGCCCTGGCAGAACGCCTGCATGAGCTTCTGGTCGATTCAGGCGCCATTCGCTGACCCGCAGCAGAGCAGGCAAGCTTGGCACATGCCCCAATCGGGAATCTCAGCATTCGTGCAGAGATTCCTTAGACAATGTTTTTTGCCCTGCCCGGGATGCCATGCCTGCGGCCATTGCG
>JBNGDJ010000127.1:0-5877 GCA_049974825.1 Halothiobacillaceae bacterium | reverse complement strand
GAGCAGGCCCGGTAGGCGTTCCCAAGCGGAGCTTGGGAACGAGGGGGTGGGGTTTGCTTGGTGATACGCGGGCGCAAAAAAAACGCCCCGGTGGGCCGGGGCGTTGCGGGTCTGAACGAGGATGGTGGGCGGATGGACCGGGGGTCAGTCCGTCGTCGGCATGCTGGCGTAGTATTCGGCCAGCAGGCGGATTTCCTCGTCGGTCAGGGGCTTGGCGAACTGGCTCATGCCCTTGTTGACGTCGTTGCTCCGCAGGCCGTCCCGGTAGGCTTTCATGGTGCGGATGAAGTAGTCGGGCACTTGTCCTGCCAGGGCGGGGGTTTCGTTGATGCCGCCCTCGCCCTTGGCGCCGTGGCAGGCAGCGCAGGGGGTGAGCAGGCGAGTCGGGTCGCCCTGTCGGACGAGCTTGTCGACCTGGGCGAACTGTTCGTCGTCCAGTGTCCGGGGGCGCGGTTCGGGCAGGGGCTGGTCGGCGTAGAAGGCCGCGAGGTCCGCCATGTCCTGTTCGGAGAGGAACTGGGCGATTTCGACCATGATGTCGGCCCGGCCGTCCTCTTGGCGGCGCGCGTCCTTGTAGTCGAGCAGCATCTTGTAGGTGTACTCGGCGCGCTGGCCATTCAGGGCCGGCCAGTTGTCACTGACGGACTCGCCCCGGGCGCCGTGGCAGGAGGCGCAGAACATGTTTCCATGGAGCTGTTCGCCGCGGCGCACGTCGCCGTCGGGCATGGACTGGAGCGCGTTCATCCAGGCGCCGGGGGTCCAGGGTTCGGCGGCGGCGCGTCCATGATCGGCTGCCTGGACGCCGCCGGCGAGGGCAAGGCCAGCGACGATGGCGGTCAGGGTGTTTCGGATCTTCATGAGCGGTTCCCTCAGGCGAAGCAGTCTTCGGTAAACGCCTGCATCCAGTTCTGCTGGTACAGCGCGGCGAGTCGATACTGGGCCTCGGTGGCGTCGAAGGGCAGGTAGCGCGGGTTGTCGAGACGACGGATGCGCCCGTCCTGCAGGCGGAAGACGTCCGCGACGAACATGCCGTAGTCGATGTTGCCGGCCAGGGCGTAGCAGGTGTTCTGCCAGATGGGTGTGCCCGGTTCCTGCCCGGCAAGCAGGGCCTTGACCTGCAGTGCCACGACCTTGGCCTGGCTGTTGGCGGAGTACCCGGACTTGGGCATCGCGTCGGCGATGCAGGAGTCGCCCAGTACGTGCACGTTCTTCGCGATCGTCGATTCGAAGGTTTTGCGCTCGATGGGGCACCAGCCGCTGGAATCGGCCAGGCCGGTTTCCAGTGCGATCTTGCCGGCCTTGAGCGGCGGGATGATGTTGATCATGTCCGCTTCGTACTGACCCATTTCGGTCTCGACGACCATGGCATCCGGGTCGACACGCAGCACGCGGCCGCCCATGTCTCCCATGACCCACTCGATCATGCCGGGGCCGTCGTGCTCGGTCAGGCTGGCGAGCTGATCCTCGGTATACAGGCCGCGGGCCTGCTCGGGGATATTGAAGCCGTAGAGCTTGTTCCAGACGTGCAGCATGGTGAAGTCGGTGGTGAAGCCGTTTTTCGGGTCGAGAATCACCACTTTCGCATTCGGGTTGCCGTGGTCCTTGAACCACTGGGCGAACAGGCCGGCGCGCTCGTACGGCCCGGGCGGGCAGCGGTAGGGGTTCGGCGGCGGGGCGATAATGACGGTGCCGCCCTCGGGCACTTCCCTGAGCTGGCGCGCCATGAGCTCGGTCTGGGCGCCGGGAATCCAGGCGTGGGGAATCTTGGTGTCGGACACCTCTTGGTCCAGGCCCTCGACGGCGTCGAAGTCGATCGAGATGCCGGGCGAGACCACCAGCCGGTCGTATTTGAGCGTGTTGCCACCGGCGGTGCGGACCGACTGCCCGTCAAAGTCGATGCCGGTGACCCGGTCGATCAGGAAGTTGATGCCGTACTTGTCGCGCAGGGCGTCGTAGCTGATGGTGATGTCATCCATGCTGATGTGGCCGGTAATCACCTCGCTGGAGCCGTAGGGGCGCAGGTACTTTTCGTTCATCTCGACGATGGTGACCTTGACGCCGGGGTCGGCCATGCGCAGGTACTTGGCGAAGGTGGCGCCACCGACGCCGCCGCCAATCACCACGACATGTGGCTGTGCCCCGGCAAAGGCGGTCTTGCCGGCGGTGAAGCTGGTTCCGGCGAGGGCGCCCGCGCCCAGCACCTTGAGAAAGTCACGACGTGCGATGCGGTTCATTGGGGACCTCCACGCTCTTTCGGAAACTGGGCAAAGTATTCGGCCATGGCGCGGATCTCCGCATCGGAGAATCCGGCGGCGATCGGGCCCATCAGCGTGCCCGGGCGACTGCCGTCCGCGAAGGACTTCATTGCCTGGATGAATTGCGCCTGATCCATGCCGGCAAGCGGCATGAAGGCCGAGTCGCTGATGTAGCCCTGGGTGCCGTGGCACCCGGCGCAGGTCTGGGCCGCCATTTCGCCGGATACCTCGGCCTGGGCGGACAGGCTGCCCAGGGCGAGCAGGCCAAGGGCCGCCAGCAGTTTCTTGAATGTTCTGGATCTCATGGTGTCTGCCACTCCAATGTTCCGTTGATCACGGGTTGCCTGGATCGAGATTGATACCCGTATAAGCGCAAGCTAATCAAAAAATATGATAGCTGGTCAAGGTTTTTAGATCCCTAAAAAGAAAATGGCCATGCGAATCGATCCGAAACGCATGGCCACTGAGACAGGCGGGCTGGCGAGGCCTGCTTTGGGAAGGGCTGCATTCGTGCAGGCCTTCCCGTGCCGGTCTCGGATGCCCTGCCGCACAATGGCGCAAGCCATTGAATCGCGGAGCCCGGGCCGAGCATGTATCGACCCGGGCGTTGCTGAACGCGGGCAAAGCCTGCTGACGCGTTAGAGCTGGCGCCAGCCCATAAATCCATGGATGGATTTGTGCAGAGTTTTCCTTACTGGATCATCATGGTGTAAATGCCGAAGCCGAAGTACTGCAGCATCCAGATGGCCAGCGAGGCGATGGCCAGGGTGCCCAGCCGGTCAATCGCGGGCGACGGGGTGTACATGCCGCGGGTCTGGCCGGCCTTCCAGGCGACCGTCAGCAGGTAGCCGACCACGATGCCGCCCATGATGCCGAAGGTGGCGAAGAACAGCAGGGTGGAGTACCAGTCCATGTTGACCAGGTAGTCCAGCGGGTTGTAGTCGAACTGCCCGTACAGCACGGTCCAGCGCACCGCCTCGCGCATGGCCGCGACCACGATCAAGGCAACCGTGCCGACCGCCAGCACCGAGTAGCCCCAGAGCCCCTGCTCCATGCGCCGTCCGAGGATGTTGGGCAGAAACACCGTGACCAGCAGCATCAGTACGCTGGCGATGACCCAAGGCGAGAAGGCAAACCCGGCAATGGCCTCGGGCAGGGTAGCCATCCACAGCGCCAGAAAGACCAGCGAGACCACGCCGCCGACAATCGCCAGCTTCTGGGCCAGACCGCCGACCCAGGCAAGGTAGGCCTGATCCTCACCCTCGCGGACCGACAGGTAGCGCCGGTAGGCCATCAGCCAGGCGCCGGTGACCGGTGCGGACAAGGCGATGAAGAAGCCGAAGCGCCAGAGGTTGTAGTCATGCAGGCCGGTGCCGCTGGCATCGAGCTGCCCGTTGGGGGCGTACCATTCCATCCACTGGTCAGGCGAGAGCATCTGCACGGACAGCACGTGCATGATGAAGCCCACCGCCAGCATGAGCACCACCGAGAGAATCATCGATCCCGGGCAGCTGGCCTTCGCGCCTTCGGCCAGCTTCGGATTGCGGGCGTAGTACACGAACAACAGCAGGGTGGCGACCATCAGGATCACGATGAAGCCAATGGCCCACCAGGCCGACAGCACGTTCGAGGTGTACCAGAACGGGTCGTAGATCACCTGCACGAAGAGCAGCGGCGCAACACCCAGCACAATGGCCACGGAAATGGCCACCTTGGCGGTCATCAGCATGGCCGCCGCCAGCCGACGCCGGTGGGCGTCGGTTCCAAAAGACCCCCAGATCGCCAGCGAAGACGAGCCGAGCATCACGTGGACAGCCGCGATGTGCAGGGCCCAGGTCAGCACCCCCAGGACAAGAAACAGGATCGGGTGGGACGGAACCCCCATGGGGTCCCGCAGCGCGTAGAGCATGGATGCATCCATGATTTATTCCTCCACGGTGTTTTGGGCGACGGCCGACTTCTCGGCCTGGTAGCGGGCGACCACGCCCGGGTCGTTCAGGCTGGCCAGGTACAGCGCCAGGGCTTCCGCCTCCCGGTCGTTGAGCGGAATCTTCGGCATGTACATCGTGTTGCCCGTTGCCAGCGCCCCCAGCAGGTAGGTCTTGATGCGGTCAACGTCGTGGATGCCACCCAGGTAGTTCACCATCGGGCGAATCCCCGAGTCGGTCAGCGAGTGACAGTTGGAACAGGCGTTGATCGCCAGCGTACGACCCACTTCGTGCGCGTTGGTGGTGGTGATTTCGCGTTGCGACTCCGGCCAGAACACCGCTGTCTTGGTGAAGCCGTGCGCCTCGATCAGCGGCACCTCGGACGAGACATTCATGCCCGGCACGTCACGGCCGATCACCTGGTTGGAGTACACGTACTGGCCAGCCACCCAGGGCTTGCGGATCGACTCGCGGGTCGTCTCGCCCGGCCACAGGCCAAGCACCAGGATGGCGACCGTTGCCACGCTGGCAATGCCCGCCGTGACGAATCGCGGCTGCAGCAGGGTGGCCACGAAGTAGGCCAGGATCAGCGCCAGCACGGTCAGCACCATCGGCACGAAGGACTCCGGCATACGGTTCTCGAACACCAGCTCCGCCGTCGTTGGCAGCGTGTTCATGTACCACATGAAGGTCAGCGCACCCACGAGAATCGAGCCGATCCCCAGCAGCGACAGGCGCGTGACCAGCCAGCGCTTGAACTGCTGATCCTTCAGCCCGGCGGCCACGATGCCCCCGACCACTGCCGCCATGGTGAACATGAACGCGGTCCGCACCGCCAGCGACGCGAAGGTGTGCTCGCCGTAGAAGGCATTCAGGTATCCGCCCTCGGCAAACCAGGATGCCTGTCCCGGCCACATCATGAACGACAGGATGCCGATGATGATCGCCATCGTCCCGTAGGAGGCCAGGCCGAAGACCAGCGCGATCTTCATGTGGGTGCGCACGCTCACCTTGCCGACGAGGTACACGATCATGTACACCCCGATCACCTCGATGACGAAGAACACCCATTCGGTCGCCCACTTCCAGACGAAGGTGTGGATCAGCGCCGAGATGCCGCGGGGTGAGCCGACCGTGGTGGAATACCAGATACCCGGGCCGGTGATCGACCCCAGAACGTAGGAGAACACCAGCAGGAACAAGCCGTACTTCTTGATGAAGTCGACCAGCTCCGGCCGGTTGTCGCGATAGCCGATATAGGCGAGAACGGCGAACAGGATCGCCGCGCCGACCGCGGTATGGGAAAACAGCACGTGGACCGTGGCGATGATGCCGATGATCCAGCCGCTGCCAATACCGGGTTCGAACCACATGGGATACAGACCGATCATATCCATGTTCAAGACCCTCTTGGATGCGTGGGACGGATGGCCGGGCGCGGGACGGAGAATGCAAACCTGCCGGGGGATCACCGCCGCAGGTTGGGTGGCCCGCGGATGCCAGCCTGTTCTTCTTATTTTACATAAGCGTGAATAATCTCATAACATTTTCTTATTATCCATAATTAGCGAAGGTTATTCCGGGCGAAGACACCGAACCGATTCCTCCAGTGAAGCGGGGGCTACGGGTTGGTCGGGCCTGCGGAGCAGGCCCGGTAGGCGTTCCCCGTCCTCGTTCCCAGGCTCTGCATGGGA
>JBNGDJ010000126.1:0-5890 GCA_049974825.1 Halothiobacillaceae bacterium | reverse complement strand
GTATCGGCCCGGGCGTGTCTGCATAAATCCATGGATGGATTTGTGCAGAGTTTCCCGAGTGAACCGGCATAGGGGCAATTGAGCGTCTTCCCTGGATGTTGTGGGATTTGTAACGAATCTCAGTTACGCTACGAAGCGTTTGCCCACACCTTTCGAGCGCCCCATGGCCCGACACACGCTGACGCACCTGAAACAACTGGAAGCTGAGAGCATCCACATCATCCGCGAAGTGGCGGCAGAGTTTGAGCATCCGGTGATGCTCTACTCCATTGGCAAGGATTCGGCGGTGATGCTTCACCTGGCGCGCAAGGCTTTTGCGCCGGGCATTCCGCCTTTTCCGCTTTTGCACATCGATACCACCTGGAAGTTCCGGGCGATGATCGAGTTTCGCAATCAGGTGGCGCGCGAGTCGGGGATGGAGCTTCTGGTCCATACCAATCACGACGGACTGGCGCGGGGCATGAACCCCTTCGATCACGGCAGCAAGTACACGGACGTGATGAAGACCGAGGCGCTCAAGCAGGCGCTGGACAAGCACGGCTTCGATGCGGCCTTTGGCGGGGCGCGACGGGACGAGGAGAAGTCCCGTGCTAAGGAACGGGTTTATTCCTTCCGGGACCGCAACCACCGCTGGGACCCCAAGAACCAGCGCCCGGAGCTTTGGAACGTCTACAACGGCCGGATCAACCGGGGCGAGAGCATCCGGGTGTTCCCCCTGTCCAACTGGACGGAGCTGGATATCTGGCAGTACATCTACCTTGAGCAGATTCCGATTGTCCCGCTGTACTACGCGGACGAGCGTCCCGTGGTGCATCGCAACGGCACGCTGATCATGGTGGATGATGATCGCATGCGGCTCGAGCCGGGCGAAAAGCCCGAAATGAAGTCGGTACGCTTCCGCACGCTGGGTTGCTATCCGTTGACCGGCGCCATCGAGTCAACTGCGCGCACTTTGCCGGAAATCATCCAGGAAATGCTGCTGACGCGCACGTCCGAGCGCCAGGGCCGCCTGATCGACAGTGACCAGGCCGCGTCCATGGAAAAGAAAAAGCGCGAAGGGTATTTCTGATGAGCGCGGACAACCGCCAGGTTGTCTGGCACCCGCACCGGGTCACCGGCGCCGAACGCGCCGCGGCGCTGGGGCAAAAGCCGGCCGTGCTGTGGTTTACCGGGTTGAGCGGCTCCGGCAAGTCGACGCTGGCGGGGGCGCTGGATGAGCGCCTGTTGGCCATGGGGCAGCATGCCTATCTGCTGGATGGCGACAATGTCCGTCATGGTCTGAATGCCGATCTGGGGTTCGGGGATGCCGACCGGGTCGAAAACATCCGGCGCATCGGGGAGGTCTGCCGGTTGATGGTCGATGCGGGCCTGATTGTACTGACGGCCTTTATTTCTCCCTTTCGCGCTGATCGTGCGCGGGTTCGTGACCTGCTCGAACCGGGGCAATTCATCGAGGTGCACGTCGACGCGCCCCTGGATGTCTGCGAGTCGCGGGACCCCAAGGGGCTGTACCGCCGGGCGCGAGCCGGAGAAATTGCGCATTTCACGGGCATTGATTCGGCCTATGAGTCGCCGTCCGCGCCCGAGTTGCGGCTGAATACAGCCGAAGAAAGCCTCGAGCACTGTCTTGATCGCCTGCTAGATTACCTGGAGCGGCAGGGGCACCTCGGCACGGCGGAGGGCCATTCATGAGTCACCCGTCATTGGTTGATGCACTGCGCGCACTGGCGGCCGAAGCCGGTGCGCGGATCATGGCCGTGTATCGCAAGCCGGATCTGAGCGTCCAGGCCAAGGCCGACAACAGCCCGCTGACTGAGGCCGATCGCGCGGCCCATGCCTGCATCGTCGACGGGCTTCGAGGCCTGACGCCCGACTGGCCCGTGCTCTCGGAAGAGGCCTCTGATATCGACTGGTCAATGCGCCGGCAGTGGACGCGCTATTGGCTGGTCGATCCGCTGGACGGCACCCGGGAGTTCATCAACAAGAACGGCGAGTTCACCGTCAATATCGCCCTGGTAGAAGGGAATCGGCCGGTGCTGGGCGTGGTGTACGCACCGGCGCAGGACCGGATGTACTGGGCTGCCGAGGGCGCGGGTGCCTGGCTTGCGGTGGGCGATTCGGCGTCTGAGCCGATTCGCGTACAGCCGCGCAAGCCCGGCGCGCCCTGGCGGGTGGTCGGCAGCCGAAGTCACGCCGGCGACAGCTTGCGCGCCTTGCTTGAATGCCTGGGCGATTGCCGGCTGGTGCCCATGGGCAGCTCGCTCAAGCTGTGTCTCGTGGCCGAGGGGCGGGCGGATCTTTATCCGCGTCTTGGCCCGACCAGCGAGTGGGACACGGCTGCAGCCCAGTGCATTGTCGAGCAGGCCGGCGGCCGGGTGGTCACCGCCAACTTGCGGCCGTTGGAGTACAACGGCAAGGACAGCCTGCTTAATCCGCATTTCATTGTTTCCGCCGGACCGGTCGAGGATTGGTCCGACTGCCTGGCCCATTCCCGAGCGACGGTTGCATCATGAGTCATCAGAGCACGCTGATCGAAACCGATATCCACGCCTACCTGCAGCAGCACGAGCGCAAGGACCTGTTGCGGTTCATCACCTGCGGCAGCGTCGACGATGGCAAGAGCACTCTGATTGGGCGCCTGCTGCACGACTCCCAGATGATCTACGAGGATCAGCTGGCCGCCATTACCCGCGACAGTCGCAAAAGCGGCAATGCCGGCGAGGCGGTCGACCTGGCGCTCTTGGTGGACGGGTTGCAGTCCGAGCGCGAGCAGGGCATCACCATTGACGTGGCTTACCGGTATTTCTCCACGGAGAAGCGCAAGTTCATTATCGCCGACACGCCGGGGCATGAGCAGTACACCCGCAACATGGCCACTGGCGCGTCAACGGCCAATCTTGCAGTGTTGCTGATCGATGCAAGGCATGGCGTGCAGACGCAAACGCGCCGGCACAGCTTTATCGTCGACCTGCTCGGCATCCGGCACGTCATTATCGCCGTCAACAAGATGGACCTGGTGGATTTCAGCCAGGCGCGGTTCGATGAAATCCGTGAAGACTACCTGGCCTTTGCGCGCCAGCTTGGCATCGAGGACATCCGGTTCGTGCCGATTTCCGCGCTGGCCGGGGACAACGTGGTGCGCCCGAGCGAGTCTACGCCCTGGCACGGCGGCGAGACGCTGATGCAGATCCTTGAGACCGTGGAAGTGGTCAGCGACACCAACTTCGATGATTTCCGCCTGCCGGTTCAGTACGTCAACCGGCCGAACCTTGATTTTCGCGGCTATTGCGGCACCGTGGCGGCGGGAATCGTCCGACGCGGCGACGCCATCAAGGTCATGCCTTCCGGCCGCACCAGCCGCGTGCGCGGCATTGTGACCTGGGAAGGGGAGATCGACGAGGCCTTCGCGCCGATGGCGGTGACGCTCACCCTGGAAGACGAGATCGACATCAGTCGCGGGGATGTCATCGTGCACGGGGACAACCCTGCCTCCGTTTCCAGCGCTTTCGAGGTGATGCTTGTGTGGATGGCGGACGAGCCAATGCGCCCGGATCAAAGGTACCTGTTCAAGAGCGCGGCGCGCCAGGTGCCGGGTCGGTTCGATCAGATCAGCGAGCAGATCGACGTCAACACCCTGGCACGTCATCCGGCCGATTCGCTGGGCCTCAACGGTATCGCCTGCTGCCGCCTGAGTCTTGAAGAACCGCTGGTCCACGACCCCTACCGGCGGATTCGGGCCACGGGCAGCTTTATCGTCATCGACCCGTTAAGCAACCTCACGGTGGGGGCGGGCATGATCCTCCAGAGCGCTGCCGATGCCCAGGAAGGAGGGCTGCTTCCGCCGGATGCCGCGGCGCACTCGGCCTTTGAGCGGGAGCTCAACGCCCTGATACGCAAGCACTTCCCGCACTGGGGCGCCAAGCCGATCCCATGATCGAGTCGGCCCTGGCGCAGCAGGTTGTCGCCCTTGGGACCATCGCGGTTCTCGTTGGCCTGCTTGTTCAGGGGCGGTTTAGGCCGGGCCTGCTGTTTGCCGCCGCCCTGGCCTGGTGCTACCTGCTCGGGCTGATCCGGCTCGAGCCGATGCTGCACAACTTCGTCAACCCCGCGCTGGTAACTCTCGTCATGCTGGTGCTGTACTCGGTGGTTCTCGAGCGGACCCGCCTGGTGCAGGCCACGGTTGACGGCCTGTTGCGTGGGGGGTACCGGGCGTCGCTGGCGCGGCTGATGTTTTCGGTCGGGCTGATGTCGGCCTTCCTGAACAATACCGCCGTCGTCGCCGCGCTCATGGGACGGATTCGTGCCCAGACCCGTTTTGCACCATCGCGGCTGCTGATCCCGCTCTCCTTCGCCGCCATTCTTGGCGGCACGCTCACCCTGGTCGGCACCTCCACCCATCTGATTCTCAACGGCTTTGTCATCGACGCCGGGTTGCCGGCGCTGGGCATGTTCGATTTTCTGCCGGTGGGTATCCTCCTGCTGCTGGCCGGTATCGCCTACATGGTCCTGGTGGGGCCCTGGCTTCTGCCCAGCCACCGGGAGAAACCCAGCGCCGCGCCGCAGTTCTTTGTCGAGGCCCGCATCGAACCGGGCTCGCCCCTGGCCGGGCGCAGCGTTCAGGAAAACGGCCTGCGGCAGCTTCACACGCTGTTTCTGGCTGAGCTGATCCGGGACGGCAAGCTCAGCTCGCCGGTCTCGCCGCAGGAAGTGCTCGCGCCGGGCGACGTGCTGGTCTTCTCCGGCCGGCTCGAAGATGCGGACGTACTGGCCGGTTTCAAGGGGCTTCGGGTAATCGACGGCGACCACGACCAGCTGCTGCGCGCCAATCTGGTCGAGGTCATCATCGCCGCAGGCTCTACCCTGATCGGCCGCCGGATTCGGGATGCCAATTTCCGTGCTCAGTTCGATGCCGCGGTCGTCGGGGTGCGCCGCGGCAATCAGCAACTCAGCGGCGGGCTTGGGCAGATTCGCCTGCAGGCCGGTGACAACCTGATGCTGGCCACCGGCCCGGACTTTGTCGGCCGGGAGAACCTGGACCGAAACTTCCACGTCCTCAGCGACCTGGGGCAGCGGCGTCAGCTTGCAGGCCGGGCCAGTGCTGCGGCCTTTGGTGCATTCGGTACCGTCATTGCCGCCGCGGCCCTGGGCGTCGTCTCCCTGTTCGACGGGCTGCTCGCCCTGCTCGCGCTTGCGCTGGTAGCCCGCTGGGTCTCGGTGGCCGAGTTGCGCCGGCGCTTCCCACACGAACTGGTCATTATCATCGGCTCCGCCCTTGGGCTCGCCCAGGTGCTGCTTTCCACGGGCGCGGCGGAACTGCTGGCCGAGGGGATTGATCGCCTGTTTGCCGGCTGGGGTGTCTTCGGGGCCCTGGTCTCCGTGTACCTGCTTACCTGGCTGCTCACCGAGGTCATCACGAACAACGCTGCCGCGGCGCTGGTCTTTCCCGTCGCCTACGCCCTGGCGCAGGCCTACCAGGTCGATCCCATGCCCTTTATCCTGACCGTCGCCTACGCAGCCAGCGCCAGCTTCATGTCACCTTACGGCTACCAGACCAACCTCATGGTCCGCGCGGCCGGACGGTATGAATTCAGCACCTTCCTTCGGATCGGCACCCCACTGGCCTTCATCGTCGGCCTGATCGTCCTGTTCTTTGTGCCGGTATTTCACCCCTTTGCTCCCTGAGACGGCGGATCACCGCGAGTCGGGCCAACGCGGCCGGGCAGGGCACCGCCCGCAGGCCGGATCAGCACGGCGCATCTGGCAACCTGCGGGGTGATGTTAAATCACCGCGACCGTCGAAAATCCCCACACCCCTCGTTCCCAAGCTCTGCTTGGGAACGCCTGCCGGGCCTGGTCTGCAGGCTCAATGCATTGACGCGCCGGCCGCCCC
>JBNGDJ010000125.1:0-6029 GCA_049974825.1 Halothiobacillaceae bacterium | reverse complement strand
CCTCGCCGATGTAGCCTGATATTCGGAACTCGGGCCGCATCACATCCCCCTCTGGCTCATCATGAGCGCGCGCTGTAGATCCGCGGCGATCTGGGTCCGAGACTTTCGGAAGCTCTCGACGTCGCGCACGCCGTTGAAGTTGATGATCGGCCCCCCTCCGACGCGCTCTACGGCCTGCTGGCCCCGATACTCATCGATCACCCGCTCCTGCGGGTGCATGACGGCCAGAAAGCCGCCGCGCCCGTCGAGACCGCCAGCCCGGGCGCCGTAGCCCGTGTGGCCGCCGCCGTCGAAGTTCTGGGCCGGGGTGAGGGCGCCTTTGATCGACTTGCCGAACGAAGCCCAGAATCCCGTCCCGTTGCCGACGTTGCTCAGCGCATTGCCCAGCGCGCTCGCCAAGGGGCCGGTGATGTAGCGGCTTGTCGCGATACGGGCCATGTCCGCGATGACCGAAGTCACAAGGTCGGAGACCTCCATCTTGCCGGTCTTCACGAAATTGGCGGCCGCGTCCTCTGCCCGGCGGAAGGCGCCGACAATCGCGTCACCGATCTTCGGCCCCATGTCCCGAGCGCCATCGGCATATTCGCGTATCTTCTTGATCAGAGCATCCCAACCCTTCGCGGCCTCTTCCGCGCCTTTCTTGGCGCCGCCCCCCGCCTTTTTCGCGGCTTCCTCCAAGCGCTTGAGGGCGTTTTCGCGCGCTCTGATCTTGACCTCATCGAAGAACTCGCCGAGCGGATCCTGCGACATGATCTCGGCGATCTGAGCGCGCGCTTCCTCGAGCGCGGCGGCAGCGTCGTCTTTCCAAGGGTTCGGCACTGGAGGGATACGGATCGGCGGTAGGCCTCCGTCCGGCCGAGCCCAATCCGGCAGCTGCTCCATCCACGAGTTGATCTTCGCACTGCCCCTGTTGAGCAGCTTCTCGAGACCGCTCAGAACGGCGTTTGCCGCGTTCACCATGGCTGAGCCGAAGATCTCCGGCAGGCGGGTCCAGGTAACGCGGATGGCGGCTAAGCTGGCTCGCACGCCGTTGATCATGGCATTGCCGCCCCGCTTGGTGATATCGACAATGTACTCCCACACCGATGCGAACCACGGGCGCATGATCTCGATGGCCGGGCGGATGATGTTGGAGACGCCGTCGCGGATCGTCTGCCAGACGGCCAATGCCGTGTCGCCGAATGAGACCGTGACGTCTGAGGTGTCGTTGATCTCCTTACGCATGCCGGCGATGGCGCCGATGCCGAGAACGATGGCGGCCGTCAAGAGCGGGAAGCGGGTCACGACACGGCCTATCATCTTTCCAAGATCCCGGAAGATCCCCCCGACACCGCCATTCCCAAATCCGTAGATCTGCGCCACTTGCGTGCCCTGCTGGGCGAGCACGACAAACGGGTTCATGCCGCCAGCCAGCGACACGCCAATGTCGTTGACCTGGTAGAACATCTGCTGCATGCGCAGCGTCGCCCCTCGCGAGGCGCGCGACATCCTGGCGATGGCCGTGGTGCGGCCTTTCAGGGCCGCGATGCTGCCCAGCGCGGCCTGCCGCTCGCGCCGGATCGCGGCGGACATCTCGTCCGTGTTGATCGCGCCTTGGACGTGGGCCGCCTTGATCTCGGAAAGCGCGTTGCGGTAGCGGCGCACGATGGCAAAGCGCTCGTTGTATTTCGCCCGCAGATCATCGAGGGCCTGCCCCTCGCGCAGCATGGCTGCGGTGTTCTGCTCGGTGGCCTTGGTGACGCCAGCCATCGCGCTGATGCGCTGCTGGATCGGCGTGACGGCATCTGCGGTGGTCAGCAGGTTCGCCGCGGCCGATCTCGCCCTCTCGGCCATGGCCTCGAGCTGGGCCCTCGCGCGGCCGGCTGACGAACTGACATTGTCGATGCCCGCTGCCGCGCCATTGCTGTTCGCTGCGATACCGGATAGCGCTTCGCGCCCCTCGGTTCCGACGGCCCGGAGCTCGCGCTTGACCTCCTGCCCGCCGGCGGCCGCGAAACGTACATATACGCGTTTCTCAGGCATCGGCAGACGGCTCGTATTCGTCCAGCAAGCCGAGGTCACTGGCGCGGCGGTAGATCTCGCGCGCCGCCGCGCTGGCATTGACCATCACAATGCGGACAAGCTGGGCATCCGCGTTGCTTTCCTGCTTCGCCTTTTCGATCTGCAGGTTGCGCCACTCCGCAATCCCATCCAGGGGCTCACAGAACCACTGAGAGTAGCGCAGCGGCTCGCAGCCGGGACTGACTTCCTCGAAGAAGCCGAAGCCGAGGTAGTGGTCGGATGGAACCGTGCGGAAGGCGTCAATGCTGCTGCCGACGTCGGATTTGCCGATCGCGTTGTTGACGGCTTTGGCCGCGAAACTTGGGAGCAAGCCGGAGCCACTTTCATTGGCGGTAACACTGCCCAGAAGCTCAAGCATGATCCGCAAGCGGAATGCGTCATCGATCGAGAACTCCTGCCATTTAGGCGCATTGGTGCTGCGACTGACAGAGAAAGGCAGATTGTCGAGGCGGCGCAGAGCGTTGAAATGCTCGCGCTTCACGCCGGTGACCTTCATGAGTCCAGACAGTTTCATAGCGCCCTCCAAATGCGTCACCGCTACCATATTTCAAAACATGGCATCGTTGCAATGGTTTTTAGGCTTCCCGCAAGGCCCTCCAAATCGGAGTGATCCGGCGCCGAACCGTCCGCTCGTCCGGGGCATCACCGTCTTCGCTCCGGCGAACGAACCAATCGATGAACTCTTGGACGAACTCGGTTTGAGTGTTCGGAAGACCTTGTTCGTGGACGCGCTTGATCACCGCCACATAGAACTCGTCCCAATCATACCGCGTGGAAGACAGGCATGCCCGAGTGCGCGGCAGAAGATCGTACTGGTCCTCCCAGCGCCTGACCTCGTCGCCAGGGAGCATGATGTCTGCGGCAGCGAGAACTGCGCACTCTTGGGGCTCGGAGACGAACCGCCACGACAGTTGCCCGCGGCGACGTAGTCTTGTGAGGGGCAGTGCGCTTGGGCCGGTCCCGTCACGCCGAAACATCGGAAGAATATCCTCAGCGCAGACCTCCACTATGCCAGCCAGGGTTTCTTCGCCGACACATACCGGCTGAACGCTTGCCACCAGTTCGATAAGGCCGCTGGTGGACCAGGCGACGATATCGGCCGGTGAGCAGTTCCACCGGGCGCCAGCCTCGGTCAGCGAGTAGAAGGGTCTCGAAGGGAGCGACATTGCAGCATCCTTGTCCAGAAATCAGCACAGGGTTACGATTGCTACTAAGCGGACGCGGGTCAACAGGAATCAGGACAGTGTAACGAAATGGACGCGGTACAATGCAGAATGGCCCGGGCGGCGGTCGGGTTGGGAGTGCGCGATTTGGCGAAGATGGCTGGAGTGGCGGTGGACACCGTGGTGCGCCTCGAGCGAGGCGAAGAGCTGAAACCAGGCACTGTGGAGAAGATCCGCGCTGTCCTCGAGGGTGAAGGACTGGAATTCATAGAAGCGAACGGCGGTGGCCCAGGCGTCCGTCTTATGGGCTCCACTAACGGGTAATTGGATGACAGGTGTTCCTATGGATGTGATTGCGTTGGTCATTTCATTTCTTGCTCTCGCCGTTTCCGCGGTTGCGCTTTTTCAGTCAGACCGCTTCAGAAAAGGCGACATCGGAATGGAGGTCGGTCGACTTAAGGCCGAGATCGAATCGCAGTTGCAGGCTCTCGAGGAACGTGTGCCAAAGGTCAAGGCCAGCTGGCATGCTCTATTTGCCGCGAACGGAACCCTTCATTCGGGTATGCGGGAGGCGATGGACCGGGAACTTGACCGTGCTCTTACCGAAGTGGCGACCCTTCGCGCGCGCTTGAGCGAGATCGACGGCGCTGGTGGGGATGCAAAGCCCCGGGAGGCTACTGTGGTCGAACTATGGTCGGTGAAGATGGCTGCAGGACAGATCGAGGCGGATATTACGGACCGCGAAGAAAGGCATCGAAGAGGGGTAGAAAGCCGCCAGCAGGGCCACCGATAGAAATTCATGCGTTTGTGTACCCCATCCTTCGTGCGCAACAGGGTGCGCACCTGCGAACCCAGGGTGCGAACCCAAAATTTTTCAGTTAAACTAGAGACTTAACGAGCCTTCGCCCCCCGCATATACAGTTCCAGCCGGAAGGACCCAAAGGGGGGCGGGATCACCGTACCCCACGTCTCGGCCGCGTCCAGATCGACCTTTGGCCCCCGAGACACGCGCGGGCGCTTCGCGCCCGTTTCCCTAGCCCAATGGAGTGCCGCCGGCGGTGGCGATCACGCGCGGCCTGCGGGTCTTGCCTCGGCAAGCCTGCGGGCATCATCAGAGCCGAGATCCTGCCTCGTGAGAGCCTCGATCTCGTCGGCGGCACACCTAGCCCGCGAAGCGGCCGCGGCCGCGCCGAACACGCCAGCGAGGCGGCCCAGCGCGTGGCTCTGGATGATGGTGAGGGCTAGGTCGCCTGGCACGCCCAGCGCCATGGCGCGCAGCGCAAGGCCATCCAACTCGTGCGCCAGGCATTCGACTGCCTGATCCGTTTTCATGTTCGCGTAACCTTTCGTGCCAAAGGCGGCGCCAAGAGGTCGCTCCCGGCGCCGTGCTTCTTGGGGTTGTCAGAGGTAACCGTCGACTTGATCGCCGTAGCGCCGCCGCAGGAGTTCAATCCCAGATCGTCCGTATACCGCATGTAGGTTGGAGATGGTGTTCCGGCGATAAGCATCTATCTGCTTCTGCGTCACGCGTCCGGACGCCAAGAGGTCGGAGGCGCAGCGCCCCCAGACAGCAGCCTCAGGTACGGGTTCGCCGGCCGCGATCTTGCTGGCCATCGTGTCATCGCCCTTGGGAACGTAGCTCTCGAGGTTGCCTCGATGTTTCGGTGAATGCGGGATTGATCGGATGATGATGGCCTGCGTCGGCCAGGCGTAGCTCTCGTGCTGATCGAGGACGTTCTCGAACGTTTTTCGCAGCAGTTCGCGAAACTCATCATCTCCTACCAGAGGAAGCTTTCGGTTCAGGGACTCCGCGATCGATGCGATCATCTTCGCCTGAGCCTGGTCACTCATGCCACGTGGCGCGCTGAAGCGCTGAAGGAAATCAAGCACCGCATCGCGGACGATGCCAATTCGGCGTTCGTAGTTCATTGCGATGTCCCCCGCAGCAGTTCTTTCACTTCCTCAGAGACCCCAAATCTAGAGGCCTCCCTTCGCCTGCCCCCCTTGGGGGGTTGGGGGGTAGGTTCTGTTCCTGGTTCCCTTCCATGGTTCTTAGTGTCCGATTTTCGGACGCGGGATTGCCGTTTTTTCGGACACGGATCGGGCGGATTTTCGGACGCGGCTCCATGTCCGGTTTTCGGAGACGAAACCGCAAGATGTTGTTGCCGAGTGCGGTTTTCGGAGTCGGCCTTACCAATGCCGTCGCGAGGCTCCGGCGCGCGTTGTTCGCCGCCGTCCATTGCTAAGGTGTAATGGGTTGGGCGCTGCCTCTTGGTTGATGGGTCGACGGTGCTGTGCCGCTTGATGAGCCCGACATCCTCCAGCTTTCGCAGATGCAGGTTGAGCGTGGATCGGCTCATCTCGCACATGTCGGCCAGCGTATCTTGGCGCGGGTTGCATTGCCCAGTGTGGCCGTTGTGGCAGTCCGCGAGGTGCCAGAGCACGATCTTCGTCGCTGGTTTCAGGCCGCGCTGCCGGATAGCCCAATTCGTCGCTGCATGGCTCATAGCACACCTCCAGCGCCGGAGGTCGCGGCGCGGCTTGTGGCATAGCTGGCCAACGGGTATAGTTCGTTTCGACGATGCCCAATCGTTTTCTGAGCCCCGGTCGCGCCGCCCAGCGCGCCGGGGTTTTTCATTGGCGGAGGCCCGTCGAATGGTTTGACATTTACCCCGTAAGCCTTTGGCCTTCCGAAGGGGGTTTGACGCGCCGTCTCACCGCAAGCCCTTTCACCCAAAAGGAAAAAAGGCGGATTGAAAATCCTCGTGTCGGTGGTTCGATTCCGCCCCCGGGCACCACTTTTAC
>JBNGDJ010000124.1:0-6091 GCA_049974825.1 Halothiobacillaceae bacterium | reverse complement strand
CACCCGAGACATCAGCAGGCACAAGCGGCATCAACGCAGCCTCTGCCGCCGGCAGCCACCTGATAGACTGGCCCCCGATCTGTCCTGTTGAAACCTGGAGATGGCAAGCACGTGAAGACGCAAGCAGGCGCGGGAACCCGCGGGCTGATGCTCGATCCGGTGTTTTCCGTCATGGTGGGCGGGCACCGGCAGGCGCGTCTCGATCGTCACTGGGGTGCCGGTTCGGACCGGGACCTGCGGCGCGCGGCACTGGTTCAAATGCTCGAGCGCAGCTTCCGCAATCTGCACAGGGATCATCACTACCTGCACCGGCTGGCGTTTGCCCTGTTCACGCTCACCTTCTTGGCCGTCACCCTGCACTTTTTCTTTTATCTGTCTTGGATCCTCATTTTCACGGCCTTCTTCCCCGCCTGGGGGGCGGCCATCCACGGCATCCTAACTCAGAACGAGGTGGTTCGGGTCTCGGCGATGGCCGGCCGGGTCTGGCAGCAGCTGACCGATCTGCGTGAGGCTTTTCGCCTCCATCAGGTCCTGCGTGCCCGGGAGACTCGCAGCGTCTCGACCCGCTGGCGCCGGACGCAGGATCTGCGTGAACTGGTGCAGGCCAGTTCGGACATTCTCTCGGATGAGAATCGCTACTGGCGCAGTCTGCTTCAGCACAACGAGACCAACCTGCCCGGTTGATGCCTGACCGCGGTCCCAGCGCGCTCAGCTCATCCTGCGGTAGTCGGCCGAGCCATGCTGCGCGCACTTTGGCTGAGGCTGTAGTTGTCGCCGCCGAGCTTGGCCAGCAGCTCGATCCGGGTCGGGTCAATCTGCCCGTCGACCAGGAGTTCGTCTTGCACGTGGATGGCCAGCACGTCGATCAGCATGACCTGTCCGCCCATGGGCGTGTCGGCAATGGTCACGACGTCCCGCAGCCGGCCTTCCATGCGTACGGCGGCCGAGGCGACACCGGGCACGGAGACGACCCGGCTGTCCGCGGATTCAATTCCAACCGCGTCAAACTCGCCGGTTTCCGGTGGGTAGGGCGCGCAACTGCCGTTCATCCGGTCTCCGTCCGCGGCGCTCACCGTATTGACCACGCATTCTCCGGTTTCTCGCAGGTTGCGCAGGGTGTCCTTTTCCTGCCCGCTCTTGGGATTGACGTGCACGATGGCCAGCACGGGCGGCACACAACTGGCAACGGTGAAGAATGAATAGGGCGCGATATTGTTCACCCCGCTGGCAGAACGGGTGCTGATCCAGGCGATTGGCCGGGGCACCACCGAGCCGGTCAGCAGACGGTAAAGATCAATCGGCGGCAGTTTTTCGGTTTGGAGGTACATGCAGTGGCGCTCCTGCTTGAACATGGATGTGAGGTCGACCCACGGGCCGCGAGGACCTGACTGTAGCTGATCTGCGTGAATGGGTGATAACGGCCCCGCAAGGATTTATCGGCACCGTCCCAATCTCTTGTCGGAACCGGCTGACGGGGCATTGCCGATCCGGGAGCGGCGTGAGAATCAGGTGCCGTGGCCCCGGATGGTCGAGAGCCTGGAGACCAGAAAGTCCACCAGAACGCGCACCCGACGCGGTGGCTCAAGCTCGGGAGGCAGGAGCAGGTGGATGCCCAGCGGGGCTGGTTCGAAGTTGCTCAGCAAGGGCACCACGTCCCCTCGGTCAATGGCTTCCCGGGCGATAAAGTCCGGCTGCATGGTAATGCCCAACCCCTGGATAGCGGCTGTCAGCAGGGCATCTCCGTTGCTGGCCAGCATGCGCGGCTTCGGCGTGATTCGCAGCGGCTCGCCCTGCGCCTGGAAGGTCATCGTCGTCGCCTCGGTGGTCGGTGAAAACCCCAGGATGTCGTGCTCGATCAGGGCCCGGGGGTGTTCGGGCGTTCCCTTCCTGGCCAGGTAGCTTGGTGCGGCCAGTGTCATCAGCCGGGCTTCGCCCAGCTTTCTGGCGACCTGGCCGGGCTCGAGACGGTCGGCAATCCGAATGGCTACGTCCACCTGCTCCTGGAGCAGGTCCACAGCCCGGTCGCTGAAATCGACCGTGAGCCGCAGGTCCGGTTGCGCTTGAAGAAAATCAGGCAGGATCGGCGCCACGCGGCGCAGGCCATAGCTCAAGGGAACACTCAGGCGTACCGTGCCGCTGGGACGTTCCTGCGCGGCGCGGATTTCCTCGTCCGCGGCATCCAGCGCGGCAAGGATCTGGCGGGCGCGCTCAAGGTAGGTCTGACCGGCCGCGGTCAGGGTCAGTCGCCGGGTGGTGCGCCGCAGCAGCCGGGTGCCGAGTGCCTGCTCCAGTGCCGCCACTTGCCGGGTCACCATCGAGACCGAGCTGCCCGCACGGCGGGCCACGTCACTGAAACTGCCCGCCTGCGCGACGCGGACGAATGTGCGCATGCATTGAAGTTGGTCCATTTTTGCGATTTTAGCAAAGAAAATTTTTATTCTTGGCTGTTTTTCATCAATCGCGTCCCCCGTATGCTTTCCAAAATGCCTTGGCAGCAGCCCGAGGCAGGGGTAAACCGGCGTTCACGCCGGGTCCATGCCCCAACGCTCAATGGCGCAAGCCCACGAACCCATGGATGGATTTGTGCAGAGTTTCCAGCAAAACGACTTTCAGGAGTTTTAAAGCCATGAAAAAACATCCGGTTCTTGTCGCGCCCCTTATCGCCGCAACCATGCTTGCAGCGCCCGCTTGGGCGGAATCCACTCGCTATCTGGTGGATGACGCCCATACCTTTGCCCGCTTTTCCTACGACCATTTGGGGTTCTCGACCCAGCTTTCCCGCATCGATAACCTGTCCGGCCATGTGGATTGGGATTCGGAAGCCGGCACGGCGGCCGTCGTGATTGATCTGGACATGAACTCGGTGAGCACGGGGGACGAAACCTTTGACGAGCATATCCGCGGCACCGAGTTTCTCGATACGCAGCAGTTTCCGACGGCATCTTTTCGTTCAACGCGTGTGATTTTCGAGGATGACGTGCCGGTCGAGATTCAGGGAGACCTGACCATCCGGGGCGTGACGCAACCGGTGACACTGTCGGTCACCCATTTCCACCAGGGCATGCATCCGCTGGCCGAACGCGAGGCCATCGGCGCCAATGCCACGACGGTGATCAGTCGCAGCGCGTTTGATGCCGGCAAGTACGTGCCCGTGGTCGGCGACGAGGTCACCATTGATGTGTCCTTCGAGGCGTTGGTCCCCGCAGAAGAGCAGTGACCGGAGACGGCGGCGCGTTTTCGAAAGCGCCGTCAACCCTGTGCGGAGCTTTCCCGGAGCCGCTTTTTTCAATCCGCTTCATTGCATTCAGCGAGCGTTCAGCTTCCCTGGCTATCCTGCTGCCTCATGACCCGCCAATGCAAAGGGAAGGTCTGCACGAATGCAGAGTTTCCAAAGCCAACAGGCTTCTGGCGCAAGCGGGTCATGAAGGGGCAGCAGGCCCCGGCCGTGAACGTCGAAAGGCGCTTCGCGTTGACATGCCTTGAGAGGAACTGAAAAATGAAGCGATTGATGAACAAAAAGTCGGTCATTCCGGGAATGGCGCTGGTCGTGGTTGGTGCCGTTACCGCATCGACTCTGGTCTATGCGGATGCAAAGCGCGATTACGAGGATGACAGCTACAAGCACAACCGGATTCTGGAATTGCGCGAACGGGGAGAGATCCTCTCCATGGAGGACATCATGGCCCGTGCCCTCGCCATCCAGCCGGGCCAGCTGATCGAGGCCGAGCTTGATCGCGATGACGGGCGCTACGTTTACGAGCTGAAGATTATCGATCCGCAGGGTGCGCTGTACGAGCTGGAGCTTGATGCGACCGATGCCTCGCTGATCGAGCACGAACTTGAGGACTGAGACTTGCGGCTGCTTCTGGTGGAGGATGACCGCGAGCTGGCCGAAGGGCTCAAGTCGCATCTGGCCTCGGAAGGGCTCGCCGTCGACCTGGCGCATGACGGGATCGATGGCGAGCACCTGGGCCTGACCGAACCCTACGATCTGGCGATCCTTGATCTTGGCCTGCCGGGTCGCTCCGGCATGGCCGTGCTTGCGTCCTGGCGGGCGGCTGGATGCACCATGCCGGTGCTGGTGCTTACAGCCCGTGACGGTTGGCGCGATCGGGTCGAGGGGCTGCGTGCGGGCGCGGATGATTATCTGGGCAAGCCTTTTCATGCCGAGGAACTCGTTGCCCGGATTCATGCGCTGCTTCGGCGCAGTGCGCCTCGCCAGGACGTGGCGCTGACCGTTGGGCCGTGGAGCCTGGATGAACGCCGCCGCCTGCTGGTTCAACAGGACGGCACTGAGGTCCCGCTCACGGGCATGGAGTTTCGCCTGCTGCGATTCATGCTGCGGCATCCGGATGAGGTTCTGTCCAAGACCAGGTTGTCCGAGCATCTCTACGAGTACGATGACGAGCGTGACAGCAATGTGCTGGAGGTTTATGTCCGTCGCCTGCGCGAGAAGCTCGGTGCAGGCCATATCGAGACCCGGCGCGGGCAGGGCTACCTGCTTCGTTCCGAGCCGTGAAGTCCATCACGCTCAGGCTCAATCTGCTGCTGGTCGGAGGCGTGCTGGCGCTCATGCTCATGCAGTCAGCTGGCTTCCAGTGGCTTCCGCGTGCTGTGTTCGAAGACTATGTCATTCAGCGTCTGGAACACGATGCGGATACGCTCTATGCCCGGTTGCGCCTCGCGCCCCAGCCGGTCGAGTACATCGAGCCGAGCCCGGGTACGGTCTATGATGCCCCGCTGTCCGGTTATTACTTCCAGATCGAGCATGCCGGCGGCACTATCCGATCCCGATCATTGTGGGACACGACTCTGCCGTCACCGGCAAAGCCTGCCCCGTCGCTTGAGCGGTTGCCCGGTCCCCGTGGTCAGCGTCTCCTGGTGCTTGGCCGGGAGTACCGGGTGGACGGTGAGCCGGTGACAATTCGGGTGGCGGAGGATGTCAGCGACATGGAGCGGGCAGTCGACCAGTTCCAGTGGGGGTTGCTCGGTACCAGTCTGCTCACCCTGCTGGTGGTGCTTGGCCTTCAACTGCTGACCCTGCGCCGGGCCTTGCGGCCTCTGCGCGCCGCCGAGCAGATCTGTCGGGAAATCGAGGCAGGCAGAGGCGAACCGCATCCGGTCGATGCGCCGGACGAGCTGGCGCCCCTGATCCGTTCGCTCAATCGTCTGGCCTATCACCATGGTCAGCGTCAGGCACGGACGCGGCGAGCATTGGCGAATCTGAGCCATGCACTGAAAACGCCACTGGCGATTCTCGCCCAGCGTGCCGAGGCGTTGACCAGGCAGGGTCGAGACCAGGAGGGCCATGCCATCCGGACCCAGGTCGAGATCATGCAGCAAACGGTCGATCGCGAGTTGCAGCGCGCTCGACTGGCCGGCGCCGGGCAGCTCGGGTCCCGGTTCGACGCCCGGCAGGAGCTTGCTGCACTGCAGGAAGCGCTGGAAAAACTGTACCCAAAGCTGCGCATCGATCTGCAGATTCAGGGAGAGTCCGTTGCCCTGGACGGGGACGACATGCTCGAGCTTTTCGGCAATCTGGTGGACAACGCCTGCAAGTGGGCGCAGTCGCGCGTGGTGGTGCAGGTAAACCAGACGTCGGATTATCTGACCGGCGTCATCGAGGACGATGGTCCGGGTGTGCCGGACAGTCAGCGAACACAGCTCATGAAGCCTGGCTGGCGGGCGGATGAGAACCGTCCCGGGCATGGCATGGGGCTGGTCATCGTTGGTGACATCATCGGCCAGTATCACGGCAGTATCGAGTTCGACTGTTCCGGCCTGGGCGGGCTGCGGGTCTCGTTGCGGATTCCGCTGGGGACACTGCCCGACTCATAGGGAAACTCTGTACAAAGCCATCCTTGGCCTTGTGGGCTAACGCCAGCTACGCGTTCAGTGACGTCCGGGCCGATCCATGCTCGGCCCGGGCTCCGCAATTCAATGGCTTGCGCCATTGTGCGGCTGGGCATCCATGCCCTGCGCGAATGCAGATTCACGATGTCGGCATGAAAGTTCTGTTCGGTGTTGCCTGCCTGATTCTGGTGCGGTCTTGCCACCTGCCGGTGCGCGCGTTCGCCCGCGCGCCTGGTTC
>JBNGDJ010000123.1:0-6241 GCA_049974825.1 Halothiobacillaceae bacterium | reverse complement strand
GTGCAGAGTTTCCTTTGTGAGCTCCCTCCAATTCTAAGGAAGGCGGTAGTCACCCTGACCGCCACCCATGAAGATTCCGTCCCAGAATTCGTCGGGTTGCGGCTGCTCGAAGTAGTAGCCCTGCAGGGCGATGCGTCCCTCATACTGCCGGAGCAGTCGGATCTGGCCCTCTGTTTCCACGCCTTCGATCACTGCATCGAGTTCCAGCTCGTGGGCCATGCGCAGAATGGAGCCCAGCAGTCGGGCGGCATCGGGATTGTCTTCGACCGGCGCAAGCAGGCAGCGATCGACCTTCAGCCGCGAGAAGGGCAGGCGAATCAGGGCATCCAGCGCGGAGTGGCCACTGCCGAAGTTGTCGATCGACAGGTTGAAGCCCATGTGGGCCAGGCGATCAAGCCGGTCGGCCACCAGCTCGGCGGTGCTGGCATCCAGTTCCGTCTGGGTGATTTCGAGCACAACGGAACCGGGGCTGACCCCCGATTTGCGCATCACTTCCGAGAGCTGATCTTCGAGCCCGTCGCGAAGCAGCAGATAGGGCGGCGTGTTGATGGCCATGACCAAGTCACGACCAAGACGATCGGACCACTCGCGCAACCGGCCGCAGGCTTCCTGGAAGGCCCAGGCGTTCAACTGGGAGAGTACGCCAGCTTCCTCGGCCAACGGCAGGAACTCGCCAGCCTTGAGCCATTCGCGGCCCGGGCGTCGCCAGCGCATCATGGCTTCAAAACCGGTCAGCTTGCCGTTGGCCAGCGAGACCATCGGCTGGTACCACATCTTGATTTCACGATTGGCCAGCGCGGTCTTGAGGGCCTGCTTCATTTCCAGGCGAGCCATGGCCTCGCTCTTGATATGCCCGGTGTAGGTGGCCAGCGGCTCGCCCTGCTCACGTGCGTGACTGAGGGCAGCTTGGGCAGCCATGACCAGGTCGTTCACCTGTTTGCCATCTTCCGGATAGCTGGCCTGCCCCGCACTCGGATGCGCGTCAATGGTGTAGCCGTCGATGCGGATTGACTCGCCAAGTACTTTCAGCAGGCGTTGGAGTCGTTGCTCGATCGCCTCGCGGCCACCATTGGTCGGGTCGTCGAGATCAATCACCAGGGCGAACTCGTCCGTGCCCGTGCGCGCGGCCATCAGCGCGTCCGGAAACTGCTCCGACACACGCTTGGCGGCCCAGACCAGCAGCTGGTTGCCGTGGTCGTGGCCCAGGGCGTCGCTGATTGAGCGCAGGGCGTCGAAGCCGAGTATGGCCAGAATCAGCGGGCGCTCTTTGCGCTCCTCCAGCAGACCGCCAAGCCGGTTGTGAAAAGCGTCGCGGTTGTAGAGGCGCGTGGTGCGATCCCGTTCGGCCGCCCAGAGTAACTGCCGCTCTGTCTGCCGGGCCTCGGTTACATCATTGATCACGAAGATTCGGTGCTCTTCCTTGCGGTCCGGAGCTGTGACATGTCGGGCACTGACCATGGCGATCCGGTTTTCGCCACTTCGATGCGGGATCTCAAGCTCTCCGGACCATTCGCCCTTTTCATCAAGCGCGCGCAGTATGCGTTCGGCCTCGTCGGGATTGCCTGCGGTCAAACGCTCGACAGGATCAATCCGCTCGATTTGCTCGCGCGAGGTGCCCAGCAAGCGGAGCAGGGACCCGTTGCAGCGCAGCAGACGGTTGTCCGCGTTCAGGATCAGCAGGGCCTCGCGGATGTTGTTGAAGGCGGACTCGGCCAGGGTGTTGTCCCGGGTGCTGCGCCGAATCTCCTGCTGCTGTTTTTGCAGCTGCCGGTTTTCCTTCCTGAGATTGCTGTTCGCCAGGTTCTGGGCATGAAGTGCAGAACCGAGACGTCCAATCTGCCGGGCCAGCGCCCCGATCTGGTCTGGGCGATGCTCGGCCGCCAGGCGCTGGTTGGCCTCTCCCTCGGTGAGCCGTCCAGTCTTGCGGGACAGGGAGGAAAGCTGGAACTGGAACAGCCCCAGCGCCAGCAGCATCAGCCCAAGCTGGGCACCGATGAACCATTGAACCTGGCCGGCAAGCGACGCGGTCGATCCAGTGACCGCCTGCTCGGCGGTCTGGCCGATGCCGGACAGCCGGCTGCCGGCTGCGATGGCAAGGTTGTCAAAGTCCTCGATCAGGATGGCGTGCGAGCTGCGGCGCAGTGTGCGGAGCATTTCTCGGGCTTCAGCCGGCGAGGCCTCGAGCACTTTCACGGGCAGGGCGGAAAGACGTTCGTTGAGTTCAGCCAGATGACCACGCAGGGTTTCGACCGCCCGGCTGCCGCCGTCGGCAAGGTTGCGAAGATCTGGGCTGCCGTCGATCTGGTTGCGCAGGCGCTGCAGCTGGCGCAGCAGGGCGTTGGTGTCGACGCGTTCACGGCCTGAGACATTCTCGACGAACCGATCCAGGTCTTCGTCGAACTGGCCGAAGTCCGAGCGCAGCTTGCCAATCTGCGCGTAAATGCGCTCGATCTGCCCGGCCGTGCGGGTCATCTGCTGCGTGGCCTCGGCCACCCGGCTGTCATACTGGTCCAGCATCCAGACGGCCAGCCCGGCCTGAAGTGTCAGGATCAGAAGGAACTGTACCGGCAGGGAGTAAATGGCACGAGTCATGGCTCTACCTGCTCCTCGTTGACTTGTATGACCAGCTCCACCCGGCGATTGGCCGCCCGGCCTTCGGCGGTGTCGTTGCTGGCAATCGGTTGCGTGTCCGCGTGGCCCACGGCTTGCATTCGTGTCTCATCGATGCCCCGGCTCGCCAGATAGCGCAGAACCGATGAGGCCCGGCTGGCCGACAGTTCCCAGTTCGAGGGGAAACGCAGCGTCCGGATCGGGATATTGTCGGTATGCCCTTCGATCGAGATGGGGTAGGGCTGGCCGGCAAGGCGGCGGGCCAGCTCGTCGAGCAGCTGCAGCCCGTCTTCGGACAGCCGTGCTGCCCCCGGCGCAAACAGGATATTGTCGCGAATGCGCAGATTCACCTGCCCTTCGATCACCGACAGGTCGACCTGGTCGTCCATCCCGGCCAGCGCATCCCTCAGGCGTTCGGCTTCCGGGTCGCGCACATCCACCGGTGGCTCTTTCTCCACGGCCGGCGGGGCATCCGGCGGCTCATCGGCCGGTTCACCCTCCTCAGGCTTGTCGACCGGCACCTCGGCGGGTACCGGCTCGGGCATTCCGACCGCTTCGGCCCGGTAGTTTTCCGGGTCCGGACCGATGCCGGGGGCACCGTCGTACCGGTCCGGCTCGTAGTAAGCATAGGCCACCAGGACGACAAAGAGCGTCAGCAGCAGCGTTTTCAGGTCGACCATCGTCAGAAGCCAGAGGGCCTGATCGTCTTCTTCGGCGCGATGGTCGTGCGCCCAGCCCTCGTTCCAGGGGCGATGGCGCCCCTGCATGCGGGCCGAGGTTTCCATTCTTGCCAGTGCTTCGGCCACCGGCTCGCTGCGTCCGCCTCCCTGCGGATCATCCGGCTGTGCGTCCGCGCTTTCGTCGCGATCCGATCGTTGCTGCATGGTCAACCCCGCGGTCCCTTGCCGGCGCTGCGGCGTCCGGGGTCGCGCAGTTCGTCCTCGTTCTGGGCGACAAAGGATTCGAGGGTTTCCCGAATAAAGGCGGGGCTGCGCTGCTGCTGCATCAGCATGACCCCTTCGACCATCATGTTCATCAGCATGACCCGCTGTTCCGTGCGACGCTCAAGCTTGAGCGCCACCGGCTTGAAAAACATGTTTGCCAGCAGGATGCCGTAGAGCGTGGTCACCAGCGCCAGCGCCATGTTCTGGCCAATCTGGTCGAAGGCGGCCTGATCCAATACGTACAGCATGTTGACCAGGGCAAGCAGGGTGCCGAGCATCCCGAAGGCCGGCGCGAAACTTGCCATGGTCCGGAATACCTGCGCTTCGGCCCGTTCCCGTGCGCGCATCCGGGCGATGCGCCACTGCAGCAGCGTGAGGATGTCTTCGGTGCTCGCCCCGTCGAGTACCATCTGGACTCCGGTGCGCAGGAAGGGATTGCGAATCTTCGACAGGCGCTGGTCGGCGCGGTTGATGTCGCCGCGAAACTGCAGCTTGGCGACCTCGGTCAGTTCCTTGATGTCGCGTTCAGCATAGAGTTTTTCGTTGCGCAGAACGATGGCAAAGACGCGAAAGACGCGCACTACCTCGTTCATCGGATAACTGATGAAAGTGGCCGCCAGGGTGCCGCCGATCACCAGAAGCAGGCCGGGGACGTTGAGAAAGTTCGTGACGTGGTCCGTGGAAAGGAATACCGCCACCACGACCAGACCGAAGCCACCGAGCATCCCGATGAGGGTGGATGGGTTCATTCAGCGCTCGAATTTGAAGAGGATCATTGCCTGATTATGTCCCTGATCGACACCCATTGTCATCTGGACTTCCCCGTGTTCGATCCCGATCGAGCTCAGGTCCTTGCCCGCGCCGCGGCCGCTGGTTTGACCGACATTGTGTCCGTGGGTACCGAACCGGCTGGCTGGGCGCGTCAACGTGCTTTGCGGGCGGAACTGCCTGCCGACGCCCCGAGCGTCCACTTGGCCTGCGGGCTGCATCCCTGGTTTCTGGCGCAGGCCGGCAAGGATTGGTTTGAGACACTCAGCCGCTTGATGGTCACGGATGCTGCCGAACTCCGGCCCGTTGCCGTGGGCGAGATCGGCCTGGACTTCGGGCCCGATATGCCGCCGGAGCGCGAGCAACGTGAGGTGCTGGAGCGCCAGTTCGACCTGGCCGAGTCCCAGAATTTGCCCGTGATCCTTCACGCGCGCAAGTCGGAAGATCGTTTGCTCTGGTACCTGCGAAGGCGCCCGGCGCTGCGCGGCGTGGTTCACGGGTTTGTCGGTTCGCTGCAGCAGGCACAGGCATTCATCGAACTGGGCTTTTTGATCGGGGTCGGCGGGGCCATGACCCACCCCCGCGCCAGTCGTCTGCGATCGGTGCTGGCCGAATTGCCCGAATCGGTCCTGTTGCTGGAAACGGATGCACCGGACCAGCCCCCGGCCGGTTATCGCGGCGAGCGCAATGAACCGGCATACCTGATCGAGGTACTGGCCTGCCTGGCTGCATTGCGCGGCCAGGAACCGGCTGCACTGGCAGGCAGCACGTGGGAAAATGCGGCCCGACTGTTCGGATTGGAGCGACAATGAGCGACATGCACGAAAGAACCCGGATTCTCGTGGGTGAGACCGGGCTGGCGAAACTTGCCGCTGCGCGGGTTCTGGTGGCGGGCCTTGGCGGGGTGGGCGGCGCCTGCGCCGAGGCCCTGTGCCGGGCCGGTATCGGGCATCTGGATCTGCTGGATCATGACACCTTTGCGGCCTCGAACCTGAACCGGCAACTGCTGGCGACCCGGGAAGTGCTAGGGCGTCTCAAGGCCGAGGTGGCGGCCGAGCGCCTGAGGTCGATCCGCCCGGACATCAGCCTGGCCGTCCATGGGACATTTCTTGCCCCGCCAGATGCCGACGGACTGGTTGCCGGGGAGCGTTTTGACCACGTGGCCGACTGTATCGATTCGGTCGCTTGCAAGGCCGCGCTGGTCCTTGCCTGCCAGAGACGGGCGGTCCCGGTCATGAGCAGTCTTGGTGCGGGCGGGCGACTGGATGTGCGCCAGGTGCAGGTCGGGCAGCTTGCGGAGGTATCTGGCTGTGGACTGGGCCGGGCGCTGCGCAAGCGTGTCCGGGCCGAAGGGGGCTCCCTGACACTGCCGGTGGTGTACTCGACCGAGACACCCGTACCACCCCTGCCGCATGCGCCGGTGAGTTCGCCCGATGCGCCTGGACGGCCCCGGGCCACCAACGGGACAATCAGCTATCTGCCGAACCTGTTCGGCATGATGGTCGCCGGGGAAATCATCCGGCAGATCCTGGATCGCGAGGTGCCCCGGTCGTCCTGACAGTCAGGCATCCTGTTCAGGGAAACTCTGCACGAATGCAGAGTTTCCTTTGGGAATCCATGCCCCAACCGGAAATCTTGAGCACCCCGGCTGAGCTTCCTCAGCCCATGTCCTCGGGATCGCTGAGGTCTGTGCCCGTCATGGCGGCACTGATGTGCTCGATGGAAACAAACCCCTCGTCCTCGTCAGCAAAGTCGACCGCCGTACCTTGCCAGGTCATGGGTCGCACTTCGGTGAATCCGTCCGGGTCCTGAACCAGCGCAAAGCAGACCACCGGCTCGATGATCGGGTCGTCATCGTCGTCCACGTAGACGGCGAACCAGCCGTCGGCGGGCATCATCTGGACAATCTTGGGATCGGC
>JBNGDJ010000122.1:0-6322 GCA_049974825.1 Halothiobacillaceae bacterium | reverse complement strand
TTTGTGCAGAGTTTCCCTAGGCGATGCCCTGCCCGGCGTCTGCGGGACCAACCCAGAACACGCTGAATACGCAAAACCCGGCAAACCAAAGGTGCCCCAACCATGCCAGTCAAGACATTGCCGTTGCTCCTGCCCCTGCTGCTTGCCCCTGTCGCGGGTTGGGCGGCTTCCGCAGACCGTGAAAAGCCGATCGAGGTCGAGGCGGATCGAAAGACCACCGACTACAAGGCCGGCGTCGGACACTACGAGGGCAACGTCATCATCACGCAGGGCACCCTGCGCGCAACGGCGGACAAGGCCACCATCCATGTCGAAAACGATCGCTTTGATCGCGCGGTTCTGACCGGAGAACCCGCCACCTTTCGGGAGATCGACGACGAAGGCCGGGAAATCCGCGCCTTCGCCCGGGAGGCGGTCTACCACGCCGCCGACGAGCGCGTCATCCTGGAAGGCGATGCAGTCGTGGAGCGGGATGGCGACCGGCTGAGCTCCAGCCGGATTGAATACGACATGGCCGCCCAGGTGGTGCACGCCGAAGGCACGGAGGAAGGTGACCGGGTCCGCCTGATCCTGATGCCCCGCGACCAGGAAGAATCACGGCCGTGAGCGCTCCGGTCCTGGCACTGGACGGTGTCTCCAAGCGCTTCGGCAAGCGGCAGGTCGTCCGCCATGTCAGTCTAGAGGTGCATGCGGGCGAGGTCGTCGGGCTGCTTGGCCCCAATGGCGCGGGCAAGACCACCAGTTTCTACATGGCGGTGG
This sequence comes from Halothiobacillaceae bacterium, assembly GCA_049974825.1. Classification (GTDB taxonomy): domain Bacteria; phylum Pseudomonadota; class Gammaproteobacteria; order Halothiobacillales; family Halothiobacillaceae; genus JBKHDT01. The sequence goes on along the minus strand of JBNGDJ010000122.1, from coordinate 5,563 downwards.
GGCTGATCCCCGTGGACGGCGGACGGGTCCTGCTGCACGAGAAGGATGTGACGCACCTGCCGGTGGACAAGCGCGCCCGCCGGGGGTTGGGCTATCTGCCGCAGGAAGCCTCGGTTTTTCGAAAGCTCAGCGTGGCGGACAACATCCTCGCCATTCTCGAACTGCGCGCAGACCTCGGCCGACAGGGGCGCGAAGAAGAGCTTGAGCGGTTGCTCGACGAGTTGCACATTCACCACATCCGGGACAGTCGCGGCCAGGCCCTCTCCGGCGGCGAGCGCCGTCGCGTCGAGATCGCGCGGGCGCTGGCGGCTCGACCGGACTGCATGCTGCTGGACGAGCCCTTTGCCGGCGTGGACCCCATCTCAGTGGTCGACATTCAGCGAATTGTGGAGCACCTGCGAGACCGGGGCATTGGCGTGCTGATCACCGATCACAACGTCCGGGAAACGCTGGGCATCTGCAGCCGCGCCTACATTGTCTCGGAAGGCGAAGTCATTGCCGCCGGCAGCGCCGAGGACATCCTGGCCAACGAGCAGGTCCGGCGTGTCTACCTCGGGCAGGACTTCGCACTGTGAGCATGCAGCCCCCGGGAGTCACCGCGAAAAAGCAGACACGCCCGAGGGAATCTGAAGCATTCGCGCAGAGATCCCCTGAAAAACAGGCATCCATCTTGCAAAGGGATTGCATGTTCGGTCTGCACTTCGTTTAAACTGTCGTCATGAACCCGACACATTCGACCGTCCACGCATGAAAGCCGGCCTCGAGCTACGCCTCGGACAATCGCTTGCCATGACGCCGCAGCTGCAGCAGTCCATCCGGCTGCTGCAGCTGTCGACGCTGGAGTTGCAGGCGGAAATCCAGCAGGCGATCGAGAGCAACCCGATGCTGGAAATCGCCGAGTCGGACGACGAGGATGAAGGGGCCGAGTCCGCGCCAGAGCAGGAAGAATCCACCGAGCAGGCCAGCCCCGAACCGGGCCCCGAAGAGCAGATGCTCGAGGCCGGCGAGTCGGAATCCGCCGCCGACGAGTTCCCGGTGGACAGCAGCTGGGACGACTACTACGAGCCGGACGGCAGCACGGCGTTTTCCGCCGGAGACCCCGAGCAGGCCGACCGTGACCCCTACGCCACCCATGGCACGGGGGAAGACAATTTGCAGGATCATCTGCTTGGACAGATCTTCGTCGCCAACCTCAGTGCGCGAGACCACGCGGCCGCTGTCGCCTTGATCGAGTCGCTGGACGAAGCCGGGTACCTGACCGACTCGCTTGAGAACATCCACGCCATGCTGGCCGAAGACTGGCCGGACATGGAGCTCGACGAGGTCGAGGCGATGCTCCACCTTGTCCAGCAACTCGATCCGGCCGGGGTGGGGGCGCGCAGCCTGGGCGAGTGCCTGGGCCTGCAGCTGGAACAGGCAGCGGACGAGGTTCCCTACCGCGACCTGGCCATCCGTGTCTGCCGCGAGTTTCTCGAATCGATCGGCCGGCGCGAGTACGCCACGGTCCAGAAGGCTCTGAAGGTTGACCAGGCCACGCTGACCGAGATCATGTCGGTCATCCAGCAGCTCAATCCGCGGCCGGGCTCGGCGCTGTCAGCCGGCCGGACCGACTACGTGACCCCGGACGTGCTGGTTCATCGGGACAAGGGCGAGTGGCGGGTGGACCTGAATCCGGAGATCGCCCCGCGACTGCGCATCAACAGCTACTACGCGGGGCTGATCCGCCGTGGCAGCCGGGGCGGAGATGCGAGTTACCTGCGCGGACAGCTCCAGGAGGCGCGCTGGTTTATCAAAAGCGTACGCAGCCGGCACGAAACGCTGCTCAACGTGGCGCGGGCCATCGTCCGGCATCAAAGTGACTTTCTCGATCAGGGAGAGGTGGGTATGAAGCCGCTGGTCCTGCGGGAAATCGCCGAGGAGCTGGAGTTGCACGAGTCCACCGTTTCCCGGGTGACAACGCAAAAATACATGCACACGCCCCGTGGCGTGTTCGAATTCAAGTATTTCTTTTCCAGCCACGTGGGGACCGCCGATGGCGGCGAGTGCTCCGCTACGGCGATCCGTGCGATGATCCGGGAGCTGGTGTCCGGGGAAAACCCGCGCAAGCCGCTCAGCGACAGCCGCATCACGAATCTGCTGGAGGAAAAGGGAATCCAGGTGGCGCGCCGCACGGTCGCCAAGTACCGCGAGGCCATGGGCATCGCCTCGTCCACCGAACGCAAACGGCTGGTCTGACAGCCCCAACCGCCCGACAAGGAGCAAAACACCATGCAAGTAAGCATCACCGGTCATCACATCGAGCTCACCGATGCACTGCGTGACTACGTCAACGAAAAACTCGCCCGCCTTGAGCGGCATTTTGATAAGGTGATGGACGTGCACGTCATTCTGGAAGTCGAGAAGCTCAACCAGAAGGCCGAGGCCACGCTGCACATGAGCGGCAATGACATCCATGCCGAGGCGGTATCCGAAGACATGTACGCCTCGATTGACGCGCTGGCCGACAAGCTGGACCGCCAGATCGTCAAACACAAGGAAAAGATCACCAAGCACCGGTGATCGACCGCCTGCCGAAACCGCCCGCGCCGGGCGGTTTTTTGGTCGGGCGACCGATCTGCCGCCGGGCTCACCCATGCCCCCCGATTCCGGGGTCAACGAATCGAACATGCTGAACCTTCAAGAACTTCTTCCGGTCCGACGCATCCGGCTGGACGAGCTTTACCAGAGCCAGAAGCGCGTGCTGGAAACGCTTGCCGGAATGCTCAGCGAAGACGAGCTGGGGGGCGAGGAAAGCACCCGGATCTTCGAGACGCTGATCGCGCGCGAGCGTCTGGGCTGCACTGCCATTGGGCACGGCATCGCCGTCCCGCACGGACGCTGCCCCGGACTCGATACACCGCGCGGGGCACTGATCCGCCTGCGCGAGGGCATCGACTTCAACGCACCGGACCATTCCCCGGTCGACCTGATCTTTGCCCTGATCGCACCGGACGACGATGATGCCGCGCACCTGAACGTTCTTGCCGGCCTGGCCCGAATCCTGTCCGAGCCTCAGAATCGCGAGGCATTGCGGGCCGCTCAAACGCCCGAGCGCGTGCAGGCACTGATCAGTGAGCAGGTTGCCGGCCAACTCGCCGACGACGTCTGATCCTGACCGGGGCACCGTGCTGCATGGCGTACTGCTGCGTGTCCATGGGCGCGGCCTGCTGGTCACCGGGCCGGCGGGCGTCGGCAAGAGCAGGCTGGCCTGGGTGCTGGTCGACCGCGGTCACGAACTGGTGGCGGATGATGCCCCGTTTCTGACCCGTCGGGAGCCTGACCAACTGATCGGGCACTGTCCCGAACGGTTGGCCGGTCTGCTTGCCGTGCGCGGCATCGGCGTGGTGGACCTGATTAAAATGGCGGGCAGGAAGGCCTGGCGGCCTGCCTGCCGGGTCGAACGGGTTCTGGAACTGGTGCCGCCAGCGCTCTGGCCCGAGCAATCCCCGGAATCGCTGCTCGGACACCTCGACACGACGCCGATTCTGGGTGTAATGCTGCCGCAAAGACGCATCCTGGCGCAGGACTCCCTTCTCGCGGCGCTTGCCGCCGAAGCCTTCTGCCGGGATGCAATCATTGATCCGAACCGGGCCGGTCTGCCCAATACCGACTGATCCAACCTGCGGACGGCCGTCCCTGGCAAAAAGCACAGGGACGATCCGCTGACTTTGCAGGGCGCGCAGATGCACGAACTGACACAACCCATGCGACTGGTCCTGATCAGCGGACACTCCGGATCCGGCAAGTCCGTGGCCCTGGGCGCACTGGAGGACGGCGGCTACTACTGCGTCGACAATCTACCTGCGAAGCTGCTCGAATCTCTGATCGACACCTATCGGGATGGTTTGCAGGGCCGCACGGCGGGGCTGGCGGTCGGCATTGACGCCCGCGCGCCGCGGGCGGATCTCGAAGCCCTCCCCGACAGGCTCGCCCGGCTGGTCGAAACGCGCCCGGGCCTGTCGGTGCGCCGGATTTTTCTGGAAGCGGCCACGGAGACCCTGATCGCGCGGTTCAGCGAAACCCGCCGGCGTCATCCGCTCACCGAGGGCGCCACCAGCCTGGCCGGCGCCGTGGCGGCGGAAACCCGCCTGCTGGCCGACGTGCGTTCGGACGCGGATCTGATTATCGACACCAGCGCCACCAATGTGCACGGATTGCGCGAGATGATTCGCCTGCGCGTCCTGGAGCACGACCGCCAGCACCCCTCGGTCCTGCTGCAGTCCTTCGGATTCAAGCGGGGAATCCCTCTGGACACTGATTTTCTCTTTGACGTGCGCCACCTGCCCAACCCGCACTGGGACCCGAACCTGCGCGCACGCGACGGACGCGATGCCCCCGTGGCCCGCTTTCTGGAAGCTCAGGAAGCGACTCATGCCGTGTTCGATGACATTTTCCGGTATCTGCGTGGTACCCTTTCGCGTTTCGCGGACACGGATCGCAGTTACCTGACGATCTCGATCGGCTGCACCGGCGGCCGGCACAGGTCCGTGTACCTCGTCGAGCGCCTGCATCGTAAGCTGGCGCAGGAGGTGCCCCAGTTGCACAAACGTCATCGGGATCTGCCATGAGTGTCGGCCTGCTGCTGATATGCCACAACCAGATCGGGCACGAGTTGCTGGAAACAGCGACGGACATGCTCGACCGTTGTCCTCTGAGCGTGCTGCATCTGCCCGTCTACCAGGACGACGACCCCATCGAACTGCTCAACCGCGCGCGCCGCAAGGTCGGCGACCTCGACTCGGGTGACGGAGTCCTGATCCTGACCGACATGTACGGTTCCACCCCGTCGAACATTGCGCATCGACTGGTTGATGACAAGCGGGTTCGGGTTGTCTCGGGCGTCAACCTGCCGATGGTCGTGCGTGCCTTGAACTACCCGGACCTGGCTCTGGTCCAGATGGCCGAACGGGTGGTTCGCGGTGGCCGCGACGGGATCCTCGAAGGCAACCGGGCTGACAGCGCCGATCAGCTGGCCCGCCTGCAGGCCGGCTCGGACGCCGGTGAACAGAGATGACGAAAAATCTGAAGATCATCAACCGTCGTGGCCTGCATGCCCGGGCCGCCGCCAAGTTCGCAACCCTGGCGGGGCAGTTTTCGGCTGACATTGCTGTCGAATTCCGCGGGCGACGGGTCAACGGCAAGTCGATCATGGGCCTGATGATGCTCGCGGCAACGCAGCACAGCGAGATTGAGGTCCACGCCGATGGCCCTGATGCCGAAGAGGCGCTGAGCGCACTTCAGGTCCTGGTAGACAACCGCTTCGAGGAAGATGCCTGAACCGTTCGCCCGACGTGGGGCGGGAACTCCGGTGGCCTGCACGCCAGGAAAACACTGCACAAAGCCATCCTTGGATTTGTGGGCTGACGCCAGCTGCGCGTTCAGACACGCATAGCCCGGTGGGCTTGCGCCAGCTACGCTTTCACGCCCGGGCCATGCTACGCAATTCAATGGCTTGCGCCATTGTGCAGCAGGGCATCCGAGACCGGCACGGGAAGGTCTGCATTCGTGCAGAGTTTCCCTAGGG
>JBNGDJ010000121.1:0-6342 GCA_049974825.1 Halothiobacillaceae bacterium | reverse complement strand
GCGGCAGGGCATCCATGCCCCAATCGGGAATCTGAAGCATTCGTGCAGAGATTCCCTGTTCAGGAAGCGGCCCGCATTTCGGCCACGATTTCCCTGGCCCGCTCGATTCGCAGGGCCCGAACGGCCTCTCCAACCTCGGCACCCCGCAGCCCCTGCGCCACAAACGTCGCTGCTGCCACGTCGGCCGTTGCCGCATGGACCTTCTCAAGAAACGACTTTTGCGGATAGGGCGCTTCCTCGAAGCCCGGCCGCCCGGCCGCATCCGCCCGGCAGACAACAAGCAAGTCCGCGAAGCGCTCGGGCCGTCGATATGCATCCCAGCGATCCAGGTACCGAACCAGGGTTTCCGGTTTCATCTCCAGGGCCCGGTGAACCAGCATGTGCTGCCCCCCCACCAGCTCCGCCAGATCCTGGAACCGGGCCGGCACCTTCAGCCGTTGGCAAAGGGCCCGAATCAGGGGCACGCCCGCCGGTTCGTGGCCGATGTGCCTTGGCCAGCACTTCGGTTCCGTGACTGCCTTGCCCAAATCGTGCAGCAGGGCCGCGAAACGCAACTCTGCCCGATGAGACAATCGCGCCGCTGCCGTGAGCACCATCAGGGTGTGCACGCCGCTGTCGATTTCCGGATGATGATGCGGGGGTTGCGGCACGCCGAACAGCGCTTCCAGCTCGGGAAAGACCGCCTCCAGTGCGCCACAGCGGCGCAGAATCTGGAAATATACCGCCGGCCGGTCACTGCACAGGGCCTTGTGCGTCTCCTGCCAGATTCGCTCGGGCGCCAGTTCGGCTAGCGAACCCGCGCGCACCATGCGGGTCATCAGCGCCATAGTCTCGCCGGCCACCTTGAATCCCAGCGGATCCAGTCGCGCGGCAAAGCGGGCCACTCTCAGGACGCGAAGCGGATCCTCGATGAAGGCATCCGAGACATGCCGCAGTTGCCGGCGCTTCAGATCCTCCGCACCGCCCCAGGGGTCGACCAGGCGATCATCGGGACTCATGGCCATGGCATTGATGGTCAGGTCCCGGCGGGAGAGATCGTCTTCCAACCGAACGCTCGGGTCGGCCTGGACCTGAAAACCGCGATGCCCCGGGCCGCTTTTGCGCTCTCTGCGCGCGAGGGCATGTTCTTCGCCGGTGATCGGGTGCAGGAAAACCGGAAAGTCCCGGCCGACCGGGCGAAAGCCGCGCGCCTGCATCTGCTCGGCCGTGGCACCCACGATCACCCAGTCCCGGTCCGCAACCGGCTTGCCCAGCAGTTGGTCACGAACCGCCCCGCCGACCAGGTAGCGAGTCAGCCCCTGAGCGGGGTCGTGATGTTCAACCACCCCGTTTTGCGGTAAATTGTTCATGGGAATGTCACTTTTTGTGAAGGTGTCCGACACGGTGTTCAGCGGCTCGGCAAGGAGTCGGCCCACCGAGATCCCACCGGTCATGGCATTTTCACAGTGTACCAGCGCCAAGAACCCTTCGACTGCCACCCATCCTGGCCGATTGAAGGGCCAACCAAACAGAGGGAGTGTCCGCCAAGCCATGTCTGCCTTCGACCGCCTGCTTACACGCACACCCGTTTTCGAGACGGTGTTGCGCAGTGCCCAGATCGTTGCCGCCACCGAGGCAACGGCCCTGCTGGTCGGTGAAACCGGGACCGGCAAGGAGTTGATGGCCCGTGCTTTGCACGAGGGCAGCGCCCGCGCGAACAAGCCGTTCGTGGCGATCAACTGTTCTGCCATCCCCGAGGCTCTGGCCGAATCAGAGCTGTTCGGCCACGGGCGGGGCGCGTTCACCGGGGCAGTCGAAGCACGCGGTGGGCAGATCCGTGCCGCAGAGGGAGGGACGCTGTTTCTCGACGAGGTCGGCGAGCTGCCGATGGCGGTTCAGGCCAAGCTGCTGCGTTTTCTTGAATCCGGCGAGATCCAGCCGGTCGGCAGCGCACGCCCCGTCCGGGTCAATGTCCGCGTGGTGGCCGCGACGCACCGGGATCTGGCAGAGCTGGTGCGCGAAGGGCGATTCCGTCAGGATCTGTTCTACCGTCTTCAGGTTGTTCCGGTGCAAATCCCGCCACTCAGGGCCCGGCGTCCCGATATCAGCCTGCTGTTCGAGCATTTTGCAAAGACTTTTGCGCAGGCGCAGGGGCTGCAGGCACCGAGACTTTCCCCCGAGGCGCTGGAGGTGGTCCAGCGTCATGACTGGCCCGGCAACGTGCGGGAGCTGCGCAACCTGGCCGAGCGGCTGACCGTGTTTCATGGCGGTTGTGAAGTTGACGTGCTGCAGCTGCCCCCCGATATTCGCGAGCGGGCACCGACCCCGCGCGGTGGCGGGCTGACCGGCGCGTTCGTCCTGCCGGCAGAAGGCATTGACTTCGAGTCTCTGGAGTCCGAACTGCTGCGCCAGGCACTGGAGCGCACGGACGGCAACAAGTCGCGGGCGGCGCGGCTGCTTGGCCTGACACGGGATACCTTTTTGTATCGTCTGCGCAAGTTTGCTATCGCCTGAGCCGCAGCCCGGCCTGAACCGGACAACACCGGTTGGCATGCACCGGGAGCAGGCCATGTTTTCTGCAGCGTGAAACCAATCGCCCAGACGGGTTATCCCCGTCCGGGCGATTTTTTGTTGCTTCAGCCTGAAATTGGTGCCGATGGGCGGTCGTCGCCGTGCCGGGGCTGCACCATGGCAGGCCCGGCCGGAAACGCCACAGCGCATTAGAAGCGGGCGTCGATACGTGCCCAGACCGTGCGTCCCGGCTCGTTCACCCGGTCAGTCGGATCACCAAACATGCTGCTGTAAGCCCGGTTCACGTGTTCTGCGTAATTGCGGTCGAAAACATTGTCCACGCCGGCGCGCAGGCTGAAATGTTCGGTAAACCGATAGCTTGCGTACAGGTCCAGCACACCCCAGGCCGGGGTCTTCGTGGTGTCCAGCCCGCTCTGAGTATCGATGTGGGACTGGCGACTTGCAAAGCGCAGCCGTGCCCCGGTCAACCAGTCCCCGGGAGAATATTCCACGCCCAGCAGGCCGTTGATCGGCGGCATCTGCGGCAGGTTGCGGTGTTCCGAAGGTACGCGCCCGCGCACCCAGGCCAGCGTACCGGTCAGTTGCCAGTCTTCCCCAAGTTCCTGCACACCGGAAAACTCCGCGCCATAGAGCAGGGCATCCACGTTCCGGTAGGTCTGAACTTCGCCCACACGGTCGCGCAGGATGTAGTCATCCACCCGGTCGACGAAGGCGGAAAATTCCACTGTGGCCCGTTCCAGGCGGCCCATCACACCGGCATCGAGCTGGTAGTGAACCTCGGGGTCCAGAGCCGGGTTGCCCAGCCGCTTCATCATCGGGTGAAAGAAATAACGCTCGGTGGCATCGGCCACCCGCACGGTACGACTTGCCCCGGCAAAGGCCGTCCAGCCGTCTTCAAGCATGTGTTCGTAACGCAGCAGGGCCTCGATGCCCCAGTCATCCTGGGTCTTCCGGGCAGCTGACCGAGTGCTGTCGGGCACCCAGGGTGCCTGGTTGTTGGCAATGGAAGGCCCCGGAAGGTCCGCGTTCATCCGGCTCTCGTGCCGGTCAGCCCGAACCCCGGCGCGCAGCAGCCCGTTTTCACCGACGCTGGTGTCAGCCTGGGCAAACAGGCCGAAACGTTGCTGGCGCACACCCGGCCAGGTTCGGAACTTGAGATTGCCGCTGAAGGGGTGCTCAACCAGCGCGTTGCGCTCCACGCGGTTGAACTCCACCCCGTAATCAACCTGAAAGCGCGCCAGGCTGGCACTGGCAACAAGGCGCCCACCCTGGGTTTTTGCACTGGTTGGCGAGCGACTGTACATCATGGGATTGGCAGGCGGCGTGCGCAGGGAATAGTTGTCCATGACGTGGTCCACATCCGCGTGCCAGACCTCGGCGCGCACCCGCTCGGCAAATGCCAGCCCGGGAGCGGCGCGGCCCTTGATGCGCCAGTCGGTCAGCTCGTCCTTGGGCGCGTCCATGCCGGCCCCCGCGTAGCGGGCATCGGTCGCCCTGGACCGGGTCACGGTCGCCTCAATGCCGTTGTCGGCATCCCACTGGTAGCCGCCGACGAGGGTCCCGGTGCGCTTGGTCAGCGAAGAGGGCACTTCTTCGCCATTGCCATCTTCGTAATTGTCCGCGTCGACGGACTCGCCCTGAATCCGCAGATAGGCATGATCACCGGCCATCAGCAAATCTGCCGAGGCCTCGTGATTCAGCCCGTTGGTGTTCGCGCCGATCGAGGCTTCCCCGCTGATTCCGGGCTCTGCCGCCGCGCGGGCCGCGGTGTCGCGCTCGAAGCGAATCGTGCCGCCACTGCCGCCGGAAGCACCGACCAGGCTGTGCACGCCCTTTTCGACAACCACCCGGTCAAAAAGAAGCAGCGAAGCAAAACTCGTCGGGGGATCCATCCGGTTCGGGCAAGCGCCATTGACCATGCCGCCGTCGATCAGCACGTTGACCTGATCCGCCGTCTGTCCCCGAATAATCGGGTCGACGCCATGCCGTCCCATGCGGGAGCCGGAAACCCCGGGAACCAGGCGCAGCGCCTCGCCGGAGTCGGCCTGGGGGCCCTGCACGGGGCTGAAGGCCGTGACCCGTTCGGTTTCCGGCACGGTCTCCTCAAAGCTGCCGGTCACGGTAATCGGGGCGAGAGTTTCTGCCTGGGCGGTGGTGGCCAGGATTGCCGCGGTGAGTGCGCAAAGGGTGGGAAGAGACTTTCGACGGTTCATCTGGACTCCTGAATGAGCTTTTGCTTGCCGACCCGACGCGACAGGCCGGGAGAAAAATTCGGGTGGCCGATGAACAGCAGGAGTCGTGCCAGGCCTGCTGTCACCGTTATTTCATGGTTTTGCGTTTAACTGCCTCATCATTCGCCTGCGTCAAATGACCCAGGCCAGCCAGTGCATGGGGCAAATGCCTCAATTTCGGTACCCGTTCCCGGTTCGACGGCATGCTCAAGGTTTGGCAGTCTGCGGCGCTGTGTCATCATTTCGACCCCAAGCCGTTCACAACCAGGCCCGGCCGTGCCGCAGGCTTTGGCCAATCGCCCCTTTCACTGGAGAGTAATCGATGATTCCGCAAGACCTCAGCTACGGACGCACCCACGAGTGGTATCGGATCGAGCCCACCGGCGAAGTGCTGGTCGGCGTGACAGAACACGGGCAGGAGCTGCTGGGTGATCTGGTCTACGTCGACCTGCCCGAGCCAGGATCCCGCGTGCGACGGGGTGAAAGCTGCGGGGTGCTCGAATCAGTGAAGGCCGCCTCGGATGTCCAGTGCCCGGTTGACGGCGAGGTGGTCGCCGTCAACGAGAACCTTGCCGACGAACCGGCCCTGGTCAATGACGATGCCTTTGGTGCCGGCTGGCTGTTGCGGATCCGTCCCGAAGGTGAGCCCGACAACTGGATGAGCGCGGCAGAGTACGAGACACATATCGACGAGTAAGCGCACGCCATCTGTCTGGCACCACCAACCGCTCCGATTGGTTCGGCAGTTGTCGCATCCAGGCGGGCCAGCTTGGGGCTCGCTGCACATGCACGGCTGCCATTTCGGGCTGCATCGCCCGGAACACCCGGCACGACATTCACCGGCGCAGGCTCCGGCTTTGCGCATTCGCCATTTTCAGAGGACAAAGACAGGATCATGGCTTCCGAACACCGTGGCTGGCGGCGCATCGTGAATGCGACGCGATACTCCATTCAGGGATTTCGCGCCGCCTATCGCAAGGAGGAGGCCTTTCGCCAGGAAACCTGGCTGGCCGTTGTGGCCCTGCCGCTGGGGCTCTGGCTTGGTGACACCGGGATTGAGAAGGCCCTTCTGGCCGGGTCGATCCTGATGGTCCTGATCGTCGAACTGCTCAACACCGGCATCGAAAACGCGGTCGACCGCGTGGGCACCGAACCCCACAAGCTCTCCGGTCGCGCCAAGGACATGGGTTCCGCCGCGGTGCTGCTCTCGCTGATCGTGGCGGCCATGGTCTGGGTGCTGGTGCTTTTCTTTTGACCCGATCCGCGAACGCCGAAGTGCCAGCAGGGATTGCCTGACCGGGCAGGGGATAAGACCTTTCCTCTGCGGCCTGCAATCTATTTGACACCGCGCCCCGGTCGGCTATAAATAAAGGTACACCATTTTTGCAAAGTCGCCCGGTGGATCAGAGCACCCCGCGCGACGAAATCGGTCTACCCTGCCATAATCAGGGCAGGCAGAACATGCGGAGGAACGAGTGATGGATGCAGACGGATGGTTCTATGCAGGTCTCGCCGGTGCGCGGGCCGATGACATGGATACCCTTGAGGACAACTTGAACGCCTGGAAGCAGTACGCACACCAGAAGGAGGCCGAGGTGGA
>JBNGDJ010000120.1:0-6353 GCA_049974825.1 Halothiobacillaceae bacterium | reverse complement strand
GCAGAGCCTGGGAACGAGGACGGGGAGGCAGGGGGACGCTGGCGTGACCCAATCACCGCGGCCCAAACCGAACTCCCACGCCCTCGTTCCCAAGCTCCGCTTGGGAACGCCTGCCCGAGCCTGCTCTGCAGGCCCTGCCACCGAGGCCCGGCAGGATCATCGCAGCCCGAGCACGGCACCACCCCCGACCCGTAGGCTGGATAAGCGCCCCCGGCGCGCATCCGGCACCCGGCGCCTCAAATCCGCGCCGCACCCAGCCGACGCCACAAAACCCGACCACATCAGATCCGGAAGCCCCGCAAGCAGAGCTTGCGGCATACGCCGTTCCCAGGCAGAGCCTGGGAACGAGGACGGGGAGGCAGGGGGACGCTGGCGTGACCCAATCACCGCGGCCCAAACCGAACTCCCACGCCCTCGTTCCCAAGCTCCGCTTGGGAACGCCTGCCCGAGCCTGCTCTGCAGGCCCTGCCACCGAGGCCCGGCAGGATCATCGCAGCCCGAGCACGGCACCACCCCCGACCCGTAGGCTGGATAAGCGCCCCCGGCGCGCATCCGGCACCCGGCGCCTCAAATCCGCGCCGCACCCAGCCGACGCCACAAAACCCGACCACATCAGATCCGGAAGCCCCGCAAGCAGAGCTTGCGGCATACGCCGTTCCCAGGCAGAGCCTGGGAACGAGGACGGCGGAGGAACGCCTGCCGGGCCGGCATGCTTTGCCGCAAATCTATGCCTGATGCGGCTTCGCCTTATCAGGCCTCCGGTGCTCCGTTGGCAGGCAGAGCCGGGGAACGAGGGTGTTCACTCTGACCAGCGGCTTTCAAGTTCCCGGGGTGTCACCGGATGGCCGAACAGGAAGCCCTGCAGCTGGTCGCAACCCTGTTGAATGAGGAAGTCGCGCTGTCCGGGGGTCTCGATGCCCTCGGCGGTGACTTCCAGACCGAGCTGGTGTGCCATGGCAATGGTCGCGGCGGCAATGGCCGCGTCGTTGCTGTCGGTTTCCAGGTCGCGGACGAAGGTGCGGTCGAGCTTGAGCGTGTGCAGCGGCAGGCGCTTGAGGTAGGCGAGCGAGGAGTAGCCCGTGCCGAAGTCGTCGACGGCAAGCCGGACACCGGCATCCCGAAGCTGCCAAAGCACGCTGATGGCCTGCTCGGGGTTGTGGGTGGTGGCCGATTCGGTGATTTCCAGTTCCAGCTCCCCGTCCTCCAGCCCGTGGGTGCGCAGCGACTCGGTGACCGTACGCAGCAGGGCCGGGTCATTCAGTTGCTGCATGGAGAGGTTGACCGCCACGCGCTCGGGGGCGATGCCGCGGTTTTTCCAGGCGCCGAACTGGCGGCAGGCTTCATGGATGACCCAGCGGCCGATTTCCCGGATAAAGCCGGTTTCCTCGGCCACGGGGATGAAACGCGCGGGCGAGACTAGTCCCTTTTTGGGGTGATGCCAGCGAATCAGGGCCTCCAGCGCATGGGGCCGCGTCTGTTCGGGGCAGCTGGCCAGCACCTGGGGCTGGTAGTGCAGTACGAACTCGCGTCGCTGCACCGCCTCGCGCAGGCTGCGTTCGAGTTCGAGCCGTTCCTGGGCGGCGACGTTGAGCTCCGGCGTGAAGTAGGCCAGATGGTTCCGCCCCTGGGCCTTGGCGTGGTAGAGAGCGGCATCGGCATTCTTGAGCAGGGTGGCGACATCCTCGCCATCGTCCGGGTAGAGGGCGATGCCGATGCTTGGCGTGCTGTGCAGGGTCTCGCCATCAAGCCGGTAGGGCTTGGCCAGGTGTTCGAGTATGCGGTTGCCGACATCGGTGGCCTGTTCGATCTGGGTCAGCCCGGTGAGCACGACAAGAAACTCGTCGCCACCCGGGCGGGCGAGGATGTCGCTTTCTGTGACGCAGTTTTCCAGCCGACGGGCCGCGTTGATCAGCACCTGGTCGCCCACATGGTGGCCGAGGGTGTCGTTGATGATCTTGAACCGGTCCAGGTCGATGAACAGCAAGGCCAGAATCCGGCTGGCGCGCCGGGCGTTGACCAGTTCCTGCGACAGGCGGATCTCCAGGTTGGACCGGTTGTAAAGGCCGGTCAGGCTGTCATGGTGCGCCAGGTGCTCGATTCTTGCCGCGGCGGCCTTGCGCTCGGATATGTCGGTGAAGCTGGCCATGTAGTTGCTGACCTGCCCCTGCTGGTCCCGGATGCAGGAAATCGCTGCCCACTTGGGATAGACGTGACCGTTTCGGTGTCGGTCCCACAGTTCGCCCTGCCAGAAGTCCTTGGCCTTGAGCGCCTCCCACATGCGCCGATAGGTCTCCGGCGGGGTTCGGTCGCTGTGCAGGAATTTCGGGTCCTTGCCGAGAATGTCCGCCAGTGCATAGCCGGTCAGCCGCACGAAAGCTGGATTGCAGGTGATGACCCGGTTGTCGGCGTCCGTGATGAGAATGGCCTCGCCGCTGTTCTCGAACACGTTGGCGTACAACTGCAGGGCTTCGGCGGATTCCTGCTGCTCGGTGATGTCTTGCAGCGTGCCAACACAGGAGAGTGGCCGATCCTGCGCATCGTGGCGATTTTCGCTCTGCGCCCGCAGCCAGCGTATGCGGCCGTCTTCCCGGCGGATCCGGAAAATGGCTTCGCGCCGGTCATCCGCTCCGGCCGGATCGAACAGGCGCTCGACCCGGTCGCGGTCGGCGGGCAACACGTGGTCGAGCAGGCGGGGCAGGGTGGGCGCGACCGATTCCGGTCGTCCACCGAAAACCGCGCCACTCTCGTCAGACCAGAGCAGTTGGTCGCTGTCATGGGGAAGTGTCCAGGCCGCCATCCGTGCGATCCGCTGCGCCTCGCGCAGGCGGTGCAAAGAGTCCTGCAGCGCATCCTGCGTGCGGCGTCGTTCGGTGATGTCACGGAAAATGACCAGTATTTCCCGGCCCGGCAGGGCTACGATGCTGTTCTCGACCCAGCGCTGCAGGGTCCCGGAGCGATACAGCCGCTCGCCGATGGTCTGGCTCTCCCGGGTCTGCCAGGCGTGTTCCAGCTGTTCGGGCAGGCCGATCTGGCGTACGCCCGGGAAGGCCTCGGTCAGGTCGCGGCCCAGGACTTCGGTTCTGGGCACGCCGGAGATTTTCTCTCCGGCCGGGTTGAGATCGAGCACTTCGAACTGGCCGGAGTCCGGGTCGCGGCGGTACAGGACGGCGCCTTCGTTCATGGTTTCGAAGATGGCCCGGTACAGAGCGCGCTGGCGTTCGGTTTGGGCCTCGTTGCGAAGCAGCCGGTCCCCGATCAGTCGTGCGGCGAGCAGGGATGCCAGCAGGATGGCGACGAGGGCCCAGCTGCTGGTTTGCTGCATTTTTTGCCAGGGCGCGAGAGCCTCGGCGGCATCCATCTGCACGATCATCCCGGCCTGCAGGGCCGGCAGGTAGCGCCAGGAGGCGGCTTTTTCCCGGCCGCCTTCGGTTGCCAGAATGGCCCGTCCCTCCGCCCCGGAAAGCACGGCCGCGATGGCTGAAGGCGGCACGTCGGTGGACGCGGCCGAACCGGTGGTGTTCTGTTTGAACGGCGTGAAATGGGTGACCGCTCCGTCCTCAGCGACCACGATGGATGTCCGGCCACTGTGGCCGAGTCCGGTCTCGTCGAACAGCACCGGATCCAGGCTGTCCCGGGTTAGGCTCAGTGCCACGGCGCCGATGAGTTGCTCGTTCCGGATGACGGGTACTACCAGATGGGCGACGAGCGAGCCGTCACCCGCGGGCCGAAACGGGCTCAGGTCTGTGTGCAGAAAAGAGGTTGCCTGATCGAAGGCTTCGGGCAGGGTATCCGGCTCGCCGGCGATTTGGCCGACCTCTTGACCTGCGCGTTCCGGAAATCGGGTCGACAGCCGGATGGTTCCGGTCGGGTCGATCAGCTTCAGGTCACGGTAGTCACCCCGCTCAAGCAGGCGGCTGGCCGTCTCCGGCAGCTGATCGGGGGGTGCGCCGAGCAGCGCGTCCTGCACGGAGGGCAGGCTGGCCAGGGTGACCGCGTCGGCCAGGCGTTCCTGAACATGCCGGTCGATCTGGTCCGCTTTGCGGTCGGCGACGTTGGCCAGGTTCTGCAGCACGGTTTCGGTCAGTGCTCGCTCGTAACTGTGCAGATAGAACAGGGCCAGGATGACCAGGGGCAGCACACCGACCAGTACAAAGCCGATCGCCAGGCGGCTGCGCAGGCTGAGGGCGGCGAGGTTCATGGCGATCCCTCAGCGGGCGCGTCATGCGGGCGGTTGTTTTCCCGGGCGTCAAGCGAGTCTGCGACCTGCATCCAGTGGGCCTGACTGCGATGGACGGGGAAGGGGGCCGGGCGCAGCGGACGCTCCGAGCGGTGTACTACGGTGAAGCCGCCGTGCTCGTCGGCCTTGCCGACGTAGACCTGTCGCCAGAGATGGCCGGTGGTGGCGTCGACGGCCACGGGCCCGTGCGGCCCGCGGATGCTCGTCCGGCCGATGTTGCGGCGCACGCGCTCCGGGTCCGTGGCGCCGGCGCGCGTGGCCGCCGCCGCCCAGAGATGCACGGCCAGGTGACTGGTCAGCACCGGGTCGCTGACCGGCCTGTCCGCTCCGGCATAGGCTCGGAAGGTTTCCACGAAGGCGGAGTTTCCGGGGATATCCAGGTCCTCGAAATACCCCCAGACCGCATAGTGGTTGGGGTGATAGGCGCTGCGGGCCAGCGCGCGCGCCATGGGCTCTGCCACGCTGAAGGAGATGACCGGCACCGAGTCGAGACCCTGCTCACGCAGGGCGCGGAACAGGGCCAGGTTGCTGTCCCCGTTGACGGTGTTGAGGATGACGTCCGGTGATCGCCGGCGGATCTGACTGGCCACGGTCCCGAAGTCGTCGGCGGTCAGGGGCATATACGCTTCGCCGACGACCGTAGCGGCATTGGCGCCGGCAAGGTCACGGATCAGACGGTTCGCGGTGCGGGGGAAAACATAGTCGGAGCCGACCAGAAACAGCCGGGGGCCGAAGTTGCGGATGGCCCAGTCGGTACCCGGCAGGATCTGCTGATTGGGCGCCGAACCCCCGTAGATGATGTTCGGTGACTGCTCCAGCCCCTCGTACTGGACAGGGTAGAACAGCAGGTGCCCGGCGGCTTCGACCACCGGGCGCACTGCCTTGCGACAGGACGAAGTCCAGCAGCCAAACAGGGCACGCACCTTTTCCTGCTGGATCAGCCGCGCCGCTTCGGTCGCAGCCCGGTTATCGTCGGACCGGGTGTCGGCGATAATCAGTTCAAGCGGGCGCCCAAGCACGCCGCCGGCCGCATTGATCTGGTCGACTGCCAGTGACAGCCCGTCCACCAGCCCCCGCTCGCTCTGGGCCATGACGCCGCTGAGCGAGTGGATGGCGCCGAGGCGGATTGGCTCGGGGGGTTGTGGTCTGGCCAGCCAGAATGACAATCCGAGAAGCAGGGCGAGGATGCCCGCAACCCACTTGACGGCCGGTTGTCGAATCGAAAGATGCATCAGCCGATCATAGAACAAAACCCGCCTGGTGGCCCAAGCCCGTGCCTGCTTGCGTTTTGGCCGGGCTCGGTTAAACTTTCGCGTTCCCGACCTTGGGGCAGCCGCGTTCTGTCCCGCGCTGAAAGCAGGGTCGGCGTGCCTGCCGGGGTGGCGGAATTGGTAGACGCAGTGGACTCAAAATCCACCGGTAGCGATACCGTGCGAGTTCGAGTCTCGCCCTCGGCACCACATCAGATTTTTCGGCATCGGCTGCGCGCATGCCATCTGGGGTCATGTGCAGAGTGGCCCAGCCGGTTTGAAGCCGGTCGCCCGGCAAGCTCCGGGGCAAGGGCTGTGCGGCGTCTGACCTGACTTGGGGCTGACAGTCTCCCTTGGCAGGCGTTTCTGCCAGGCCATTCCCGCCGGAAAGCTCCCGCCCCAATGACCTGGCGCCTCGCATCAGATGATTTCTTTCGGCAGCCTGCTGACGCTCTTGTTGATCGTGCTCGCCTTGTGGAGCTGGTGGCGGCACGACCGTGCCCGCGCGCGCGCCTTGCGCATCGCCCGCGAGGCTTGCGTGTCTGCCGGAGTCCAGCTGCTGGATGACTCGGTGGGCCTGCGCCGGCTCAGGCCGCGTCGCGGGATGGACGGACGCTGGGTCCTCGAACGGGAGTTTTCCTTTGAGTTTTCGCGCAGCGGTGCTGACCGCTGGTCCGGTTCGGTCCGGTTGCTGGGCACTCGACTGCTCGGCGTGGAGCTGGACCTGGCCCGCCCCGTGGAGTGACTTTTTCGCGGCGTGTAGAATGTGAAGGCGCGCCCGGACCGATACATGCTCGGCCCGGGCTCCGCGATTCAATGGCTTGCGCCATTGTGCGGCAGGGCATCCATGCCCTGCACGGGAAGGT
>JBNGDJ010000119.1:0-6420 GCA_049974825.1 Halothiobacillaceae bacterium | reverse complement strand
GCGTTGGGTCGGGATACATCACCGCAACCCCTCCACGCAGCAAGCACTTGGCGCGATCTCCTCATGCTTGTCCACAAGAACCCACTGCTACTTGACGGGACTTGCACCGGGCGGCGGGCGGCGGGCTGGCCTCGGGCAGGCCACACGCGCTCATTCAGGAAAAGGCTTTCAAATCAGGTATTTAAAAAAACACACACAGTTCAAAACCCGTTGAATGGTCAAGGATTGATCATGATACGGCAAGCTCGTCAGGGCTTGGAAAGACGGGTTTGCAACCGGTTTTCTCACAAGGTTGTCCACAGGTTTTGTGGAAAAGTGACACGCCCGTGACAACCCGGCGTTTGAACTACTGTTCATGCGCTCCATGCCCAGGGCACAGCGTGGATCCGTCATCAAAGCCGGGTTGACATCGACGTCCAGCCTTGTCCACAACGAATCAGAGAAGGAATGTCATTCGAAACAAAGAGCGAGCACCGGATCAAATCGCTGCCCGCCTGTCAACCACTGGGAGGCAATCCGCCCATCATCCAAAGATTTTTCAACAACTTGCGACCGAAACACCCAGGCTGCCCCCAAAGCTGGTCAAAATCTCCCCGCAATCGCCAAGTGCCTGTCGGACGGTCTGATGAGCCTGTTCCACGCATGGAACGCACAGGGTTTTCCACAGCTTCTGGGGAAAACCCCCGGCTCAAGCCCTTGTGCCACATCAATCCTTAGAACCCGGCGATATTTGACTTGACAGCAAGCTTTCAACGCTTGGCCAACAGCCAATCGTGCAGTGGATAACGACCGGTTCATTCGATGCTGACAGTCAGAACTCCAGATGCGCCACGCTCAACCGGCCTGCGGGCCGCGGTTGCAGGGCCTGCGGAGCAGGCCCGGTAGGCGTTCCCAAGCGGAGCTTGGGAACGAGGGGGTGGGAGTGGATTTGGGCCGGGGCGTGGTGGTTCGGCCGAGCTGCGGTGGCTGGGCCTGCGGAGCAGGCCCGGCAAGCGTTCCCAAGGGAAACTCTGCATTCGTGCAGAATTTCCCTTGACAAAAAGATCTCAGTTCTTGTCCACAAGCGCAGGGGTCTTCGAGCTGTCACCCGGGTGATTCAACAGGAGACATGCAGCACGCAGACTACCTGTCAATACCAAGCGAGACCATCTCGAGAAATGCTTTTTAAGTCAGTCACTTGAACAAAACCACCCCCCCCACTGCCGACGGGTGATTAATTTTTAACCAACCCGCCCAAGTCCTTGTCCGCGGCGTTTTTGTAACGGCTCGATACGAATACCACACAGGGTTATCCACAGTTTTTGTGGAAACCCCTTAACCGGCTGTCGAAAAACAGCCTACCCAAAAGCAGGCTGAGGCATCGGATCAGGGCATGGTCAACTGAGCGTCGTGACGAGGATACGGCAAGGGAGGCGGCCGGGGCGGCGGTACCCATGCCCCGGACGCGCCCTGCCTCAAGACAGGAACAGCCGGAAAACAGGGTTGTCGGTTTCCTCCCAGTGAGGGTAACCAAGTTTCTCAAGGTAGGATTTCAACTGCAGCCGCTCGGCCGCGGGGACCTGAACGCCGGCGAGGACGCGCCCGTAATCGGCGCCGTGATTGCGGTAGTGGAACAGGCTGATGTTCCAGTTGGCACCGAGGTGCGTCAAAAAGCGCAGCAAGGCGCCGGGACGCTCGGGGAACTCGAAGCGATAGACCACCTCATCGCTGACTCCGGGGCCGTGTCCGCCCACCATGTGCCGCACATGAAGCTTGGCCATCTCGTTGTCCGTCAGGTCCACCACCGGGTAACCCCGCTCGGAAAGTGTCCGGCGCAGGGACTCGCGCTCTGCCTGGCCATCAAGCTTGATGCCCACGAAGATCTGGGCGGCCTGAGGATCGGCATAACGGTAGTTGAACTCGGTAATCGGCCGGCGACCAAGCAACTCGCAGAATTCGCGGAAACTGCCCGGGCGCTCGGGAATGGTGACGGCAAACAGTGCCTCGCGCTCTTCCCCGATCTCGGCCCGCTCGGCGACGAAGCGCAGTCGGTCAAAGTTCATGTTGGCGCCACTGGCAATGGCTATGAGCGTCTGGTCACGAATGCCTTCGCGAGCGACGTATTTCTTGAGCCCCGCCAGTGCCAGTGCTCCGGCCGCCTCGTTGATGCTGCGGGTGTCGTCGAAGATATCCTTGATGGCGGCGGCCATTTCGTCCGTGCTGGCCAGCACTACCTCGTCCACGGCAATCCGGGCGACCTCGAAGGGATGCGCGCCGACCTGCTTGACGGCGACACCGTCGGCAAACAATCCCACCTGCCCCAGGGTGACCCGCTCGTCGGCGGCCAGTGCCGCATGCAAGGAGCCTGCATCGGCCGGCTCCACGCCGATGACCCGGATTTCCGGCCGCAGGGCCTTGACGTAGGCGGCAATCCCGGCAACCAGTCCGCCGCCGCCCACCGGCACGAATATCGCGTGGATCGGGTCCGGGTGGCGGCGCAGGATCTCCGCGCCCACAGTGCCCTGCCCCGCGATCACATCCGGGTCGTCATAGGGCGGGATGTACACCAGGCCCTCGGCCTCGGCCAGCTCGCGGGCACGGCCATAGGCATCGTCAAAGGTGTCGCCATGAAGCACCGCTTCAGCGCCCCGGCGACGGACCGCGTCCACCTTGATGTTCGGTGTGGTCACCGGCATCACGATCACGGCTCGCAGGCCCAGCCGCTGGGCGGCCAGCGCCACGCCCTGGGCATGGTTTCCCGCTGAGGCGGCAATCACCCCTGCCGGCAGCTGGCCCTCGCGCCAGAGCCGGTGGATCTTGTTGTAAGCCCCCCGCAACTTGAACGAAAACACCGGCTGGGTGTCCTCGCGCTTGAGCAGCACGCGGTTGTCCAGCCGCTCGGACAGCAGGGGCGCCGGGTCCAGCGCCGATTCAATGGCCACGTCGTAGACGCGGGCGGTCAGGATGCGTTCGAGGTAATCGCTCAGACGGGGATCCATTCGGTTTCAAGACTCCGTGTAAATGGGGCAGACGCGGCAGCAAGCTGTTCTGGCTGGGGTTTTGGAAAAACACCCTGCCACTGCGAGACATGGATGCCTCGAGCGCGAATCACATGCACAAGCATTTGATTTGTCGAGCCCAGGTTCGGTAGAACAGCGGGAAGTAGGGGACATCTCCCCTGCTACGCGACCCGATGGCCTGGACCATGGCGCGCTCGCGTTTTTTCCATCATAACCGGCCAGGCCGGTTATTCGCGCCTGCCGCCCCGTGCGACCGGACCGGCGGGCAGGCTCGGATACTGGTACCGGTTGGGGGCATTCGCTATGATGCGCTGCGATCAGGAATTCAGCGTCGGCCATCACGGCCGGCCACAGGCGCAGGAGACCAGCATGAGTCAGGACCAGCTTAAACAGCAGGCGGCCGAGGCCGCGATGGAATACGTCCAGCCCGATACCATCGTGGGCGTGGGAACCGGTTCGACCGTCAATTTCTTTATCGACGCCCTGGCGCGCAAAAAAGGCCAGATCAAGGGCGCGGTATCAAGCTCCGAGGCCAGCACCAGGCGGCTGAAGGATCACGGCATCGAAGTATTCGATCTCAACGAGGTAGACGAAATTCCGGTTTACGTCGACGGGGCGGACGAGTCGAACCAGCACCTGCAACTGATCAAGGGCGGCGGGGGCGCACTGACGCGCGAGAAGATCATCGCGCAGGCCGCGGGCAAGTTCGTTTGTGTCGTCGACCAGAGCAAGATGGTCGAGGTGCTTGGCCAATTCCCGCTGCCGATCGAGGTGATCCCGATGGCGCGCAGCATGGTGGCCCGTGAGCTGGTCAAGATCGGCGGCCAGCCCGTGTATCGCGAGGGGTTCGTCACCGACAACGGCAACCAGATCCTCGACGTGCACAATCTTGAAATCATGCAGCCGGGCAAGCTCGAGGACGAGCTGAACAATCTGCCGGGCATCGTCACGGTGGGTCTGTTTGCCCTGCGCCCGGCAGACGTGCTGATTGTCGGCACGGCCGACGGCATCCGTCGCATCGGGCAGTGACCGACGGCGCGGGCAAGTGGCCCGCGCCCCTTAGGGAAACTCTGCACTAAGCCATCCTTGGCTTTGTGGGCTAACGCCAGCTACGCGTTCAGACACGCCCGGGCCGATACATGCTCGGCCCGGGCTCCGCGATTCAATGGCTTACGCCATTGTGCGGCAGGGCATCCGTGCCCTGCACGGGAAGGTCTGCATTCGTGCAGACCTTCCTTAGACTCCAACCCGCGCCTCAGGGCATTTCGATGCTGGGCGCGCCGCTTCGGCTGACCGCGGCGAGTCGACTGACCAGATCGGCCCAACCCACTTCCCGGGTAAAGCCGATCACGTCGATCCGCGGCAGACCCGCACCCTCGACGATGTAATAGCCGCCCCCGTCGGCCGGCGACACGCCCTCCATGTAGCAGACCCCATCCGCCAGTCGGCAGCCAAGTCCGAGGCGCCGGTAACGGAAGTCCTCGAAAAACCCCAGAAATCCGGCACCCAGCGCACCGCCGACTCCGCCGCCCAGCTCGGTCAGGTTGTCCACCGCACGCTGGCTGATTCGCCGGCGCCCGGGCTCATCGGCAGGCGTCTCGAAACGGGCGTCAAAAGCGACAGGCTGCCAGTTCTGCATCCACAGATCCGCCACCCGGCCATCCAGCCGCCCCTCGATCCGGCCGAAGGAAAAGGCTTCGGTCAGGGGCTCAAGATCCAGTCCGCGCAGGCGAACGTCGGCCTGCAGGACCGGCTGACGCCCGAACGGATCGCTCAAGGCGAAGTTTTCAATCAACAGCACCCCGTCGAACAACTGCGCCACCAGCTGTCCATCCAGAACCAGATGTCCGTCGGCCAGGGACAGGCGCGGGATATTGCCGGCGAGCAACCCCTCGAAGGGCGGCAAACCCACCGCCTCGGAGAATCGCCGCATCGACAGCGGCTCGACGGTCAGGGACAGGTCGGCCCGCGGGGCGGCCGGATCCGTCAGGTCCAGGCCCAAGCGGTCGAACCGCAGGGCACCATCCAGCAGCGGCAACCGGACCCTTTGCGCCAATGCCAGGCGCATGCCCTCGGTTTCGAAGGGAACGATCACCGGGCCGGTCGGCAGGCCGAACAGCTGCCCCGGGCCGATTTGAAAGTGACTTTGCCGCGGCGCATCCCGCGACCAGTCCAGTCGCCCCGCCCCCTCCCGGAAAGCGACGCGTTCCAGCGGATCAGTCAACGCCATGCCGGTCAATGTGGCGGAAACCGAGGCAAGACCGGCATCGTCAAGGCGCGCCGTACCGGCGACCGTGCCGGCCAGTGAGATCTCCTCCCAGCTGCTGCCGAGCAGGAAGGGGCGCAGGTAATGCGGCCAGGCCGCGGCGAGATCCGCCTCGAAGGATTCGACGCGGATCGGCTGCTCGACAAGCGCCATGCCGGCAGCCCAGCGATCCATTTCTGCGACCAGGGACAGCCTGCCCGGGTCCCGGGCCCGAAGCTGGACACCCTTTAGCGCCAGGTCGTCGTCGAGCTCTCCCGAGAATGCCAGCGTTATCGGTGCCTTACCGGGTTCGACAAACACCGGATCGACATATAGCCCACCGGCCGGCCAGGCAATCGACCCGCTGAGTGACCGCCCGGAAGCGGCATCCGAAGCCAGTTGCAGCGTGGCCGAGACCCGCAGCGCCTCGGCCGCCTGCAAACCGGAAGCCGCGGCAAAGCCGCCTTCGGACAGGTCCACGCGCAGCTGCCCCGTCTCGGGCCGTGTGCCCCTGCCGGCAAGCTGCCATTCCCCGGTCAGCGTACCCGCCGGCTTCCAGGCATCCAGCCAGCGCGACCAGAGCGGATCGTCCAGGCGAACGTCTGAAAACTCCCCCGCGCCGGACCACTGCCCATCCGCCCAGCGCCCGCGCAGTTCCATGTTTCCACCGGCCAGGGGGATCGCACCCAGAGCCACCTCGCTTGCCCCGTCCACCTCGTGACGGAACGAAACCGGCACATCGACAAGCGTCAGAAACGGGTGGCTGGCTGAAAGTCGCCCGTCCCGACATTCAATGACGCTGCCCGTCAACTGCCCGTCCCGGCATTCAAGCACCAGATCGCGGACCGATCCGACCGGCGTCGGTAGATCGGCCCGCGATGCCGTCAATTTCCAATGCCCCTGACCGGGTCGGTCACGCAGGTGGATGGAGAGATCTTCGAGCAGGATGCCGGGACCGGCCCAGCGCCCGAGCGTCATGGCCAGGGTAAAGCCTGCATCCGCGCCGGTCGCGCTGGCCTGCGGCCCGGGCAGCGCCAGCAGGATAAGCAGCAATACCAAGGCCTGAAGCATGGCGGACCCGCGCGCACGGCCAGACAGGCGTCGGACCGGGCGGCAAGACATCAAGGGAATCTCTGCACGAATGCAGAGATTCCCGATTGGGGCATGGATGCCCCA
>JBNGDJ010000118.1:0-6429 GCA_049974825.1 Halothiobacillaceae bacterium | reverse complement strand
CTGCCCCACGCTGCGGCCTACGGGGCCACCAAGGCGGCGCTGATCAACATGACCGAGTCTCTTCAGCCG
Organism: Halothiobacillaceae bacterium; assembly: GCA_049974825.1. Classification (GTDB taxonomy): domain Bacteria; phylum Pseudomonadota; class Gammaproteobacteria; order Halothiobacillales; family Halothiobacillaceae; genus JBKHDT01. The sequence goes on along the minus strand of JBNGDJ010000118.1, from coordinate 6,360 downwards.
GCCTTTGCCTGTGGTGGTGTGCGGCTGCGGCTGATCAACCCAGGCTTCGTGCGCACGCCCCTGACAGACCAGAACGACTTTGACATGCCCGGCCTGATCGAGCCGGCCGAGGCTGCGGCAGCCATCGTGCGGGCGCTTGACGGCCGAGGCTTCGAGATTCGCACGCCGCGCCTGTTTACCTGGTTCATGCGCCGGGTGACCCGCCTGCCCTATGCGCTCTGGTTTCCCTTGGTTCGGCGGATGCTGCGCCAATGAACGTCCTGGAACGCTACTGCGCATTCTTTGAGCAGTTTGGGCCGGAGTCGCTGGCGCGTTTTGACGAGGTCTACGCTGATGACGCCCGCTTCAAGGACCCTTTCAACGACGTGCGGGGGTTGGCGTCGATCCGTCATGTCTTTGCGCATGGCTTGAAGCAGTGCCCCGGGATGCGTTTCGAAATCCTGATGGCCCTGCCGGGTGAGCGCCGCGGCAAACCGGTTGCGATGATCCGCTGGCGCATGCACTGCGATGCGGATGCGGCGGATGGGCTGGCCATCGAAGGCTGTTCCACCCTCGTTTTCGATGATGGCGGTCGGGTGATCGAGCATATTGATGACTGGGACCCCGCCGCCCAGATTTACGAGCGTGTGCCGGTGCTCGGCAGCCTGATGCGCTGGTTGCGTCGTCGGCTGTCGGCAGACTGAACAAGGAGCGCCTTGCCGCAGGCATTGGCCCACGTCAGGTTCATGTACCGCAGTTCAAGGGTTTGTACTACTGAGCGTGGAGCAGCCATGCCCCAACGCTCAATGGCGTAAGCCATTGAATTGCGGAGCATGGCCCGGGCGTGAACGCGGGCTCCACCAGCTGACGCGTTTAGCTGGCGTTAGCCCACGAATCCATGGGTGGATTCGTGCAGAGTTTCCTTAGTCATGGTCCGGCGTGCGCGGGTCCAGCTCGGCGGCAACCGCCGAGGTGCGTGTGACGGGCATGAACTCGCCGCGGTCGGCCTCGGGTACGGGTCGGTCGACCTGCATGCGCCAGTGCACGAAGGTTGCCAGGGCCATCAGGGTCAGGATCAGCGCCAGCGGGAATCCGCGGGCACTGCCCAGCAGTTGCATCAGCCCCCCGGCCAGCAGAGGCCCGATTGCGGCCCCAATGCCATTGAGCAACAGCAGGGCGCGGGTGCCTTCCAGTACCTGGCCCTGGTTGAGTCGGTCGTGGGTCTGGGCCACGCTGATGGCGTAGAGCGAGAAGGAAAAGCCGCCGTAAAGCAGCGCTACAACCATAAGCAGAATGCCTGACGAGGCATCCAGGGCAAACAGCGCCATGGCGCAGAGAGCGCCCGCGAGCGAGATGCCGGACATCACGATCCGCCGGTCGCGGTTGTCGGAAAGTTTTCCGAGGGGCCATTGCAGCAGGGCGCCCCCGAGAATGGTCACCGCGATGAAGGTCGCCACCATCTGGGCACTGAGCGCCAGGTCATGCGCGTAGACTGCCGCCATGCCCCAGAATGCGCCGGTAATGACGCCCGAGAGCAGGGCGCCGGCAACCCCGGTGGGTGCCTTGCGATAAAGCGTGACGAGCGAGAGCGCGCCGGTGGCAATTGGCTGGGGCTGGGGCGTGCGGGTCAGGGCTACCGGCAGCAAGCCCAGAGAAAACAGTATCGCGACCAGTGCAAACGAAGCCAGGTCCATTGGCCCGTACAGCAGGATCAGGAACTGGCTGGCGCCAAGCGCGAGCAGGCTGATGGTCATGTAGATCCCGAATATCTGGCCGCGGTGGTCCGTGACGGTCTCGTTCAGCCAACTCTCGATAACCATGTACAGGCCAAGCAGGCTGATGCCGTTGAGTACACGCAGCCACCACCAGGCATAGGGGTCCACCACCAGTCCGTGCAGCAGGGCCACCACGCTGGAAACCGTCGCCATGGCCGCGAAGGTGCGGATGTGGCCGACCCGGTGGATGATCCGGGGGCAGAGCCAGGACCCGATGATATACCCGACGAAAAAGGCCGACATCACGATGCCGGTGACCCACTGGGGAAAGCCTTCCTCGCCGGCGCGCAGACCAAGCAGCGTCCCGAGCAGACCGGAGCCGGCCAGCAGGATGCCCATGCCCAGCAAAAGGGAGCGAATTGCGGTGACGACTTGGATCATGCCCGTTTCCGAGGGTGAACGATCGGGCATGATAACGGCCGCTGCAAGGAGGCCAAAGCAACTTGAAACCCTTTGTGCAAGCCCTGCCGAGTCCCTTTCAGGAAGGCTTTCGGGATCGTCAGATCTTGCCGCCCTCGACGCGCAGCACCGTGCCGGTCAGATAGGGGCAGTCGATGAGATAATCCAGTGACTGGGCAATCACCTCAGGGCCCGGTTCGAAGGGCAGCAGGCGCTTGGCCAGGCGCCGCTGGCGGTAGTCCTCGTCGTCCTCGGGGTGAAACAGGATCAGGCCGGGGGCAATGCCATTGACCCGTATGCCGGGCGCGTGTTTCCGCGCCATGGAGCGGACCAGTGACTCGGTTCCTGCCTTGGTTGCCAGGTAAATCATGTGCTCCGGTTTGCCGTGCGCGATGTTCGCATCGGTAATGAACACCACATTGCCCGGTTGCTGAGGGTCATGCAGCGATTCGGCCAGCGCTTCGGTAATCTCCCAGGGGCTGCGTACGTGCACCGCGAACAGCTCGTCAGCCTGTTCCGGGGATTCGGCGACCTGGTCATCCCGATGCCAGACCGATGCATTGTGGACCAGCGCGTTCAGGCGCCCGCCCGAACGGACCTGGTCAATCATCGATTGCACGGACGCCCTGTCGGTCAGCTCGCACTCGATCGCCTGCATGCCGCGGGACTCCAGCGCCCGGATCGTGGCCGTGTCTCGGTTGCGACAGGTGCCCAGGACATGCCAGCCGCGGTCGAGACAGTGGCCGGCCAGGTGGGCGCCGATCCGGCGACCGACGCCGGTGATCAGGATTCTTGGCGTGTGCGCGCTCATGGCCGGTTGATCAGCTGGAGAAACTCGTTGCGGGTTGCCGGGCACTCCCGGAAGGCGCCGAGCATCATGGAGGTAATGGTCTCGGCCTCATGCTTTTCCACGCCGCGCATGCTCATGCACATGTGTGCCGCACGCACCTGGACTGCCACGCCGCGCGCACCCGTCGCCTCGGCGATAGTGTCCGCGATCTGCCGGGTCATGTTTTCCTGGATCTGCAGTCGTCGGGCATAAAGGTCCACGATCCGGGCGAGCTTGGACAGGCCGATGACCTTGCCGTCCGGGATGTAGCCGATATCGGCATGGCCGATGATCGGCAGCAGGTGGTGCTCGCAAAGGCTGTAGAATTCGATGTTGCGCACCACCACCATCTCGTCGTTGTCCGAGGCGAACAGGGCGTTGCCCACGGCCTCCTCGGTGGGCTTGTGCAGGCCATGGGTCAGGTACAGCATGGCCTTGGCGGCGCGCTTGGGGGTGTCCAGCAGCCCCTCGCGCTGAATGTCATCGCCCAGTGCATCGAGGATGGTTCGATAGGCGGCCTCCAGGCGCGCCAGTCGGTCCCGGTCCTCGGCGGTCGGTTCGGGAAAATCGTCCTCGTGCGGGGTTCTGTGCATGGCCTGATTCCATTAATCGTTGAATGTCCGGCAGAGAGTAGCAGGAAACGTATAGGGTTTGTATAAATAAAACCCTTGAGGCATGCCGGGTTGCCGCGGCAGGATGCAAATGGTCACGCCGGGCGCCCTGAAAAAAAACAACGCACAAGGCCAGGAAAGCCTTGGTGCAGAGTCTGCTTTGTCGCACCGGTTGTCTCGGGGGTAGAATCCCGCCCTGGCAGTCTGCCGGGAAGTCATCTCTGCGTGAAGGCAGACCTTCTTCGGCCCTCATACACCACAGCCCGGGAAACCCCGTGAAAGAAACCGTCGAATCCCTGCTGGCATCGGCCCTGGCCGCGCTTCAGTCCTCCGGCCAGGTGCCCGATTCTTCATCCGTGCAGATCGTCGTGACCCCGACCAAGGATCGGGCGCATGGCGATCTGGCCACGAACCTGGCGCTTCAGCTGGCCAAGCCCATGGGGCTGCCTCCGCGCGAGGCGGCTGCACGCCTGGTGGCCGCCCTGCCCGAAGATCCTGCGGTTGCCCGCGTGGAGATTGCTGGCCCCGGGTTTGTGAATTTCTTTATTGATCCGGCAGCCGGCTTCGCGCTGATCGACCAGATTCTGGCCGCCGGTGACGCCTGGGGGCGCAGCGACCTGGGCGCGGGGCGGCGGGTGCAGGTCGAGTTTGTGTCGGCCAATCCCACCGGGCCGCTGCACGTGGGACATGGGCGCGGCGCGGCCTACGGCGCGGTGGTTGCCGACCTGCTGGAGGCCGTGGGCTTCGACGTGCACCGCGAGTATTACGTCAATGATGCCGGTCGCCAGATGCACATTCTGGCCACCAGTGTCTGGCTGCGCTACTTGGCGCTTTGTGGCGAGCAGTTTACCTTTCCGACCAACGGTTACCGCTCGGACGGATACATCGTCGATATCGCGCGCACCCTGCAGGCGGAACACGGCAGCGATTACGTTGCGCCGGCCGCGGAAGTGTTCGATGGCGTGCCGGCCGACGAGCCGGCCGGGGGCGACAAAGAGGCCCATATTGACGGGCTGATCGAGAGGGCCCGGGCACTTCTGGGCGACAACCGGTATCGCTATGTCTTCGAGCTGGCCTTGAACGCCATTCTCGATGATATCCGGGATGACCTGGCTGGGTTCGGTGTCGAGTACCAGGAATGGTATTCGGAGCAGTCACTGGCCGACCGCGGCCTCGTCAACCTGGCTATCGAACGGCTGCGAGCGCTTGGACACGTGTACGAGAAGGAGGGGGCGCTCTGGTTCCGCGCCACCGAATTTGGCGACGACAAGGACCGGGTGGTTCAGCGGGACAACGGCCAGACCACCTACTTCGCTTCCGACATCGCCTACCACATGGAGAAGTTCGATCGGGGCTTCGAGCGAGTCATTGATGTATGGGGTGCGGACCACCATGGCTATGTGCCGCGGGTCAAGGCGGCATTGACCGCGCTGGGGCATGACCCGGACCGGCTGGACGTTCTTCTGGTCCAGTTCGCCATCCTTTACCGTGGGGGTGAGCGGGTCCAGATGTCGACTCGTTCCGGCAGCTTCGTGACCCTGCGCGAGCTGCGCGAGGAAGTGGGCAACGACGCGGCCCGGTTCTTCTACGTGATGCGCCGCTCCGAGCAGCACCTGGACTTTGACCTGGACCTGGCGCGCAGCCAGTCCAATGAGAATCCGCTGTACTACATCCAGTATGCCCACGCCCGGGTGTGCAGCGTGTTCCGGCAGCTCGGCCAGCGTGGCTGGCAGCATGATCGCGCCGAGGCCACCGCGCATTTCGGGCGGCTTGACGAGACGCATGAGCAGGATCTGCTCAAGCGCCTGAGCCAGTACCCCGATCTTGTGGCGCGGGCGGCCCTCGCCCACGAGCCGCATCAGCTGATTCACTACCTGCGTGATCTGGCCAATGATTTTCACACCTACTACAACGCCCATGCGTTTCTGGTTGATGATGCCGGGTTGCGCAATGCCCGGCTTTCGCTGGTGGCTGCGACTCGGCAGGTACTGGCGAACGGGCTGCGGCTACTGGGCGTTGGCGCGCCGGAGGAAATGTAGGACATGGCCGCCGGAAAAAAGCCGGCCGCCAAGCGGCGCGAGCCCGGAGTGCCCATCGGGATCTGGGTCCTGCTGGGGCTGATGGTTGCCCTGCTGGTGGCGGTCCTGATCGTTCTGCTTCTGAAAACCCCGCCTCAGGGCGGTGGCGCGTCGCAGGGGGCCGGGGATTCGCGGGTTGAGGATACCCGGGACGTGCGCAAGGACGCCCCGGAGAAACCCGTGACGGCGCCGCGCTATGAGTTCTATCACCTGCTGCCGGAGGAGTCGGCGCCGCGTCCGCCGGCAGAAGCCCCCCCGGCAGCCGAACCGGATGAGTCAACTGCCGTGCCGGAAGCGCCTGCGGCCGACGCAGGGCGGTTCCTGCTCCAGGTCGGCGCCTTCCGCAGTCGTTCGGATGCGGAGCGGCGCAAGGCCGAGGTCGCCCTGCTCGGCTTTTCCTCGCAGGTTCAGGAAGCCCGGGTGGAGGAGCGCATGATCTATCGGGTGGTTATCGGCCCGCTCGATGGCGAGGCGGTGACGTCGGCCGAGCGCCAGCTGCAGGCCGCCGCCATTGAGCCCTTGCGGCGCCGATTGCCCTAAGGAAACTCTGCACGAAGCCATCCATGGCTTCGTGGGCTGACGCCAGCTGCGCGTTCAGACACGCCCGGGCCGATACATGCTCGGCCCGGGCTCCGCAATTCAATGGCTTACGCCATTGTGCGGCAGGGCATCCATGCCCCAATCGGGAA
>JBNGDJ010000117.1:0-6746 GCA_049974825.1 Halothiobacillaceae bacterium | reverse complement strand
CAAGCCATTGAATTGCGGAGCCCGGGCCGAGCGTGTATCGGCCCGGGCGTGTCTGAACGCGGGCTTCGCCAGCTGACGCGTTGAGCTGGCGCCAGCCCATAAATCCATGGATGGATTTGTGCAGAGTTTCCCTTGTGGGGCTTGAGCCATGGGCGGATTTGATATTTGACAACAGCGATGGCAAAAAAGTATCTTGCAGCTCATGAGGCAGGATTTCTACACGCACGCAACGGCGCAGGCCGCCCGGTCCCCGGGTTCGGCCGCTTTCTCCTGCCTGTCCCTCCCGGATCTGCTTCGACTGCTGCCGCCCGGCGGCAATTGATCTTCTGCCTGGCGAGGCCAAACGCGACCCGAATTTCCCAGATCCTGCATTCCCTTGCGAATGATTCATGCTGCGCGTGCCGGCCCGACGGCCCGGGGCGCGGGAGAAACGACTCATGACCGACAGTAACCGATTGATCATTTTCGACACGACCCTCCGGGATGGTGAGCAGAGCCCCGGCGCTGCCATGACCCGCGAGGAAAAGCTCCGGATTGCCCGTCAGCTTGAGCGGCTGGGGGTCGATGTCATCGAGGCGGGCTTCGCGGCGGCCAGCGAGGGGGACTTCGAGGCCATTCGCGGCATTGCAGACACCGTCACCCAATCGACCGTCTGCTCGCTGGCCCGGGCGAACGAGCGTGACGTGCGCCGGGCGGGCGAGGCCATTGCGCCCGCCCCCAAGCGACGCATCCACACCTTTATCGCGACCAGCCCCATCCACATGGAGAAAAAACTCCGGATGACGCCCGACCAGGTGGTGGAGCACGCCATCAAGGCGATTTCCATCGCGCGCGAGTACAGCGACGATGTCGAGTTTTCCGCCGAGGATGCGGTCCGGTCGGACATTGATTTTCTCGTCCGGGTTTTCGAGGCGGCTATCGAGGCGGGCGCCACGACACTGAATGTCCCCGACACGGTGGGGTATGCAGTCCCGACCGAATGGGGCCAGCGCATGGGCACCTTGATCGAGCGGGTGCGCGGTGCCGACCGGGTGACCTGGTCAACGCATTGTCACAATGATCTGGGGATGGCGGTTGCCAACTCTCTGGCCGCGGTCTCGGCCGGCGCCCGTCAGGTGGAATGCACGATCAATGGACTGGGTGAGCGGGCCGGCAATGCCTCGCTCGAAGAAGTGGTGATGGCGGTGCGCACCCGCCGGGATGTCTTCGGCGTGGATTCTCATATCGACGCCACCCAGATCGTGCCGACCTCCCGCCTGGTTTCGACGATCACCGGCTACCCGGTTCAGCCGAACAAGGCCATCGTGGGCGCGAACGCCTTTGCGCATGAGTCGGGCATTCACCAGGATGGTGTGCTCAAGCACCGGGAAACCTACGAGATTATGCGGGCCGAGGACGTGGGCTGGAGCACCAACCGCTTGAGCCTGGGCAAGCTGTCGGGACGCAACGCCTTCAAGACCCGGTTGCGTGAGTTGGGTGTGGAGCTCGACAGCGAAGAAGCGATCAACACAGCCTTTGCCCGCTTCAAGGAGCTGGCCGACAAGAAACGCGAGATCTTCGACGAAGATCTGCAGGCCCTGGTCTCCGACGTGACGGAGGAAGCGGAGGAAAGCATCCGCCTGGTGTCCCTGCATGTCTGCTCCGAGACCGGCGAGACGCCCGAGGCCAAGATTGTCCTCTCAATCGACGGGGCCGAGCGAGTCGCCAGCTGTGCCGGGGCCGGGCCGGTCGACGCCGCTTTTCGCGGTATTGAACAGATCGTGGAAAGTGGCGCCGACCTGCAACTGTACTCGGTAAACAACATCACCAGCGGGACGGATGCGCAGGGTGAGGTCAACGTGCGACTTGAGCGGGGCGGGCGGATTGTGACGGGTCAGGGGGCGGATACCGATATCGTGATCGCTTCCGCCAAGGCCTATCTCAATGCCCTGAACCGTCTCGCACGGCCGTCTGACCGCCAGCATCCGCAGATGGGCGATGTCTGAGCCTGGTTCAGATGCCCTTGCGCTGATCGGGATTGATCGCTGGCAGCTTCGTCGGCCCGCTGGGAATGCCGGCAGGGGCGAAGCCCAGGATGAAAGGGAAGAGCTGCTCTCGCTTGCCGAACCGGTGACCGCAGCCGACCAGGCGCTGTGGGTAGCCATTGCCCGCCGGCTTGGCCTCGGTCCTGGTCACTGGTCGCGGCTGGATGCCGGTACCCCCGGCACGCTGGTCTGTCACCCGGATTCTCAAACGTTCCATCTGAACGAACTCAGGCAGGATCCGATGAAAAAACGGGCCTTGTGGGAAACGCTCAATCCCCTGCTTCGTGGCGGGCCAATGCGCTCGGGGCAGCCGGACTGAACGAGGGGGCAAGTCCGCCCGCGAGTATACGGATAAGGGCCCAGGGCTCTCGGCTCCTGCATCAAAGACCTGCGTGCGCAGCGGTGCAAGCGCTTGAATGACCAGCTTAGTCCAGGGTGAGGCAGTAAAGCCCCACGTCGCTTCCGTGCCGAATGCCCTCATGGAAGGTAAAGCCCGCCCAGCTGTACCGGGTGACGAGCCCCCGTCACCGACATGGTCTGCAATTTGCGCCCAGCCACTCGTTCCCCCGCCAGCCAGGCAAATACAAGGCATTCGACCCACTGCGGATCAATGCCCCTTTCCGCGCTGCTCTCGACAGGTGTTCCGGGTGCCCGTGTTTTCACGGCCCGTCCAATGGCCTGGACCAGCGCAGGGTTCAAGGCACCGCCTCCGACCAGAATGACCTCAAGGTTCATCGCAGCATGGTTGCTGGCCAGCGCATCGGCCACCGTGGTGGCGGTGAGCTGAAGCAGGGTGGCCTGAACATCCTCAGGCGCCATGGCGAGAATGTCCACGCCGATGGCCTGTGCCCGGGCAGACACCCAGTCAAGATTGAAGTACTCCGGTCCGGTGCTTTTCGGCGGGGGGCGCTGAAACCACGGGTCCGCCACAAGGGAATCCAGCAGTGGTCTGTCGACCGTGCCGGAAAGGGCCCAGAGCCCGTCCCGGTCAAAGGGCTGGCCGAGTTTCTCTCGGACCCAGGCGTCCAACAGCGTATTGGCCGGGCCGGTATCAAACCCCTGGACCCGCCCTTCTGCGCTCAGGAAACTTGCGTTTGCGATACCGCCAAGGTTGACCACGACAAGATCCTTCGCGCCCTGCGCGGTACCGAGAACCTGACGGTGTGCGATGGGCGCAAGGGGCGCTCCCTGGCCCCTGGCAGCCATGTCCCGACGCCGAAAGTCCGCAACGGTCGGAATGCCCGTCCGCTCGGCGACCCGGTTGGGGTCTCCGATTTGCAGGGTAAACGGCTTCGGGGCTTCAGGCCGGTGACGAATTGTCTGGCCATGGAGGCCGACAGCGGTGATCTGCTCTTTCTTGAGGCCTGATTCCTCAAGCAGCTGGATCGCACAGTCCGCAAACCGCTCCCCGAGCGAATGGTCCATGGCGCCGAGCAGGTCAATCGGGTCGGTGTGCGGTGTCAGGTTGCCGGTAGCCAGTTGCCGCAGCGCCGGGGCGAGGTCATCAAGTGGCAGGCAGGCCGTGGCCAGAATTCGAGGTGGGTTGGATGAAAAATCCGCAAGACAGCCATCCACCGCGTCCATGCTGGTGCCGGACATCAGCCCGGCCAGAATCGTCACGGGCGGTTACTCGGCCGCGGTGCCAGTGTCTGCCTCGGCCAGAATCGGACCGTCAGCCTGGGCCAGACGATGCGCCCGCGCCAGGCTGGCCATCTGATTGAGAACGCCCTGAGTTTGGGCGAGGAAGTCCCGGCGATGTTCGGAAGGGATGGGCTCCGATTCGGGCAGTTCAACCTTGAGCGGGTCCTTATGCTGGCCATTGACTCGGAATTCGTAGTGCAAGTGCGGTCCGGTCGCGGTGCCCGTCATGCCGACATAGCCGATGACGTCGCCTTGTGAGACGGTGCTGCCCTTCTTGAGTCGATTGTTGAAGCGCGAGAGGTGGGCGTACACCGTGGTGATGCGCTGGTCGTGCTTGATGTACACGACCTTGCCGTAGCCATTCTGCCAGCCGACAAAGTCCACCTTTCCGCCTGAGGCAGAGCGGATCGGCGTGCCTGTGGGTGCGGCCAGGTCAACGCCGTTGTGGGGCCGCCGCGTCTTGTGTACCGGATGCAGGCGATTCGGAGAAAACCGCGAGCTGATCCGGGAAAACTCGACCGGGTAGCGAAGGAAGCCGCGTTCCAGGCTTTCACCGTCCGGTGTGTAATAGGCGGTGCGTCCCTCCGGGGAGGTGTAGCGCACAGCCTGATGAGTCTTGTCCCCGTTGACAAACTCTGCCGCCAGAATGTTGCCAACGCCAATCTGCTCGCCGTCCCGGTGGCGTGTTTCGTACAGGATGCGGAAGCGGTCGCCCTCGCGGACATCGCGCAGGAAGTCGATTTTCCAGCCGAATATCTCGGCGAGCTCCATGACCAGATCGGGCGACATGCCAGCCTTCATGGCGGCCATGTACAGAGAGGTCTCGATGGTGCCCTCGTGATAGGCCTGACGGATCTGGACTTCGTGACGAACCTCTTCGGCCACCAGGTCGGCTCCGTCGAGGCGAATGTCCAGGGTGACTGTCGGGTCGATATCAAAACTCAACCCCAGAAACTCGCTTTCAGGGGAAAGCCTGAAAACCATTTTTTCGCCGGGGCGGATGCGCTCCAGGCGGCGTACCGGCTCGCCCAGTGCCATCACTGCGTGAACTTCCGCGTACCCCAGCCCCACGCGCGAGAAAATGGTGGAGAGGCTGTCTCCCTTTCGGACCTCGACTTCCCGCAGCTCGTGATCCGGCTCGGCTGCAAGCGCCGCCTCGGGCTGCATCTGCTGCCCGTCACCTTGTGCTTCTGCCAAGGGCTCTTCCGGCTTTTCGCCGGCTGCATCGTCTTCCAGGGCCCTGAGCAGCGGTTCGTCGATGGCCGGCAGCGGCTGGACGTTCACTGAGGTGGCTTGCTCGACGGTCTCCTGTGCCGTGTTGGACGGCGCGGGTGCCGTCGCAGCCTGCTCACGACCGAACACTTCCAGCGCGATGCGTTCTTCAACCGCTAAATCGGTCACGGGGTCGGTTGGCAAAGATACCTTGCCGACCACTGCGCCCAGGGCGCCGAAACCCGCCGTCAGCAGGGCCAGCCTCAGCCCCCAGTGTTGCCGTTTGCGTTCCCTGAAAAGTGGCCGCTGCCGCATATGTATTCCGTCCCCGGTCTGCCGAAGCATCAAATAAACGTTTAACATAGCGCGCCGAACAAGATAATTCAATGAATTGCCACAGGGTATTGAACTAGGGGAGCTCATGAGCAAAGCAGACTGGGAGGCGTCTCTGGCCGAGATCCGGCGGGGTGCAGATGAAATCTTGCTAGAGGAGGAATTGATCGAACGGTTGAAGGCGGGGCAGCCGATGCGGATCAAGGCCGGCTTTGACCCAACCGCGCCTGACCTGCACCTTGGGCATACGGTGCTGATCAACAAGTTGCGCGCGCTTCAGGATATGGGGCACAAGGTGTTGTTCCTGATCGGTGATTTCACTGGGATGATCGGGGACCCCACGGGCAAGAGTCAGACGCGCCCACCCCTGACCCGGGCCCAGGTGGTCGAGAACGCCGAGACCTACCAGCGGCAGATCTTCCGGATTCTGGACCCCGAGCGCACCGAGGTCGTCTTTAATTCCGACTGGATGGGGCGGTTCGGTGCAGCGGACATGATTTCTCTCGCCGCCCGGCACACGGTTGCACGCATGCTCGAGCGCGACGATTTCTCCAAGCGTTATGCCAATGGTCAGCCCATCGCCATCCACGAGTTTCTGTACCCCCTGATCCAGGGTTACGACTCGGTAGAGCTGCGGGCTGACCTGGAGCTCGGTGGCACGGACCAGAAGTTCAACCTGTTGATGGGGCGCGAACTGCAAAAGCAGTACGGGCAGCGACCCCAGGTGGTGCTGACCATGCCCATTCTCGAGGGGCTCGACGGGGTGCAGAAGATGTCGAAGTCGCTTGGGAACTACATTGGCATCGAGGAGCTGCCCGACGAACAGTTCGGAAAACTCATGTCGATCTCCGATGACCTGATGTGGCGTTATTTTGAACTGCTCAGCTTCCGGCCCATGACCGAGGTTGAGCAGCTCAAGAGTGAAGCCGGGCAGGGGCGCAACCCGCGGGACATCAAGTTCGAACTCGCCATCGAGTTGGTTGATCGCTTCCACGGTCATGGCTCGGGCGCGCGGGCGCGCGACGCCTTCATGCAGCGTTTCGCCCAGAACCAGATCCCCGAAGACCTGCCCGAGCACCGGTTCGAAGGTGAAGAGATTCCGCTGGCCCGTGCGCTCAAGGAAGCCGGCATGGTGGCGTCTACCTCGGAAGCCTTCCGTCACATGAAAGCCCAGGCCCTGCGCGTCAATGGCGAGAAAGTCACCGATCGTCATGCCGTCCTGCCGTCGGGAGCTCATGTCGTGCAGATAGGCAAGCGGCGAATTGCCAGATTTCTCGTTTCCGGTACTTGACAGAAAAGTTACAGTCGGTAGACTGCGCAGCCTCTCGACGGGGCGCTGCCCGAAACGTCAAACCCACCAAACACAGGCGGGGTTGACAAAGGGGCCTCGAGACGTAAAATGCGCCCCTCGCTTCGAGCCGAAGCGCTTGCAGGCCAAGCAGTCCTGCCGGGTCAACCAAAAATAAAGGTTGACACCGAAGAAACATTCGGTAAGATGCGCACCTCGCTTGGTCGGGTTGGCTGAGTGTCTGGGGT
>JBNGDJ010000116.1:0-6912 GCA_049974825.1 Halothiobacillaceae bacterium | reverse complement strand
GAGCCTCGCCCGCGAGATGTGGGCTGGAGACATGGGAGCGGCCGCATGACCCGCGGGACGCCGGTCCCCGAGACCGTGACGCTTCACGTCCCGTTCCGCGTCGTGAAGCGGGGCGGCCGGAAGGAGATGCGGTTGCCCGAGGGCGCAGCGCAGCCGCGCAGGACCGACAGCACCTTGGTCAAGGCGCTGGCCCGCGCGTTTCGATGGAAGCGGATGCTGGAATCCGGCGAATACGCCACCATCGCCGAACTGGCCGAGCGCGAGGGGATTGCGCCGTCCTACATGACCCGCGTCCTGCGACTCACGCTGCTCGCGCCCGACATCGTGGAGGCGATCCTGGATGGGCAGCAGGCGCAGGAATTGACGCTTGCACGGCTGCTAGAGCCGTTTCCGGTGGAGTGGGATCTGCAAGAGGCAGGTGGTTTCGACCAGTGGCATGGTAAGGGGCAGGCCGCAGCCTGCCCCAATGGTGTGGTCTGAAACCTTATCGCGGGAAAGACCACGCCGCTTCTTCTGCTAGGAATTTCAGGTTACTCTGGCATATTGTTGTTTTGCAAGCATGTTTGGAGACAGAATGTACCGATTTGCATTTGATCTTGGGTCCGGGTCGCTCGGTTGGGCGGTTTTTGAACTGGGCGAAGGGGATTCAACGCCGGTTGCGCTGACCGACTTGGGGGTGCGTGTTTTCCCGACCGGCAGGGATCCCCAATCCAAGGAATCGAACGCGCTCGGTAGGCGGCAGCCCCGTCAACAGCGACGGCAGATCGACCGACGGAAAAAGCGCCGGGTTGAACTTGAAGACCGACTGGTTGCGGCCGGCTTGATGCCTGCTGCAGTTGATTTAGACGACAGACGCGAATTCTTTGGGATCGATCCCTATGAAGCCCGCGGTCGCGCCGCCCGTGGCAAGGCCGATTTGCGGAACCTCGGCCGCGCGATCTGGCACATCTCCAAGCATCGGGGCTTCAAGAGCAACCGAAAGGCAGACCGAACGAACGAGGATGACAAGGGAAAGATCGCCACCGCCTCGGCCACGCTGCGAGAAATGCTCGCAGAACAGGGCGCCCCGACCTACGGTGCATGGCTGGCGGATCGACATGCCAGGGGTGAAGCTGTGCGGGTGCGGCCGCATGGCGAGGGGGACAAATCGGCCTATGACTTCTATCCCACCCGCGCCATGCTCGAGGATGAGTTTGACCATATCTGGCGTGTACAGGCAAAGCATCACCCCGGCCTCACCGGTGCGGCGCGCGACGCCATCCGCGACAGTGTCTTCTTCCAGCGGCCATTAAAACCAGTCAAGCCGGGTCGCTGCACCTTCTTCCCCGACGACTACCGGCTGCCGAAATGGCATCCGCTGGCGCAGGAATTCCTGATCCTGCAACAGCTCAACATGCTGCGGATCATCGACGATGGTGGCGAACGGGAGCTAGATCTGACCGCACGCAACCTGATCGCACGACACCTGATGTCGGGCGAGAAACTCACTTGGTCATCCTCAAAAAAAGGGTTGCGGGGGGTTTTGCGATTGTCCTCCGAGGTCAAGATCAATCTCGAAGAAGGCGGGCTGAAGGAACTCGCCCACAACGCCCTAGCGGCCCGACTGGTCGGGACGGACAAGAAGCCCGGCCCCCTTGCCAATGCTTGGGAAGGACTTGGTTCGCGTCGCCAACTCCTGCTTCTGAAGATCCTTGCGGTCACTGTCTCACCGGATCGAACCGTCGAGCGGCTTGAAAAGTGGATCGGATTGTCGCGCGAAACCGCGGAACGGGCCGAGAAAATCACCCTTCCCGACGGCCACCTTATGCTCGGCGAGCGTGCCGTTCGCGCGATCCTGAAGGTTCTGCGCGAAGAGGTCGTGGTCTATTCCGACGCGGTCAGGCTGGCCAGCGAAGGCGGGCTATTCGGCGACGGCGTGGTGATTCACCATTCCGACTTGCGCCCGGAGGGCGATCCGGGGCTGCCCGACCTGCCGCGCTACAACGAGTTGCCGGCACTCAGGCACATGATCGGCACGGGGACAGGCGACCCCGACGATCCACCCGACATCCGCTTCGGCCGCATCTCCAACCCGACCGTACATATCGCGCTTGGCCAGTTCCGTCGGGTTATGAACGCGCTGATTACCCGCTACGGCAAACCGGCCCAGGTGGTGATCGAGGCAACCCGCGACATGGCCAAATCGGCCAGCGAGCTGAACGAGATCGAAAACAATATTCGCAAGAACACCAAACGCAACGATGGGTGGCGTGCGGAACTGGAGGAAGAGGGGATCGTTGCACCCGGAGCCCGCATTGGTGACCGTTTCCTGCGCATGCGGCTCTGGGAGGAGCTTGGCACATCGAATGCCGACCGGATTTGCCCCTATTCGGGCGACCCCATCTCCTTGCACCAATTGCACTCAGACGCGGTCGAGATCGACCACATCCTGCCCTTCGAAGATACCTTCGACGACAGTCCGGCCAACAAGACCGTCTGCTTCCGCAAGGCCAACCGATTCAAGGGCAAGCGTGCACCGGGCGAAACCTGGTCGGGGGATGACCTCGACGCCATCATCGCACGGGTGAAGGGTGCGCCGGGGATGAAGCGCAAGCTCTGGCGGTTCCTGCCTGGGGCGCTGGAGAAATGGCGAGAAGACAAGGGCTTCGAGGACCGCCAGTTGCACGCCACTGGCTACCTCGCGCGGGTGGTTCGCGCCTATGCCGAGGCGCTGTTTCCAAAGGACGGCACCTCGAACATCTGGATGCCGCCGGGCCGGATGACGGCCATGATGCGCCGCCGCTGGGGGCTTTACCTGCCCGATCACAACGCCAAGACCCGCGACGACCACCGTCACCACGCGCTTGACGCCGCCGTGGTCGGGATGATCGACCGGCGGATGATCCAGCGGTTGCAGACCTATGCACGCCAGATCGGCGCTGAGGAACTGGATCGCGTGTTACCGGACCCGCCGGAGCCGTTCGAGGGCTTCCGCGATCAGGTCCGCGAACGGGTGGCGAAACTCAATGTAAGCCACCGACCAGACCACGCCGTTAGCGGGCTTCTGCATGAAGCCAACGCCTATGGAAGAGTAGCGGATGTTCCTGAAAATCAGGCGGCGCATACGATCGGAAATCTCGTAAAGCGGAAACCTGTCGGCGATCTCTCAAAGGACGAAATCGGACAAGTGCGGGACGAGCTGCTGCGTGACAAGTTACTTGAACACACGGACGGCAAGCGCAAGGGCAAGAAAGAACGCGATGACGCGCTGAAAGAATGGCAAAAAGCAGGCGAAGGAAGCGTCGATCCGCATTCACCAGAACGTTTGAAAAAACAGCGCCAGTGGATCGCACAGAATTATCCCGACTACTGCGGCCGCTCGAAAAAATCCCGCGCAAGAATAAGGGCTAAGGCTAACAATGCCCTGGGTCTCAACGTCAACCCACAGCGCGCGAGACGTGTGCGGCTTCTCGTCATGGACAATACCGCGAAACCAGTCTTCGGGCGCCCAGGGCACCCGCGTGAGGGCGAGGCTTACAAATGGATGATACCCGGCGAGAACGCATTCGTGGATATCTTGGAATCGCCGGATGGCAAATGGTTTCACCACGGAACGAGGATCTGGGAGGCGGCAGCAGGCAAGGGAGTTCCTTGGGCAGACCGTTACCCGGAAGCGCGTTTCATCATGCGCTTGTACAAGTTCGACACGATCCAACTCTTTCAGTGGGACACTAAAGAAAAGGCCATCGTTCCTGGAACCAATACGATCAAGGTCGTACGTTCTGTCCCGGACAGCCCGACCAACAAGAACGTGCGGCTGGTCGGAGCCAACCTCGCAATCCCATTTAGCGAACGAGACAAGGAACGCGACGGCGACCAGTGTTGGGAGGCAGTTGCCTACGACGTGCTGCGAAAGCGCCGCGCCCGGCGGGTGCGGATCGACGAATTGGGGCGGGTGAGGGTCGTGCCGCATGGTGTGATCTGACCATCAGGCCAACCTGTCGGGCTTTGCATTTCAAGGAGGCCACTATGGTTGGACAAATACTGGAACTGACACGCACGGGACTTGCCGTGCACAAGCGCCGCGGGTTTCTTGCGGTGGACGACGGAGGTGCCGAGGCCGGCCGCATCGGGCTCGAGGATATCGAGGCGGTGCTTGCCGCGAGCCCCGGCCTGATGTGGTCGAACACCGCGCTGGCCGAACTGGCCACCCGGCAGGTGCCGGTCATGATGCTCGGCCCCTCCTTCACACCTGTCGCGGTTGTCCTGCCACTCGCCGGTCACCACGCCCAGGCCGAGCGGTTCCGGGCGCAGGCGGATGCGACGCAACCCCTGCGCAAGCAGGCTTGGGCCAATCTCGTCCGCCACAAGATCGCCGCCCAGGCCGAAGCGCTTGACCGCATCAGCGCCCCTTCCGAACGCCTGCGCCGGCTGATGGTTGCGGTACGTTCTGGCGATCCCGACAATCGCGAAGCCCAGGCGGCCCAGGCCTATTGGCCCCTGCTCATGGGTAAGGCGTTCCGGCGCGATCACGATGCAGCGGGGGCCAATGCCCTTCTGAACTACGGCTATGCCGTGCTGCGCGCGGCAACCGCGCGGGCGATCGTCGCGTCCGGCCTGCATCCGTCGCTATCGCTGCACCACTGCTCCGGCGGCGATGCTTTGGCACTTGCGGACGATCTGATGGAGCCCTTCCGTCCGACGGTGGACCTTGTCGTTCACCGGCTTGTCAGCTCGGGCACCAACGAGGTGACAGATGCGCGCGAAGACCTCGTGGCCTGCCTCTCCGCCGATTTCCCGACCAAGAACGGGGCGACCCCACTGTCCCATGTCTTGGTGCGCCTCGCGCAAAGCCTGGCCCGCTCCTTCCTCGACCGCAAGCTCCGGCTCGATTTCCCCTCCCGCCCGCTGCCCGATGAGACATCGGAGCCGGTGGATGCCTGAACGCTACCAGCAACTGTCGGGGTACCAAATCATGTGGGTCTGGGTTCTTTTCGATCTTCCCGTTGGCACCAGAGCCGAACGCAAACGGGCAACGCATTTTCGTAACGACCTGCTGGACCTGGGCTTCGAGATGGTGCAATTTTCTGTCTATCTTCGCCACGCATGGAGCCGGGAGAAGGCCGAGTCATACGCGCGGCAAGTGGGTGATTGCATTCCCGAGGCCGGACATGTCCAGATTCTGTTCTTCACTGACAAGCAATACGCCCAGAGTCAGGTCTTCCGTGGACGTGCACGAGCGCCGAAACCAGAGGAAAAACCGCGCCAACTGGTGCTTTTGTGACGTGCTTGGCACCATTTTTTCCAGCCAGACACCAGAAAAAAGCCCCGCGCAACGGGGGGTTGCGCGGGGTACATCCTAGCAGAAGAAGCGGCGTGGCCAAACCCGGACCACATGATCAAGGGGGTGCGCTGATGGCCCATCCTAGCAGAAGAAGCGGCGTGGCCAAACCCGGACGCGGGCAAGTGGCGAGCAACACCTCGCTAAATCCTAGCAGAAGAAGCGGCGTGGCCAAACCCGGACCAGGTTGTGGTGGGCGCGCAGGCCGACCGGATCCTAGCAGAAGAAGCGGCGTGGCCAAACCCGGACCGGCAGGCCGTCATGGATCTTGCGCTCCAAAATCCTAGCAGAAGAAGCGGCGTGGCCAAACCCGGACTAGAGCGACAGGTTCACGTCCACGAGGTCGATCCTAGCAGAAGAAGCGGCGTGGCCAAACCCGGACAGAGCCGCGTCCACCGTGTCCTTCAGCCGGATCCTAGCAGAAGAAGCGGCGTGGCCAAACCCGGACGAAGCGGCCACAAAGCCGATGTCGCGGAACATCCTAGCAGAAGAAGCGGCGTGGCCAAACCCGGACACCACTAGCCGGTTCACATCGTGGGCTGTCATCCTAGCAGAAGAAGCGGCGTGGCCAAACCCGGACACCACCCGGAGATAGCCGGCCTTCATGAGGATCCTAGCAGAAGAAGCGGCGTGGCCAAACCCGGACGGATGGCTCCGGATCCCGCCATGACCGTGAATCCTAGCAGAAGAAGCGGCGTGGCCAAACCCGGACCGATGCGCCGCGCGTGGTCGTCGTGACCGCATCCTAGCAGAAGAAGCGGCGTGGCCAAACCCGGACGAATGGGCCTTTGGCACCGAATGCGCCCAGATCCTAGCAGAAGAAGCGGCGTGGCCAAACCCGGACCGCCGCTTTCCAGTAGCCTTGTGCGACCAGATCCTAGCAGAAGAAGCGGCGTGGCCAAACCCGGACGGGGGCCTAGTCAACCATCCGGTTCGGCGAATCCTAGCAGAAGAAGCGGCGTGGCCAAACCCGGACGTGATCATCCAGACGGCCACGCCGCCGAGGATCCTAGCAGAAGAAGCGGCGTGGCCAAACCCGGACACGCCCTGCAGCATCGCCACAACCCCGGTGATCCTAGCAGAAGAAGCGGCGTGGCCAAACCCGGACAAGCAGCGGATCGACGCGATGATCGAGGTCATCCTAGCAGAAGAAGCGGCGTGGCCAAACCCGGACGCCAGAACCCCGGGGCTGCCCGGCGCGCCGATCCTAGCAGAAGAAGCGGCGTGGCCAAGCCGGACGCCGATTGCCGTGAGATCGCCTCCCCCCCCCGCTGGATGCATTGTTCTACGTTCTACAACCACCAAGTCATTGCCTGAGAACTTCCGAAGCCGGTCGCGGCAGACGCAAACGAGACTCCAATCCAAGCAATTTTAGTGGCTTGAAATTCCCATTCTTCTACAAGAACTTACGAGAAATTCACCAAATCCGCGCAGTCATGAGGTCCGGAGAATATCGGCCCTGAGAGACCGCTTTCGGGCCTCCTGGCGCGGGGGCCAGTGCTCAGCCCCTCCCGCATAACCCTCGAAAACAACGGAAAAATCCGGCCGCAGCCGGATCGGGAGAACGCTTTCGCGAGGGCAAGTGGCGGAGG
>JBNGDJ010000115.1:0-7182 GCA_049974825.1 Halothiobacillaceae bacterium | reverse complement strand
CTCCCGCGAAGGACGACCTCGAAAAACCACAGGGAAGTGGTTTTTCGAGGTTCCTGGTGGTGCAAGCCTGGCCCTGTCGCGCGCTGTTCGGGCCTGCACCCGGCTCATTCGATTGCACGCTTGGCTGTTTGGCGGCCAACCGGGGAAGCCACCCCACGCAAATTACTCGCCTCGAAGTGACATCACCGGCCAGTTGCGCGCGTCGGCATGCTCGCGCAGGTGCTGGTCGGGGTCGACCGCCACCGGATGATCGACCCGCTCAAGCAGCGGAATGTCATTGCGCGAATCGGAATAGAACCAGGTCGTCTCCGGTTTCGCGGACTGGGCCGCCAGCCATTCTTCCAGGGCGTCAATCTTGCCCGCCTGGAAAGTTGGGGTGCCGACATAGTTTCCCGTGTACCGGCCATCGATCATTTCCGGCTCCGTGGCCAGCAGGTGCTCGATCTCGAAGCGGCGGGCGATTGGCCGGGTGACGAAGGCATTGGTCGCGGTGATGATCATCAGCGTGTGCCCCTTGTCGCGGTGGTGGGTCACCAGCCGCCGTGCGGCCGTGGTGATCATCGGGTCGATCACCCGGGTGAGAAAGGCCTCGTGCCAGGCGCGCAGTTGCTCGGGCTCGTGCCGGGCAAGCGGCGCCAGCGAGAATTTCAGGAAGGCATCGATATCCAGCGTGCCTGCCATGTAATCCTCGTAGAAAGCCCGGTTGCGCGCTTCGTAGTCTTCGCGGTCCACGGCGCCCACGTCGGCCATGAACTGTCCCCAGGCATAGTCGCTGTCGCCCGCGAGCAGGGTGTTGTCCAGATCAAAAATCGCCAGCTTCATCATTTTTCTGTCATGATGTAGAAAATTCCGGGGGAGCATGCGCGATGGCCGCGCCGGACGCAAGCGATGGCACGAATCAGTGCCTGTCACGCGGCGTCCTGCGCGCCTGGCGTTGTGGCTGACGCTGCCTTGCCGGACCGTGCGGGACCTGTCAGGCCCTGCATCAGACTTGTTCATTCCCGTCGGTGGCTTCTCGGCTGCCGGCGGACCAGTTTGTATGAAATCGTGATTGATCGTGACGGATTCCGCCCCAATGTGGGCATCATCTTGTGCAACGAGGAAGGCCGGGTTTTCTGGGGCCGGCGTGCGGGGCACGATTCCTGGCAGTTCCCGCAGGGCGGCATTCACCGCAACGAACATCCCCGCGAGGCCATGTACCGCGAGCTCTACGAGGAGGTCGGTCTGCAGCGTGACCATGTGCAGATCATCGGCTGGACCCGGGGCTGGCTGCGCTACCGGCTGCCGCGCGGCATGGTGCGCCGTCAGGTGCGCCCCGTCTGCATTGGCCAGAAGCAGAAATGGTTTCTGCTACGCATGGTCGCGCCCGATGATTCGGTTGATCTGACTTGCGGCCCCAAGCCTGAATTTGATGACTGGTGCTGGCGTGAGTACTGGTCGGTGCTTTCCGATGTGGTCTATTTCAAGCGGGCGGTTTATCGCAGTGCGCTGAGCCAGCTGGCACCGCTGATTTTTGAAGGCGCGCAGGCGCAGATGCCCGAACGCTACGAGCCCCGGCACCGGCGTCAGGACAGGGAGTGATCATCCAGAATGCTTGAGCATTTGCGCAAGATCGTCACCGAAGTCGGCAAGTCGCCGGATCTGGCCACCGCGCTGGAGGTCATCGCCCGACGTGTTCGTCATGTGTTGGACGTGGCCGTCTGCTCCGTCTACCTCACCGACCCCGAAGCGGCACCGGATGCACAGTCGCGTCTTTTGCTGCAGGCGACCGAAGGGCTCCACAAGGAAAGCATTGGCAAGGTGCGCCTCGGGCTGGACGAGGGGCTGGTGGGCCTGGTGGCCCGTCGCGCCGAGCCGATCAACCTTGAAAACGCCCAGCAGCATCCCCGTTACAAGTTCATCGAGAATATCGGGGAAGAGCCATACCACGCGTTTCTCGGCGTGCCCATCATCCAGCGCGGCGAGATGCTTGGCGTGCTGGTCGTTCAGGACCGCCTCTCCCGCCGGTTTTCGGACGACCAGGAATCGTTCCTCGTTACGCTGGCCGCCCAGCTGGCCTCCGCGATTCGCCATGCCCAGGCCAGCGGCGAGCTCAGTCGCCTGAGTCAGCAGGGCAGGGGGGCACAGCTCGATTCGGCCTACACGGCCCAGGGGCTGCCCGGTTCGCCCGGGGTCGCTTTTGGCACCGCCGTGGTGATGATGAAGGGCGCAACGCTCGACGAGGTGCCCGATCGTCCGGTTGATGATATCGAGGGTGAGCTGGCGCGCCTGCAGTCGGCCGTGACGGCGGTGCAGGCGGAATTTCGCCAGCTCAAGGAGGACTTCGCCCGGGCCAGCCAGGCCGGCGACGAAGACGTGCTCTTCGATGCCTACATCATGATGCTGGGCGGCGGTTCCTTTCTGGAGGCCATTCAGGAGCGCGTGCGTGCGGGGAACTGGGCTCCGGCGGCCCTGCGGGATACCGTGCGGGAGCATGCCTCGGTCTTTGATCAGATGAACGATGCCTACCTGCGCGAACGGGCACAGGATGTGCGAGACCTGGGCGCCCGGGTGCTCGCCAAGCTGACCCTCGACGCCAGTGAGCGCCCGGCCTTCCCTGAGCGGATCATCCTGGTTGGGCAGGATCTTTCGGCCTCGCACCTGGCCGAAGTGCCCACTGAAAACCTGGTCGGCATTGTCTCGACCCGCGGTTCGGGTTCCTCCCACCTGGCCATTCTCGCCCGGGCGCTGGGTGTACCGGCAGTGATGGGGGCGGGGGATCTGCCGATCACCCGCGTCGACGGCCAGGAGGTGGTGGTCGACGGTTATCGCGGGGTGGCGATCATCCGGCCCGGCGGTGCGCTGCGCGACGAGCTGACCCGGCTGGCGCGCGAAGAAGATGATCTTTCCGCCGAGCTTGATGCGCTGCGCGACGAGCCGGCCCAGACCCCGGACGGCGTGCGCGTGTCGATGCTGGTCAATATCGGCCTGCTGTCGGACATGGCGCCGTCGGTGCACGTCGGGGCGGAGGGGATCGGCCTGTACCGCACCGAGGTGCCATTCCAGATCCGCAAGCAGTTCCCGGGCGAGGACGAGCAGATGCGGATCTACCGCGAGGCGCTGGAAACTTTTGCGCCGCATCCGGTCGTTCTTCGGACTCTGGATGTCGGCGGGGACAAGCCGCTGTCGTATTTTCCGATCAACGAGGACAACCCCTTCCTCGGCTGGCGCGGCATCCGGCTGGTGCTGGACCACCCGGAAATCTTCCTCACCCAGCTGCGCGCCATGCTGCGGGCGGATCTTGGGCACGGCAATCTCAGCGTCCTGCTGCCGATGATCAGCGCGGTCCACGAGCTGGAGGATGCGCTTTATTACCTGGAACAGGCCTTCGAGGAACTGGCGGAGGAAGGGCTGCCGGTCACCTGGCCTGCTGTCGGCGTGATGGTCGAGGTGCCCTCGGTGGTTTTCCAGATGGATGCCATCGCCCGGCGGGTGGACTTTGTATCCATCGGCACCAACGATCTGACCCAGTACCTGCTGGCGGTGGACCGCAACAACGAGCGGGTCGCCAGTCTCTACGACGCCCTGCACCCTTCCGTCATTGCCGCGATCCGCGAGGTCGTGGCCGCGGCCCGTCGCCAGGGCAAGCCGGTCAGTGTCTGCGGAGAGCTGGCCGGCGACCCCATGGGCGCGCTGCTGCTGCTTGGCATGGGGATTCATTCGCTCTCGATGAGTGCCGGCAGCCTGCCGCGTATCAAGTGGGTGATTCGCAGCTTTGCCTACGACGAGGCCCAGCAGATGCTCAAGCGCTGCCTGCGCTGCGAGGGTCCGGCTGAGGTGCGTGCCCTGCTCAGCGAGGCGCTGGAGCAGCGCGGGCTCGGGGGGCTGGTGCGCGCCGGGCGATGAGTGGCAGCGCGCTTGCGCCGCCTGCGCGTGGTATCATTCCGCTCCCGAAATTTCCGACACCCGAAGGCCCCCGAGCTTCCCGATGAGTTTTCACGGCATTGAAGAGATTCTCGACGACCTGCGCGCCGGGCGCATGGTCATCATCGTCGACGACGAGGACCGGGAAAATGAGGGCGATCTGCTCATGCTCGCCGAAAAGGTGCGCGCCGAAGACATCAACTTCATGGCGCGCTACGGGCGCGGGCTGATCTGCCTGACGCTCACCCAGGCGCGCTGCGAGCGCCTCAACCTGCCCCTGATGGTCCGCGGCGGCGAAGAGGCGTTTTCCACGGCCTTCACCGTTTCCATCGAGGCGGCCGAGGGCGTCACCACCGGCATCTCCGCGGCTGACCGGGCCCGGACCGTGCAAGCCGCGGTCGCGCCGGACGCCAGCCCGGAGGACATCGTCCAGCCGGGGCACATCTTCCCCCTGATGGCCCGTCCGGGTGGCGTATTGACCCGAGCCGGGCATACCGAGGCTGGCTGCGACCTGGCCCGGCTGGCCGGCGCGCAGGAATCGGCCGCCGTGATCGTGGAGATCCTCAACGAGGATGGCACGATGGCGCGCCGCCCGGATCTTGAGCGCTTTGCCGCAGAGCACGGACTGAAAATCGGCTCGATCGAAGAGCTGATCCGCTACCGGATGGAAAACGAGCGCAGCATCGAGCGCGTGGCCGAAACCCCGGTGCAGACGCTCAACGGCGATTTTCGGATGATCGTGTACCACGACACGACCACCGGCGAGGTCCACTTCGCGGCCGTCAAGGGACAGCCCGACCCGGAGACACCCACGGCCGTGCGGGTCCATGTCCATGACCCGCTCTGTGATCTGTTGTCGCTGCGTTCGGAAGACTGCGGCTGGCCGCTGGCGGACGTTCTGGCGAAAATGCATGACTTCGAGACCGGCGTGGTGGTCCTGCTGCGTCCGCCTGCCGATGACCGGGCCTTGGTGCGCAAGGTTCGCGCCTGGTCGATGGGCCTGCCGCGGCAGGAGGGCGAATCGCCGGATGAATTGCGCACCTACGGCGTCGGAGCGCAGATTCTTCAGGATATCGGCGTACGGCGCATGCGCGTGATGAGCGCGCCCAAACGGTTCCACGGCCTGGCCGGCTTCGGTCTGGAAGTGGTCGACTATATTCACGACTGAGGCGTAGCAAGGGGGAAACCATGTCTTCTGTGCGGGTGATTGAGGGTAACTTGACGGAAAACTCGGCGCGGTTTGCCATTCTGGCGACCCGCTGGAACGAGCTGGTGGTAGATGTCCTGGTCAAGGGCGCGGTCGATGCCCTCAAGCGTCACGGTGTCACCGAGGAGTCCATCACCATCATCCGCGTGCCCGGTGCCTACGAGTTGCCCCTGGTTGCCCAGCGTGCTGCCGCCACCGAGGACTTCGACGCCATTGTCTGTCTCGGCGCCGTCATCCGCGGGTCGACGCCGCACTTCGACTATGTGGCGGGTGAGGCGGCCAAGGGCATTGCCAGCGTGTCGATGGACTACGAGCTGCCAGTAATCTTCGGCGTCCTGACCACCGACACGCTGGAACAGGCTTTTGAACGTGCGGGCACCAAGGCGGGCAACAAGGGCGCGGAAGCGGCAACGGCGGCTATCGAGATGGTCAGCCTGCTGCGCCAGCTGGACGTGCGCGAATGACCGCGGAGCCGGACACGACCCCAGGCAGCGCCCGGACACCGACGCCAAAGCAGCGCCGGCGAGCCCGGGAGCGGGCCCTGCAGGCACTGTATCAACAGTTGCTCAACCGCACGCCGGTGGACAGGCTGGAAGCGCAGTTCATGGAAGATCCGGCCATGCTCAAGCTGGATCTGGAACATTTTCGGCGTCTGGTGCGTGGCGTCAGCGAGGCGGGCGAGGCGCTGGACGAGCTGTTCGCGCCCGTGGTCACCCGCCCGGTCGCGGAGCTGGACCCGATCGAGCGGGCCATCCTGCGTCTAGGCGTGTTCGAGTTGCGTGACTGCCCCGACATTCCCTGGCCGGTGATCCTGAACGAGTGCATCGAGCTGGCCAAGCTGTTTGGCGCCACCGACGGGCATCGCTTCGTCAACGGGGTGCTGGACAAGATGGCCCAGCGCCTGCGGCCGGACGAGGTGCGAGAGACGCGCTCCCGGCGCGGACGAGGCTGACCGGGTTCCGGGCTGCTCCCGGTCCAGGAGACTTGGTTGCGCCGGGGTCGGCCGGGCCTTGATTCGCGCTCAGTGTTCCGATCATGGCTATGGTGGTGCACCCGCGTTTTCCACCGTTCTCCACGCCTTGCGGGCTTGCTCAGAAGTGCTTCAGGGCGGGCACTGATCCAGCCGGATCTTGTCTGTATCCGGCTTGTCCTTTCCAAACAGGCGCACGCGGATGGCTTCCACGGCTACCTGGGCCGGTGTGCGCCGGGAATACGTTTTCGGCAGCGTCAGCAGGCAGGGCTCCAGCGTCCTTTCTTCAAGCATCGTGACCTGAAAGGTGATCTTGCCCTCGGCGTTGGCCCGCTGAACGGGCAGGCCCCGCTCGACCAGCGCGGGCAGGGCGTCCAGCTCGGCCCGCACGCAACTGCTGATCAGCCCCGCGGCCAGAGGTCCGAGCGCCGGCAGGATTTCTCTCGGCGAAACGGCCAGCCGGGCGAGAAAACGGCCAGTCGCCCGCAGTCGCTGATCACGTTCAGCCAGGGTCTCGGCAATCAGGTAGGTCGCACAATGCCGATCGTCCATATCGCGCACCGATACCCGTCGTGTCGGGACGCCCAACCGCTCGGGACCGGGGCCCGTGTCGACCACGCGCAGCGGCACCCGGTCACCCGAGAACAGCAGCGCCTGGCCGTTTGTGACTACCTGTCTCCCCATGTCGACCATCCAGCCATCCGGCCCGGCCAGATCTAGTAGCAGGTAGTGGGCGTTGTGCCTGTCCAGCTCCAGCCGACTCAGGCCCTGCCCGTTCAGAAACAGGCGGCCACTCTCCCCCTTGGCGTTTTCAAAGGCGACGGTTAGCACGTCCACCGGCTGGGGAGTCGGTGTGTCGCGCGCGTCTGCCGGCATGGCCATGGCCAGAAAAATCAGGCATGCCGCGCATTTGCTCCAGTGACTCGAACCCACCGCTGGCACCGGGCGTGAACGCCGGCAATGTCCGCGATCGCGTGGCGCTGGCCTGTCTTTGCCTGCCTCAGTGGTGTTGGATCGACTCGAGCAAAGCCTCGTCCAGAGTTGCCCAAAAGGAGATGATCCGTGCCGGTTCCTGCCGGGGCATCGGTTCGACCTGTTATGA
>JBNGDJ010000114.1:3988-7274 GCA_049974825.1 Halothiobacillaceae bacterium | reverse complement strand
TGGAGTCGGGCATCGATTTCCTTGATTTCCTTGCGTGCCGCTTCGAGCTCCAGCCGCAACCGCCCCTCCGCTTCGATGATTTCCTTCTTGAGCCGCAGTTCGGTTTCGCTAACGCCGCTGCGCGTGGCCAGGTCGGTGACTTCCGGGTAGCGTTCTTCAAGGCGCTCGAAGGCCTCCGCGATGACCCGGGCGCGCACCTTGTCATCCGGCGCGGAGGAGAGCTGTTCGTAGAGTTCGATAACAGAAGACATGACGATTCAGAATGCGGGCGGTCTGGATGGTTCAAAGATAGCAGCCCGGCGTTTTTTCAACCAGTTGCTGGGCAGGGCACGGCCCGTAGGCCGGATAGGCGCCCCGGCGCGCATCGGGCACCCGGTACCGAGTCTCGGCCCCGCAAGCGGTACTTGCGGCGTATCCCGTTCCCAAGCAGAGCTTGGGAACGAGGCGGGGGAGGAACACTGCCGGGCGAGATTGCACCCGGCGGCAGCGGTTTCAATGGATCTGTTTGCCACGCCGGAAGTGCTCGCCGCCGCAGTGCGGGCAGCGATGGATGGGGCCAATTCGGTGGTGCCGGTTCGGTTGGCCGCAGCCGCGACATTCGAGGTAGCCGGGTCCGGAAATTTCGCCGGCTTTCCAGTCATGGGGTGGGCCCTTCATGGCCTGTTGCCGGATGGCATTGAGCTCGACGGTGGTCTGGTCGGCGATTTGCAGGAGCTTGCCCAGCACGTCGCGCTCGAGTTCAGACAAGTCCTGCTCGATTCTTGCCCGTGCCTGGTCTGCCTTTTCGAGCATCATCAGGGCGAAGTCTTCGACATCTCGCTTGAGGTAGTCTCCGATCCGCACGGCCTGGTCGTGATCCAGCTCGCCCAGGGCGATGGCATGCTCGCGCGCTTCGTTGACGGCCTCGTCAAGCTTTGGTGCGGCGGGATCTTTGTCTTCGCGCAGCAGTCGCTCGTAAACCCGTTCGAGCATTTGGTAGTAGGCGTCGGTCAACGGATGGCTTTCGTTGTCTTTCATGGCGCACCTCGATGCGTTGGCGGCGATCACGGTTTTTGGGGATCTCAAGCACGATTGCTCCAGACTTCCCTGCAGGGCATGGCTGCCCTGCTGGCCTGCGCCTGTTTTCAGCGTGGCCGGGCGGTTTCATGCAGGCTCATGTTTTAGTAAAGCACAGGGGTTCGCTTTTTTGGGGGCGGGTCGGTATTCTTCGCCTCTATTCTCGAACCGGGCGGGGCAGACAGGAAGCCGGAAAGTGCGACCGTCCATGCCTTGGCTGTCTTTACGCTGTCAGGCGATGGTTTTGTGCCGAGTTTGCCCGGGGCGCAAGCGCCTTGGCTGGCATTCCGGCAGGGGATGTCCGGCCCCGGGGCCTGGCCGCCCGGTTCAATGTCATGCAGTCTACAGTCCACCGCCGCGGAGGTCGCTCCGGGGCAAACCGCAACCGCCTTCAAGACGAAATGCAAGAGCAATATCACGCCGCCGAGATCGAGGAACGCGCCCAGGCGCACTGGTCGGAAACACGCGCCTTCGAGGTCGTCGAAGACCCGACCCGCGAAAAATACTACTGCCTGTCGATGTTCCCCTATCCTTCCGGCCGGTTGCACATGGGCCACGTGCGCAACTACACCATTGGGGATGTCATTGCCCGCTACCAGCGGATGAAAGGGCGTAACGTGCTTCAGCCCATGGGCTGGGACGCCTTTGGCCTGCCGGCGGAAAACGCGGCCCTGAAAAACGGGGTGGCGCCGGGGCGCTGGACCTTCGAGAACATGGACTACATGCGCGGGCAGCTGCAGCGCCTGGGTTTTGCCTACGATTGGAGCCGCGAGCTTGCGACCTGTGCGCCCGATTATTACCGCTGGGAGCAGTGGCTGTTCACCCGGCTGGTGCGCAAGGGGCTGGCCTACAAGAAAACCGCGGTGGTCAACTGGGACCCCGTGGACCAGACCGTGCTTGCAAACGAGCAGGTCATCGACGGGCGCGGCTGGCGATCCGGTGCCCTGGTCGAGCGCCGGGAAATTCCGCAGTGGTTTATCCGGATCACGGACTATGCCGAGCAGTTGCTCGACGACCTGCGGCTTCTGGAGGGGTGGCCGGAGCAGGTGCGCACCATGCAGGCCAACTGGATCGGCCGCTCGGAGGGCGTCACCCTCCGGTTCGGGATCGAGGACGGCGATGATCTTTCCGTGTACACCACCCGCCCGGATACGCTGATGGGCGTGTCCTACGTCGGCGTGGCGGCCGAGCACCCGCTCGCGCGTGCCCGGGCAGAGTCCGATCCGGCGCTGGCGGCGTTCATTGAAGAGTGCACCCATACCCGCGTGGCCGAGGCCGACATGGCGACCATGGAAAAGCGGGGCATGCCGCTGGGCGTGGATGCCATCCACCCGATCACCGGCGAGCGGGTTCCGGTCTGGGTCGCCAACTTCGTGCTGATGGAATACGGCAGTGGCGCGGTGATGGCCGTGCCCGCGCACGATCAGCGCGACTGGGAGTTCGCGCGCAAGTACGACCTGCCCATCCGGCAGGTGATTGCCCCCGACGACGGGGCGGCCGTGGATCTTTCCGAGGGCGCCTTTGTCGAGCGCGGGGTCTTGATCGAGTCCGGCGATTTCTCGGGCCTGTCCAGCGAAGAGGCCTTCGAAGCCATCGCGAACTGGCTGGAGAACCGGGGCCTGGGCGGTCGCGAGGTGCACTACCGGCTGCGTGACTGGGGCGTGTCGCGCCAGCGGTACTGGGGCTGCCCGATCCCGGTGGTGAACTGTCCGCACTGCGGCGCGGTGCCGGTGCCGGAGGATCAGCTGCCCGTCGTCCTGCCGACGGATGTGGAGATGGCCGGACCGCAGTCTCCTATCAAGGGCATGCGTGAATTCATCGAGACCACCTGCCCGGAGTGCGGCGGGCCGGCCGAGCGCGAGACGGACACCTTCGACACCTTCTTTGAATCCAGCTGGTACTACGCGCGCTATGCCTGCCCGGACCAGACCGCGGCCATGCTGGACGAGCGGGCCGACTACTGGCTGCCCGTGGACCAGTACATCGGCGGGATCGAGCATGCCGTGCTTCACCTGCTGTACGCCCGGTTTTTCCACAAGCTGATGCGCGACGAGGGATTGATTGCCAAGGATCAGCCCGAGCCGTTTACCCGCCTGCTGACCCAGGGAATGGTCAACAAGGACGGGGCCAAGATGTCCAAGTCCAAGGGCAATACGGTTGATCCGCAGCCGCTGATCGAGCGCTACGGCGCCGACACGGTGCGGCTGTTCATGATGTTTGCCGCACCGCC
>JBNGDJ010000114.1:0-3888 GCA_049974825.1 Halothiobacillaceae bacterium | reverse complement strand
CGCAAGCTGCACGAGACTCTGCGCAAGGTCACGGCCGATATCGAGAAGCGGCAAGTCTTCAACACGGCCGTGGCCGCGAACATGGAACTGCTCAACGAGCTGGCGCGTTTCGAAGACGACACGCCGGCCGGGCGCGCCGTGATGCAGGAAGCCCTGGAAGCCATGGTCCGCATGCTCGCGCCCATCGTGCCCCATGTGACCCACGCCATGTGGAATGCCCTGCGCATACACGCCGGCGAGACACGGCCGACGCCCGTGATCGACGCCGCCTGGCCGGAAGTCGACGAGTCGGCGCTGGCCCGGGACGCCATCGCGCTGGTCGTGCAGGTCAACGGCAAACTGCGCGGGCAGATTGATGTGCCGGCCGAGGCCGACAAGGCCGCGATCGAGGAGGCAGCGCTGGCCGATCCGGCCGTGCAGAAGTTCATCGAGGACAAGACCGTCCGGCGAATCATCGTGGTGCCTGGCCGGCTCGTGAATATCGTGGTGGGCTGAGCGGCATGGCTGCGCTGCTTCGCTCAAGTTTCCTGGTGCTGATCGCGCTGACTCTGGCGGCCTGCGGGTACCAGCTGCGCGGGAGCGAGGGCACGCTGTCGGCCGACTATGAGCGCTTGCAGATCGTCAACCTGGACACGACCGATCCGCTGTACCAGGCGCTCAGTCGGCGACTGTCCGATGCCGGGTCAGCGGTGGTGTCGTCTTCGGAACGCGCAACGGCAAAGCTGGTCTTTACCCGCAACGACCTGGTTGACCGGGTGGCCATCGTGGATGCGCGGGCCCAGCCGCGGGAGTACGAACTGGCGCAGACGGTGAGTTTCCGGGTCGAGCTTTCCGGGGACCGTGGGCTTCCTGCCCGAAGCATCACCGCTTCGCGCCAGTATGGCTACGACCCGCTGGAGGTGCTCGGTTCGGCGGGCAACGAGCAGTTGGCCCGAACCGAGCTGGCGGAAAACATGGCGCGGCTGGTCTTTTACCGGCTGCTGGCCGAACCGGTCCCGGTGGCGGAAGAATGAAGCTGCGACCGGAGCAACTGCGGGCACACCTGGCCCGGGAGCTCGATTCGCTGTACGTCCTGACCGGCGACGAGCCTTTGCTGGTGGAGGAGGCGCGGGATGCGATTCTCGAGGCGGCCCGCGCCCGAAGCTTTGACGAGCGGGTCCTGCTGACCGTCGAGCCGGGCTTTGCCTGGTCCCGCCTGCAGGAAGCCGCCGGCAACCTCTCGCTGTTTGCCGAACGCAGGATAGTCGACCTGCGCATCCCCTCCGGCAAGCCGGGCAAGGACGGGGGCGAGGCTCTGGCCCGTTTTGTGGGGATGCTGGGCCCCGAGCTGTGCGCGGTGGTTACCTTGCCGCGTGTCGATCAGCAGATGCGCCGGGCCAAGTGGTTCAAGACACTGGAAGGCGCCGGCCGGCATCTGGCATTCTGGCCTGTGGAGGCCGGCGCCCTGCCGGGCTGGGTTGCCCATCGTGCCCGGGCGCAGGGGCTGCAGCTGGCGCCGGAGGCGGCCCGGTTTATCGCCGAACGCTCCGAGGGCAATCTGCTGGCAGCGCGCCAGGAGCTGGACAAGCTTTCGCTGTTGCTTGAGCCGGGCCAGGTTTCGCTGGAGTCGCTGGTTGATGCGGTAACTGACAATGCCCGCTTCAATGTTTTTGACCTGGGCGAGGCGGTGGTCGCCGGGGATGCGGCGCGGGTACACCGCACGCTTTGCGGCCTGCGTGAAGAGGGCGTGGAAATCGTGCTCGCCCTCTGGGCGGTGACCCGCGAGGTGCGCATCTTCGCGCAGGCCGCCGACTCCGGCAATCTGGCCTCGGCCCTTCAGTCGGCGGGCGTTCCGCCGCCCAGGCGCCGACCCTACACCCCGGCGGTGCGCCGGCACCAGGCAGAATACTGGCGTGCCCTGCTTGCAGCCTGCGGGCAGGTCGACCGCGCCATCAAGGGGCTGCACCCCGGAGACCCCTGGGCGGGGCTGGAGCGACTGGCGCTCTGCGCGGCGGGCCAGACGATGGACACGCACTTTTGACGATCAATACGTGAGCACCATGACGATCGAAGAACGGATCATGACCCTGGGCCGCCAGGCCCGGGCCGCGGCGCGGGGCCTTTCCCGCGTGGTGAGCGGCGACAAGAACCGCGCCCTTCATGCAATGGCCGAGGCGCTCTCGGACGGGACCGAAACCCTGCTGGCTGCCAATGCGCAGGATCTCGAAGCCGGTCGGGCCGCCGGGCTGGACGCGGCCATGCTCGAGCGGCTGACCCTCACGCCGCAGCGGATTGATCAGATGGCCGAGGGGGTCCGCCAGATCGCGGCCCTGCCGGACCCGGTGGGCACGATTTCGGACTTGGCCTACCGCCCCTCGGGCATCCAGGTCGGCCGGATGCGCGTGCCGATCGGCGTGATTGCGATGATTTACGAGTCCCGCCCGAACGTGACGGTGGACGCGGCGGCGCTGTGCCTGAAGTCCGGCAACGCGGTGATCCTGCGCGGTGGGTCGGAGGCGGCGCGTTCGAACGCGGCGCTTGCGGCCTGCGTCCGGTCTGGGCTGGTCGCCGCCGGTCTGCCAGAGGATGCGGTACAGATGGTGGACACCACGGACCGTGCCGCCGTGGGCGTGCTGCTGGGCATGGCCGAATACGTGGACGTGGTGATTCCCCGCGGCGGCAAGGGGCTGATCGAGCGGGTGGCCCGCGAGGCGCGGATGCCGGTGATCAAGCACCTGGACGGCATCTGCCACGTCTACGTGGACGACCGCGCCGACCTGGCCAAGGCCCGACAGATCGCCTTCAATGCCAAGACGCATCGCTACGGCGTCTGCAATGCCATGGAGACGCTCCTTGTCAACCGGGCGGTGGCCGCTGAACTGCTGCCGGCTCTGGCCGACGACTACGCGCAGGAAGGCGTGGAGCTGCGGGGTTGTCCGGCGGCCTGCGCGATTCTCGGCAAGTGGGCCTCTGCGGCCTCGGAGGCTGACTGGGACACGGAATACCTGGCACCGGTCCTGTCCATCCGCGTGGTGGATGACATGGACGCGGCCATCGAACACATCGAACGACATGGTTCGCACCATACCGACAGCATTGTCACCGAGGACCTGGCCCGCGCGCGCCGGTTTCTCCGCGAGGTGGATTCGGCGTCGGTCATGGTCAACGCCTCGACCCGCTTTGCTGACGGCTTTGAATACGGACTCGGCGCCGAGATCGGCATCTCCACCGACCGCATTCACGCCCGCGGACCGGTTGGACTGGAAGGTCTGACCAACCAGAAGTTCGTCGTTCTGGGCGACGGGCAGGTACGCAAGTGATTGGGCTGCTGGGCGGCACCTTCGATCCGGTGCATCTGGGGCACCTGCGCCTGGCCGAAGAGGTGCGCGAGGCGCTGGCACTTGAGAAGGTGCGCTTTCTGCCCGCGGCGCGTCCGCCCCACCGAGACGATCCGCAGACAGACGGCGCGCAGCGGCTTCGTCTGGTGGAGCTGGCGGTGGCCGATCATCCGAATTTCGTGGTGGACGACCGCGAATTCAGCCGGGCAGGGCGCTCCTACACCGTGGACACGCTGGCATCGATCCGTGAAGAGATTGGCCAGTCCCGCCCGCTGGTGCTGATCATGGGCATGGATGCCTTCAATGGGTTCACCCGCTGGCATCGCTGGGCCGATATCCTGGAGCAGGCCAGCGTGGCGGTGGCCACGCGGCCCGGGGCGGAGCCCGGCCCGGAAGCCCGCGACCTGCTCACCGAGCGCGGCGTCTCGCCGGCCGAGCTTGCCGAGGTGCCGGCCGGGAGAATCTGCTGCGTGCCGATCACCCGGCTGGACATATCCGCGACGGCAATCCGGGAGCGCCTTGCACGCGGCGGGTCGCTGCGCTACCTGGTGCCCGAGGCCGTCCGCCTGGC
>JBNGDJ010000113.1:0-7401 GCA_049974825.1 Halothiobacillaceae bacterium | reverse complement strand
TGGGGCATCCATGCCCCAATCGGGAATCTCTGCATTCGTGCAGAGATTCCCTAACCGAACACACGCCAAGCACCAATCAAACATCATGAAGCCATACCAGCGCCTGATTCTGTCCTTCGCCCTGACCGCCGCACTACTGCCGTCCGCAATGCTCCCGGCTCTGGCCGAGGAGCCGCTTGACCGGATCGTCGCGGTGGTCAACGACAGCGTAATCACCGAACGTCAGCTGATGGAGGAGACCCGGGTCGTTGCCCGCCAGGTCGGGCTGCGAACCGATTCCGGCCCCGAGTTCCGGGCCCTTTCGCGGCAAGTGCTCGACCGGATGATCGGCAATCGCGTCCAGCTTGAACGCGCCGAACAGCTTGGCATTCGGGTCGATGACACCACGCTGGAACGCACCATCACCGGGATTGCCCGGAACAACGGCCTGACCCTTCCCCAGCTGCAGGAGACGCTGGCACGCGAAGGTATTTCCTTCTCGTCCTACCGCGAGCAGATCCGGGAGGAGATCATCCTCAACCAGCTGCACCAGCGGGAAGTCTACGAGCGGGTGCAGGTCAGCGAACGGGAAATCGAGGAATATCTCGAAACCTTTTCGCGCGACGAGGCGGGCGCCGAATACCGTTTGCAGCAGATCCTTGTCGCCGTTCCGGAAAATGCCCGCTCCGAAGAGGTCGCCGAGGCCCGCGACCGGGTGGAGGCCATTGTCGAGGAGCTGCGCTCCAAACCCTTCGAGCAGGTATCCGCCGAACGCTCGGACGCCCCGAACGCGCTGGATGGCGGTGACCTGGGCTGGCGCGATCTCTCGCGTATCCCGACCCTGTTCGTGGAAACCGTGCAGACCATGGAACCGGGGCAGATTGCCGAACCGATCCGAAGCCCGAACGGGTTTCACGTCGTGAAGCTGGCCGACAAGCGCGAAACCGGGGGCGCCGTACAGGTTGTCGAGTCACGCATCCGTCATGTCCTGGTCCAGCCGGACGAGGCCACGCCCGATGATGAAGCCCGTCGCAGGGCCGAAAGCCTGCGCCAGCAGGTACTCGACGGCGCCTCCTTCGCCGAGGTGGCATCGGAGGCCTCGGACGACCGCGGTTCTGCCGCGCGCGGCGGCGACCTGGGCTGGGTCAAGCCGGGTGTGATGGTCGAGGAGTTCGAACAGATGGCCAACCGCACGGCCATCGGCGAAATCAGCCCGGTATTCCGAAGCCAGTTCGGGTGGCACTTCCTGCTGGTCGAAGACCGTCGCGAAGTCGAGGTACCCGAGGAACAGCTCCGAGCCGAAGCCAGGCAAGCCATTGGCGAGCGCAAGGCCGAAGAAGACCTTCTGTCCTGGATTCGTCGCCAGCGGGCCGAAGCCTACGTGGACCTGCGCATCTGATGCGCATCGCGGTGACGCCGGGCGAGCCGGCAGGCATCGGAATCGACCTGGCTGCCGCGCTCAGGCCTGACACGTTTCCCGTCGAACTCGTGCTGGTCGCCAATGCCGACCTGCTGAACGAGCGCGCCGCGAGTTTGGGCAAGCCCCTGTCACTTGAAGCCCACGACCCTGCGGCCGACCCCGTGCCGGGCGCCCTGAGGGTGCTGGACGTCCCCTTGAATCACCCCGCCCGGCCAGGTCATGTGGACCCCGCCAACGCCGAATACGTGCTCGACTGCCTTCGTCAGGCGGCGGACGGCTGTCTTTCGGGCATGTTCGATGCCATGGTGACCGGCCCCGTGCACAAGGGCGTCATCAACGATGCCGGCATTCCCTTTACCGGACACACGGAGTTTCTGGCCGAGCGGACCGGCGGACGACCGGTGATGATGCTGGCGGCGGGGGATCTGCGCGTGGCCCTGGCGACGACCCACCTGCCACTGCGCGCGGTGGCCGACGCGATTTCCTCCGAGTCGCTGGACTACATTCTGCGCCAGTTGCACCGCGAGCTGACCGAACGTCTGGGCATCGAGGCACCGCGAATCCTCGTGGCAGGCCTGAACCCCCATGCCGGCGAAGGCGGGCATCTGGGCGACGAGGAACTGCGGATCATCGGGCCGTTGCTTGAGCGCCTTCGCGGGGAAGGAATGGAGGTGCATGGGCCTCTGCCAGCCGATACGCTGTTCACTCCGCGCCACCTTGAGCGCGCGGACGCCGTACTGGCCATGTATCACGATCAGGGGCTGCCCGTGCTCAAGCATGTCGGATTCGGGCGGGCAGTGAACATCACTCTGGGCCTGCCGATTGTCCGAACCTCGGTGGATCATGGCACGGCGCTGGATCTGGCCGGTACGGGCCGGGCGGACCCGGGCAGCTTCCACGAAGCCATCGAGATGGCTATCCGGTTCGCCGGTGGAGCCACGGCATGACGGCCCCGCAACCCGGCGCACACCGTCCCCGCAAGCGTTTCGGCCAGAACTTTCTCCATGACCCGGGCATCATTCGCCGGATTGTGGACGCCATTGACCCGCAGGCAGCCCAGGCAGTGGCGGAAATCGGCCCCGGCCTGGGCGCCCTGACCTGCCCGCTGCTTGAACGCCTCGGACACCTGGACGTCATCGAGCTTGACCGCGATGTGATCCCCCGGCTGCTGGCCCACTGCGGAAATCTCGGCAGCCTGCGCATCCACGAAGCCGATGCCCTGGCATTCGACTTCAACGCACTCGCCGCAGAGCGCGGACAGGCGCTGCGCGTGGTCGGCAACCTGCCGTACAACATCTCCTCTCCCCTGCTGTTTCACCTGTTCGCGCAGGTTGGGTCGCTTCGGGACATGACTTTCATGCTGCAGAAAGAAGTCGTCGATCGTCTGGCGGCCCAGCCTGGCAGCCGCGACTACGGACGGCTCTCGGTCATGGCGCAGGTCATTTGCCGGATCGACGCACTGTTTACCGTGCCACCCGGGGCTTTCAACCCGCTCCCAAAGGTGGATTCGGCCATTGTCAGGCTCACTCCGCATCCCGAGCCGCTGGTTGACAAGGCCACCCATGAAAGCTTGGCCCGCGTGGTTCGGGCGGCCTTCGGCCAGCGCCGCAAGACGCTGCGCAACACCTTGAAAGGAATCGTGCCTGCCGACACAATGGATTCAGTCGGGATTGATCCGACCCGCCGTCCCGAGACACTCTCGTTGGACGAATTTATCCTGCTGGCCCGCCAGGTCGTTGACCGGGCGGCCGACTGAACCACGGCCCGGAGCCCCGCGCATGGACCTGCACGTTTCGCCCAGCCCAGACGACACCGCGCAATCCTGCGCCGCACACCTGCTTGAAGGCCTCGCACAGGCCATCGACAGCCGGGACATCGCCCGAATCGCACTGGCCGGCGGGCGCACACCCCGCATGCTCTACCATCATCTGGTCCAGGCACACCGGGATGCGCTGGACTGGTCCCGGGTGGAGTTCTATTTCGGGGACGAGCGAATCGTTCCGCTCGATCACCCGGAAAGCAATTTCCGAATGGCGCAGGAAAGCCTGTTCTCGGGGCTGGGCGTACACAACCATCAGCTTTTCCCCATGATTTCCGGCGAGCGCCATGACCCGCAGCAGGAAGCGGATCGCTACGAATCACTGCTGCGTCGCTGGGCCTCCCAGCGCGTACCGCAACTGGACATCGCCCTGCTTGGCATGGGATCTGACGGACACTTTGCCTCGCTGTTCCCGGGCACGCCGGCCCTGGATGAAACCGACCGGCTGGTGGTCGTCAACCCGGTGGAAAAACTCCACGGCAGCCGACTGACCATGACGTTTCCAATGTTTCTCGCGGCCCGTTCGGTCATGTTTCTGGTGACCGGGCAGGACAAGGCGCCCGCGCTGCGGGCGGTGCTGGCCGGTGATTCGGCACTTCCGGCCGGACAGCTGATGAACCAGCGCGACGCGGACTGGTTCGTGGACGAGGCAGCCATGTCGGCGGAGGGTCCATGAGCGATATCCGGGTCACCGCCGAGCCGTTTTATCTTGCGGAACAGTCCGAGCCGGACGCCGGCCGGCATGTCTTCGCCTACCGGATACGCATCGAGAATCGTGGCGAGGCCACAGTGCAGCTAATGGATCGGCACTGGCTGGTTGACCACGGGGATGGTCACGTCGAGGAGGTCCGGGGCGAAGGGGTAGTCGGTGAAAAGCCGCGACTCGCACCCGGTCGCGCATTCGAATATGCCAGCGGGGCGGTGATCCGCACACCCGCCGGCGCCATGCATGGCGAATACGGCTTCGTGGACGAGGGTGGACGACGGTTCACTGTCGCCATCCCACACTTCGACCTGGTTGTCCCCCGCGACCTGCGCACGCTGCACTGACCGGACACGTCCGAGGAAGAACCCCATGGCCGTCTATGCCATCGGCGACTTGCAAGGTTGCCTGGAACCGCTGCAACGTCTGCTTGAACGCATCGACTTCGATCCGGCGACCGACCGACTCTGGTTCGTCGGTGACCTGGTCAACCGCGGTCCGCAATCCCTGGAAGCCTTGCGCTTCGTACGCTCCCTGGGCGATGCCGCCGTGACGGTGCTCGGCAACCACGACCTGCATCTGCTGGCCTGCGCGTTCACCGACCGCAAGCCCAAGAAGAAAGACACGCTCACGCCCATCCTAGAAGCGCCCGACCGCGACCCGCTGCTCGACTGGCTGAGAACCCGACCGCTGCTTCACCGCGACCAAATGCTGGGCTGGAACCTTGTTCATGCAGGCATCCCGCCCGACTGGGACCTGGAGACGGCCGCGCTATGCGCCCGTGCCGCAGAATCGGTGCTCGCAGGCGAAGGAGTCGCCACCTTTCTGGCGCAGATGTACGGGGACCGACCGAAGCGCTGGTCGCCCGAGCTGGGCGGAATTGAACGCCTGCGTTACACGATCAACGGACTGACGCGGATGCGCTACTGTCGAAGTGACGGAGCCATGGACCTGGAGGCGAAGGTCGCCCCCGAGCGGGCGGCAGCGGCCGGACTGATTCCCTGGTTCAATTTTCCCCGGCGGCGCAGCGAAGGCGAGCGGATTGTCTTCGGGCACTGGTCGACGCTTGGATCGGCCCGTGCGCGGAACCACTGCTGGGGTATCGATCAGGGCTGTCTCTGGGGCGGCTGCCTGACGGCCTTGCAACTCGACGGACCCGCCCCGCGCGTGATTCAGCTCCCCTGCCGCCAGTTTCTGAAGCCGGCCTGACTTGCCGCCGGGATGGCACAGGTCCGGTCAACCCGGCCACAGGCAGGTGTAAAGTTGCGCAAAATAAGGTAAATTCGCCTGCCGGTTTTCAATTCCGGTGTCTGTCCGGCACCGGCGGGCGCTGCCGGCAAGCCAACGTGGCAAGCCGACGCGCTGTGGAGGACTGGCCGCTATACACCGAGCCCGGGTCCTCCCCGAATACGTCATCATCCTTGCAGGAGTCTCCAATGGCTGATTTCAAGATCGCCCCGTCCATCCTGTCCGCCAACTTCGCAACGCTTGGCGAAGAGGTCGACAATGTGCTCGCTTCCGGCGCGGACTGGGTTCACTTCGACGTCATGGACAATCACTACGTCCCCAACCTGACCATTGGCCCGCTGGTCTGCGACGCCCTGCGCAAGCACGGGGTGAAGGCAACCATCGACGTGCACCTGATGGTCAAGCCGGTCGACCGGATTATCCCGGACTTCGCGGATGCAGGGGCGGACTACATCACCTTCCACCCGGAGGCGTCCGAGCACATCGACCGGAGCATCCAGCTGATCCGCAACGCCGGCTGCAAGCCGGGCCTGGTGTTCAACCCGGCAACCCCGCTGGACGTGCTGGAGTACACGCTCGAATCCATCGACATGGTGCTGCTCATGTCCGTGAATCCGGGCTTTGGCGGACAGTCGTTCATCCCTTACGTACTTGAGAAGGCCCGTGCCGTGCGCAAGATGATCGACGACAAGGGCCTGGACGTGCGCCTTGAGATCGACGGGGGCGTCAAGGTGGACAACATCCGCGAGGTCGCCGAGGCGGGCGTGGACACCTTCGTCTCAGGCTCCGGCATCTTTGGCAAGGGCAGCGACAGCGACCCGAACCGTTACGACAGCATCGTCAAGGCCATGCGCGAAGAGCTGGCCAAGGTCGGCGGCTGATGCAGCCGACTGGCTGTCGGAAACCCGGCAAGGCGCGCTTCGCACCGCGCGCCCTCGGTCGTGGAGCATGCCCGCGATGACGCCGGAGATGATCCTGTTCGACCTGGACGGGACGCTGATCGACAGCGTGCCGGACCTGCA
Organism: Halothiobacillaceae bacterium; assembly: GCA_049974825.1. GTDB lineage: Bacteria > Pseudomonadota > Gammaproteobacteria > Halothiobacillales > Halothiobacillaceae > JBKHDT01. The sequence continues at coordinate 1,210 of JBNGDJ010000113.1, read as the reverse complement.
CTACTGCGTGAACGCCACAATGGCCGACCTGGGCTTGCCGGCGCGCAGCGAGGCCGCGGTGCGGACCTGGGTGGGCAACGGCGTGGAGCGGTTGGTCGAGCGTGCGCTGGCCGACGACCTGGACGGCTGCCCGGAAGCTGAACTGCTGGACGAAGCCCTGCCGATTTTCCGCCGGCACTACGCGGAGAACACCTCTGGCCGGTCCGTGGTTTACCCAGGCGTGCGCGAAGGCCTGGATTTCGCTCAGGACGCGGGTTACCGAATCGGCTGTGTCACCAACAAGGCGGAGGCATTCACGATGCCGCTGCTTGCAGACAAGGATCTGCTGGATCGCTTCGAGGTGGTCGTCAGTGGTGACACGCTGCCGGTCAAGAAACCCGATCCCGGCCCACTGTTCTACGCAGCCGGGTGGTTCCGGGCCGATCCGAAACGGTGCCTGATGGTCGGTGATTCCCGCTCTGACGTGAAGGCCGCCCGGGCAGCCGGGTTTTCGGTGATCTGCATGAGCTACGGCTACAATCACGGTGAAGACATCCGCGATTACGGGCCGGATGCCGTGATCGACAGCCTGATCGAGCTGCCGAAACTGGTCGAACGGCAGTAAGGCGCCCTTGTGCATGACAGGGCGCGCTGGTGGAGACCCCGTTTCGTACATGCGCGTACAATTTCCTGAGCAACCCTTTGGGAAACTCTGCATAGAGCCATTCTGGGTCTTTATGCAGAGACGCCCAGGTCCCGGTGTTCAATGACTTGCGCCATGGTGCGTTGAGGCGACCGCGATTGAATTGCGCGGTTTCCGTCGCCGTCACGATTGCCCGGCATCCCGGAAATTTTTTCGGCGCGACCCTCAGTGATATTTCCCGTCCAGCCGCTGGCCCGAACTGAAGCACCGGAAGGATTCTGCCATGACTCCCGAACGCCTCCGTGAACTCGCCGACGCCGGTTACAACCGGGTTCCCCTGACCCGGGACGTGCCGGCCGACCTGGATACTCCGCTTTCCGCCTACCTCAAGCTGGCCGCCGGCCCACACTCCTTCCTGTTCGAGTCAGTTCAGGGCGGAGAAAAGTGGGGGCGCTACTCGATCATCGGCCTGCCCTGCCGGACCCTGCTGCGCGTTTTCGGACAGCAGGTTGAGATCGAAACCGACGGTACGATCACCGAATCGCATCAGGTGGAAGATCCGCTGGCCTTTATCGAGCAGTTCAAGGA
>JBNGDJ010000112.1:4416-7463 GCA_049974825.1 Halothiobacillaceae bacterium | reverse complement strand
TTCCCGTGCAGGGCATGGATGTCCTGCCGCACAATGGCGCAAGCCATTGAATTGCGCAGCGCGCGTCGGGCGTGAACGCGTGCGGCCATTGCCTGAGTGCTAAACTTACGCACCCTTGGGCCGATGGGCTATCAAGGGCACGGATTGCGCTTTCGACAGCCGTCTGGCCACGAACCGACAGAACAAGGACCGACCGCAGGCTCCCTGCATCCGACGCAGGAGCCGCGACCCTTTCCCATTTCATCAAGCAACCCTGACCGAGACACCATGGCCAATACCCTGACTGCCCTCACTGCCATCAGCCCCGTCGACGGACGCTATGCCGACAAGTGCGCGGTGCTGCGCGACCTGTTCAGCGAATACGGGCTGATCGCCCACCGCGTGCGGGTAGAAGTCGAATGGCTTCGGGCACTGGCAGCGCACCCCCAGGTACCCGAAGTGCCCCCGCTCTCGGATGAGGCGGATGCCCGCCTGCAAGCAATCGCCCGGGACTTCTCCGTACAGGACGCCGAACGGGTCAAGCAGATCGAGCGCAGTACCAACCACGACGTCAAGGCCGTGGAGTACTTTATCAAGGAAGCGGTGGCCGACCACCCCGAGCTGGCCAAAATCGCGGAGTTCTTCCACTTTGCCTGCACATCGGAAGACATCAACAACCTGTCCTACGGGCTGATGCTTCAGGCCGGCCGGGCAGCCCTGATGCCGGTGATCGACGAGGTGATCGACCGGCTTCGCACCATGGCCCACGCGCTGGCAGGCGTGCCCATGCTCTCGCGCACTCACGGCCAGCCGGCCTCCCCGACCACCATGGGCAAGGAGCTGGCCAACGTGGTGGCGCGCATCGAACGCCAGCGCGCGCAGGTGGACGCCGTGGAAATCCTGGGCAAGATCAACGGCGCCGTGGGCAACTACAACGCGCACCTGGCCGCCTACCCCGAGATCGACTGGCCGGACTTCTCGGCCGAGTTCATCCGGACACTCGGCCTGACGCCGAACCCCTACACCATCCAGATCGAGCCGCACGACTATGTCGCCGAGCTTTTCGACGCGCTGGCGCGGCTGAACACCATCCTGATCGACCTGGCGCGGGATGTCTGGGGCTACATCGCGCTGGGGCACTTCAAGCAGAAGGTGGTGGCCGGCGAGGTGGGTTCATCCACCATGCCGCACAAGGTCAACCCCATTGATTTCGAGAACGCCGAGGGCAATCTGGGCATCGCCAACGCCCTGATGGATCATCTGAGCCGGAAGCTGCCGATCAGCCGCTGGCAGCGGGACCTGACCGACTCGACCGTGCTGCGCACCCTGGGGGTCGGCATGGCCCATTCCCTGGTCGCCTACCAGTCCCTGCTCAAGGGCCTGAACAAGCTGGAGGTCAACGAGACCAGCCTGCGCGCCGAACTGGATGCCAACTGGGAGGTTCTGGGCGAGGCAGTGCAAACAGTCATGCGTCGACACGGCATCGAGAAGCCCTACGAAAAGCTCAAGGAGCTGACCCGCGGCCAGCGGGTCGACGCTGCGCGGATGCGGGCCTTCATCGAGTCGCTGGATATCCCGGACGCGGACCGGGATCGGCTGCTTGCCATGACGCCGGCGGACTACGTCGGCAACGCGGCCGAGGCGGCCGGCCGGATCTGACGAGGCACCCGCCGCATGTCCCTGCCGCACGACTGGGGTGAACGGCTCCGGGAGCAACCGCTGCCGGTGCGTGGCTCGCTGCTTGAGCGCGTCCGGCAAATCATCCGCAAGGACGAGCCGATGGTGTCCGAACTTGCGGGGCTGATCCGGCGGGACCCGGCGCTGAGCGCATTCGTGATGGGCGAGGCCTCGCTCAAGCAGCACAAGAAGGGCCGTGACGCGCCGCACACGGTACTGAACGCGCTGAATCTGCTCGGCTGGGAATGGCTTCAGACGCGAATGCGGGAGCTTGAACGCCTGGAGGACGTCATCCCCCCGGATGACGACCGCTACGGCGGCTACATGACGGCCCTCGGCCGCGCCCTGCACGCCAGCAAGCAGGCGGAGGCCTGGGCGGCCACCCGCAACGACCTGCACTACGAGAACCTGCAGATCGCCGCCCTGCTGCACAACTACGTGGAGCTGGCCATGTGGCGCGATGCGCCGCGACTGATTCGCGCGGCCATGCTGCGGGCGGGCAACACCGAACACCTGACCCTCGGCACCACCATCCTGCAGGAACTCGAGGCCGCCGCCATCGACCTGCCCGCCCTGGAACGGACCATTGCCGAGCACTGGTACCTGCCCGTGCAGCTTTTCCAGGACGAGGCCGCCAACCCGCTGATGCAGCAGAACCATCAGCAAATGCTGCTGCTGGCCCGCCGCCTGGTCTATCTCTGCGAGCGGGGCTGGTACCACCCGGCCATCCGCGAAATCAAGCGGGAGATCGCCGACTTTCTGAGCCTTCCGCTGGAATCGGCCGAGACCATGATTCACCAGACCGCCCTTCAGACCGGGCGATATCTGGATGACCTGGGCTTCTATGTACCCGCTCGGCTGCTGCCGGAAATGGGCGACGGCATCTGGCCACTGCCGGACCCCTACAAGGCGGAGATGATGGACACGGCCGCGATCCTGGACGAGTTCCGCAAGCGGCTGGCCAAGTCACGACATACGCCGACGGAAGTCTTCCGCGCCCTGATTACCGTGCTGACCCGCCAGGTCCGGCTCGACCGAATGCTGCTTTTGCTGTGGCAACCGGCGCAGAAGCGGCTGTCGCTGCGCTTCAGCCATGGGGTACGCAACCTGATCCCGGACAACCTCAGCATTGCGGCCCAGGAAAACCGGCTGATCGACAGCCTGATGAAGAAATCCCAGGGACTGTGGCTGAATGCCGGCAACCGGGGCCGATTCGAGCGATTCCTGCCCGATCCGCTCAAGGCGCAGCTGACCGACGACGGCATGGTGCTGCGCTCCTTCGTGATCGACGGCAAGCCGGTGGCGGTGCTGATCGCCTGGCGCTCGCGCGGCGAGGAGTCGCTGGATTCGAGCATCCATGACATTTTCACCCGCCTGTGCCTGGTCGCCGA
>JBNGDJ010000112.1:0-4316 GCA_049974825.1 Halothiobacillaceae bacterium | reverse complement strand
CGTTGTCGGCAGGCGGGGCAGCGAAGCATTCAGCCCTTTTTCAGCAGCTTTTCCATGTGACGCAGCACCTCGATCCGAGCATTGCGCTTGTCGTTGGCCGAAACCAGGGTCCAAGGCGCGTACTCGGTACCCGTGCGAAACACCATCTCGTTGACCGCGCCCCGGTAGTCATCCCACTTCTCGCGGTTGCGCCAGTCCTCTTCGGTGATCTTGTGCTGCTTGTAGGGCGTTTCCTCCCGCTCCTTGAAGCGGGCCAGCTGCTCGTCCTTGTCAATGTGCAGCCAGAACTTGGCCAGGCGCACGCCATGACGCGTAAGCTCGTGCTCGAAGGCGTTGATTTCCCGATAGGCCCGCTGCCAGTCGAAATCCGTGGCAAAGCCCTCCACGCGTTCGACCAGCACCCGCCCGTACCAGGACCGGTCAAATATCAGGATGCGTCCGTCACGCGGCAGGTCCCGCCAGAACCGCCACAGGTAGGGATAGCGCCGCTCGACCTCGGTCGGCGCGCCGTACTGGGCAGTCCGGTACAGGCGCGCATCCAGGCCCGCGGTCAGACGCCGGATGGCTCCACCCTTGCCTGCCGCATCCCAGCCTTCGAAGACCACCACGGTGGATCGGCCATCCTCGAAGGCTTTCCAGGCCAGATCGCGCAAGGAAGCCTGCAGCTTTGCCAACTCCTTCTTATAATCCGACTTGCCGATTCGCAGGTCCAGGTCAACGTTGTCCAGCACCGTGCGCATTGCGCTGCTCTCGTAGGGCATCGCGGGCGCTCGGCGGGATTCGGATGTCTGGCGTGTCATCCGGCGCAGCTCGCCAAGCTCGCCACCATGTTCGGCCAGGGTGCGCACGATGGTCTGCGCCACGGTCACATCGCGGTAGCGTGCATCGGTGGCCTCGACCAGAAACCACGGCGCCAGCGCCGTGTCCGAGCCGCGCATCACCCGCTCGCCGATCTCGACGAACCGCTTGCGAAACTTCGGTGCCTTGCGCCGGCCCTTTTTGCCCCAGCGGTCATCCGGCGTGCTGTCCTCGTTTTCCAGGCGTTCGCGTTGCACTTCCTCGGGCAGATGCAGCCAGAACTTGAGCACGATCACGTTGTCCAGCGCCAGCATCCTCTCCAGCTCGGAGATCTCCTGCAGGCGCCGGTCCAGGGTCGGGTGGTCAATGCGCTCGTGGACGGCATCGGTCACCAGGTCCCGGTACCAACCGCCCATGAAAATCCCGATCTCGCCCACCGGGGGCATGGCCCGCCAGTAACGCCAGAGGTAGGGCCGCTCCAGCTCCTCGTCGGAAGGGTCCCAGAAGGTGTGAGTCTCAAGGCCCCGCGGATCGAACCAGCCATAAAGACGATTGACCAGCGATCCCCGGCCGGCACCGTCCATGCCCTCGATGATCACCAGCACCGAGTGCCCGGACTCGCGCAGGGCAATCTGCGCCTCAAGCACCCGGGCGCGCAGTTCCGGCTCAAGCTCCTCGAAGGCCTCCTTGCTCAGTGCGCGACCCAGTTCCGCGGCTTGGAACATGCCGATTCCTCCTCGTTCGATCGGGGCGCCGGCCACGCGCCCTTGCCCGCCACCGGCAAACGGCGTACATTCTGACGCTCGTTGAAAAACATCGGATCAGTATAGCGCAATGATGGCTTTTGACCCCGAACAGGCCCGGTTCAACATGGTCGAGCAGCAAATCCGCCCCTGGGAGGTGCTCGACCCGGCCGTGCTCGACGTGCTGCGGCAGGTACCGCGCGAGCAATTCGTCCCCGAGGAACAGCAGATCCGGGCCTTTTCGGACACCACGCTGCCCATCGGCCATGGCGAGGTCATGATGCCGCCCGTGGTCGAAGGGCGCCTGCTGCAGGCGCTGCAGATTCAAGGATCCGACCAGGTCCTCGAGATCGGCACCGGCACCGGCTACCTGACCGCCTGCCTCGCCAGCCTGGGCGCTTCCGTGCACAGCGTGGACCGTCACGCAGACTTCATCGAGCAGGCGGGCCGTCGACTGGAGCAACTGGACATCCGCAATGTTCAGCTGGAAACGGCCGACGTGTTCGCGGACTGGAATGCCGGCAACCGCTTCGAGGTCATCGCCCTGACCGGGGCCGTAGCCAGCCACCCCGAGGCCTTCGCCCGGCAGTTGACCATCGGGGGCCGACTGTTTGCCGTGGTGGGCAAGCCGCCGGCCATGCAGGCCATCCTGGTCACCCGGGACGGCGAAGAGCAGTTCACCACCGAGGCCCTGTTCGAAACCTGCCTGCCCTGGCTGCACGGCGCGGAACCCAGACCGACTTTCGACTTCTAGTCATACGCGGCACAAACCCTTGCTTGGGCTTGGGCCGCAAGGCCCGGCGGGCTAAATGCCCGGACCGGGCGCCACAAGTCAATGTCTTGTCAATGTCTTGCGCTATTGTGCGGCAGGGCCTCCAAGCCCTGCACGGAAGGGTCTGCAAACCTGGGCAGACCGTTCCCGGGCTCAGGCCAGTACCCGATCCGAAGCCCTGTGTTCAGAACCATTGCCATTGCGATACCAACCCCAGTCACGGAGTACATGCGCATGTTCCGGCCCCGTCTTGTCGCCGCTGTTGTTGCCGCCGCGCTTTTGCAGGCCGCCCCAGTCCAGTCCGAAGACTTGGTCGAGGTCTACGACCTCGCCGAGCAGAACGATCCGCAATTGCGCGCCGCGCTGCAAAACCGCCTGGCCGTTCAGGAAGGCCTCCCCATTGCCCGGTCCGACCTGTACCCGCAGATCGGCGCGGGTGCGGGCGCCAGCTACAGCCGAACGGACATCAAGAGTGGCGGCCCCCAGGGGCTCTCGTCGATCGACGGTACCGGGCGCAATCTGGGGCTGAACCTGACCCAGACCATCTACAACCGAATCGAAACCCTGCAAGTGGACCTGGCGGAGACCGAGGTCATGCAGGCCGACGTGGATTACAGCAACGCCGAACAGGACCTGATCCTGCGCACCGCCCAGGCCTATTTTGGCGTACTCAAGGCCAACGCCCAGCTACAGCTGGCCGAGGCGGACCAGGCCGCGGTGCAGCGCCAGCTCGACCAGGCCCAGCAACGGTTTGAGGTCGGCCTGATCGCCATTACCGACGTGGCGGACGCCAAGGCGCAGTTCGACAGCGCGCGCGCCCAGACCATCACCGCCCGCAACGCCCTGAACAATGCCATGGCCCAGCTGGCCACGCTCACCGGGCGCAGCTTCGACACGCTGGCGGACGTGAGCACCTCGCTGGATACCCCGCAACCGGAACCGGCGGACATCGATGCCTGGATCGACGCCGCACTGGCCCAGAACCTCACCCTGCGAAGCGCCCAGCTCGGCAGCGACCTGGCCCGCCACGGCGTGGAAATCAATCGCGCCCAGCGCATGCCGACTGTCGGGCTGAATGCAAGCTACGGCTACAACCATGCACCGAGTCAGAGCTCCGGCAGTGAGATGGAAACACTCAACGGGGCCGTGGAACTCCAACTGGAAGTCCCGCTGTACACCAGCGGAAGAATCAATGCCCAGACACGCCAGGCTACCTATCGCTTCCAGGAATCCATCGACCAGGTTGAATCGGTCCGTCGCGAGACTCGGCGCAGCACCGAAACCGCCTATCGCAACGTGATGACCAACATCAGCGAGATCTCCGCCTACCGACAGGCGGTGGAATCGGCACGCACCAGCCTGGCCGCCACCGAAGCCGGCTACGAGGTCGGCACGCGCACCATCGTCGACGTGCTCAATGCCGAACGCCAGGTATTCAGCGCCATGTCGCTGTACCTGGACTCGCGCTACAACTACATCTTGAACAACCTCCAGCTCAAGGCCGCCGCCGGCCAGCTTGACCGCAACGACCTGCTGGCAATCAACCAGCAGCTTGAAGAAGGCGAAATCAACCCCCTGATCGCCCCGCTGATGCAGGGCGAAGCCGCGGATGTCGATGTCCAGCAACAGCTGGAAGCGGATCTCCCGCCCGCGAACGAGTAAGCTGGCTTTCAGAGTTCTGCGTGCGGGCTGCCCCGGTTCCCGACTGGGACAACGCACCGCAACTCATTGGGCATTTACCCGGAGGAAAGTATCAGACGGACCCTGCACGGGAAGGTCTGCTGCACAATGGCGCAAGCCATTGAATTGCGGAGCCCGGGCCGAGCGTGTATCGGCCCGGGCGTTGCTGAACGCGGGCAAAGCCTGCTGACGCGTTTAGCTGGCGTTAGCCCACAAAGCCAAGGAGGGCTTTGTGCAGAGTTTCCATAGCGACCCCGGCCCGGCGCTATCCGGGCCATGGAACCGGAGGGGGCATGCCCCGCAACCACCACGACAGCGGCTAC
>JBNGDJ010000111.1:0-7472 GCA_049974825.1 Halothiobacillaceae bacterium | reverse complement strand
AACTCTGCACGAAGCCATCCATGGCGTCGTGCAGACACGCATGGCCCGGTGGGCTGACGCCAGCTTCGCGTTCACGCCCGGGCCATGCTCCGCAATTCAATGGCTTACGCCATTGAGCGTTGGGGCATCCATGCCCCAATCGGGAATCTGAAGCATTCGTGCAGAGATTCCCTGAGGAAACTCTGCACGAAGCCATCCATGGCTTCGTGGGCTAACGCCAGCTAAACGCGTCAGCTGGCGGAGCCCGCGTTCAGACACGCCCGGGCCGATAGATGCTCGGCCCGGGCTGTGCAATTCAATGGCTTGCGCCATTGTGCGACAGGGCATCCATGCCCTGGACGGGAAGGTCTGCATTTGTGCAGAGATTCCCTGAACGGCAAGGAGGCCTGCCCGATCAGCGTCGTTTTTTCGTTGATCCCCAACCGCTGGAGCGGCGCATGAAGCGCTCCGGCAGACAGCCCGACGCCAGGGAAGGGGCGGGCGTCAATTGACAAGAAACGACCCGCGGGCCATTGATCCGTGGGCGGGTAGGAGTGCAGTCATGTTGAAGTCCTTGTCGCTCAAGCGCCGCCTGGTGCTTGTCTCCACGCTGGCCGGCCTGTTTTTTCTGGCGGTGGGGTTTGGCTACCTGCAAATGGTCAAGCAGTCACTGTCGACAGAGGTCATTGCCGAGCAGCGCGCGGCCCTGGCCCAGACACTTGACGAACGCCTGCAGGCGAAGAAGGACTTCGGGCTGGGCATGGCGCTCACGCTGGCGGCCAAGGATGCCCTGATCGAGGCTCTGAGCATGGATGATCGCGAACGCGCCCAGGCAGAGCTTGAACGGCTGCTGTCGCGTTTTGCTGACCAGACCAATTACCGGGGTCTGTGCGTGCAGGTGCATACGGCGGATGGCCGATCCTGGTTCCGAACCTGGTGGCCCGACAAGTTCGGGGACGACATCACCTTCCGGGGCACCATTCAGCGGATTATCGAAGAGCAGACCCCCTTTGCTGATGACGGCGAGGTTGGTCGGGCCGGGTTTGCAATTCGTGCGCTGGCGCCGGTGATGCTTGGCGACCGGTACATCGGCAGCCTGGAGGTTCTTCAGGGCGTAGGCAGTGTCAGCCGCGTCTTTGAGGCAGAAGGTCGGGAGTACATTCTGCTGCTCAACCAGGACGTGGTCGGCGATTCACTGACCATGTCGAACAATACGCGCATCGGTGACTACGTGGTAGCCAACAACCGATGGTTCAGCGACGAAGCCGTGGCCTTTGCCGAGCAGGTGAATCTGCACGATCTGGCGGCGGGTGGCGAGCAGTTTGTCGGGGACTGGTTTGCTCTTGCCTGGCCGGTGCTGAACAACGAGGGGCGGCAGGTCGGCCTGCACCTGGTCGGCATGCCCCGATCCGTGATTGACGAGAAGATCGCGGCGGCAACCAGGACGGCCTGGACCTTCCTGGGGCTGCTGGCGCTTCTTATTGTCGGCATGGGTGCGGCCATCGTGTTCGCCGTCCAGTGGAGTATCGTGGGGCCGGTTCGTCGAAACGTAAAGCGCATCCGCGAGATGGGGGATGACCTGTCCGTCCGGCTGGAAGTGAGCAACCGCGACGAGCTGGGCGAGCTGTTTGGCGCCTTCAACGATTACCTGTCCACCCTCAACGGCATCGTGGGAGATGTTTCGGGTACGGCGCACGAGCTGGCCGCCTCGGCAGAGCAATTGCGCGCCGACGGGCTGCGGGCCGACGAGCGGGCCCAGGCCCAGCAGGGTGAAACCGAGCAGGTCGCCTCGGCCAGCGCCGAGATGGCCGCTTCCTCCGGCGAAGTGGCTCAGAATGCCCAAGACACCCTGGATGCGGCCGAGGGGGCCAGCCACCAGACCGAGAAAGGCCGCGAAGTGGTTGAAAGCACCATCCGCTCCATTGAGCACCTTTCGGAGCGGATGAACGGCATGCTCGGCATTATCGAGCGGCTGGATGATGGCAGTCGGGATATCGGCAAGGTGATCGACGCCATCTCCGAGATCGCCGAGCAGACCAACCTGCTTGCACTCAATGCCGCCATCGAGGCGGCCCGGGCAGGCGATCAGGGCCGTGGTTTTGCGGTCGTCGCCGACGAGGTCCGCAAGCTGGCCAAGCGAACCCAGGATTCCACCGGGGAAATCCAGGCAATCATCAAGTCGGTGCAGGCGGCTGCACATGATGTCACTTCAGCCATCGAGGATGGCACCGAAGCGGCGGGTGGCTGCGTGTCGCAGGCCCGCGAAGCCGGTGAGGCCCTGCAGACCATCGACGAAAGCGTCGACCGCGTCCGCGAGCGGGGCGTCCAGATCTCGCATGCCGCACAGGAACAGAGCCGGGTCGCGGACGAAGTCAGCCGCAGCATGGCCCGAATCAGCGACCTGGCCGAGGAAAATGCCCGGGCGATGATCCAGACCCAGGAAGTGAACGACCGTCTTGCCCAGCGCGCACAGGAGCTTGAGCAACTGGTGGCGCGGTTCCGTTAACGCGCAGCCATCTCGTAGGTCGGACAAGCGCCCCCGGGCGCGCATCCGGCGCCCGGTGCCAAACCCCGGCCCCGCAAGCAGAGCTTGCGGCGTATCCCGTTCCCTAGCAGAGCTTGGGAACGAGCGCGTAGAGGCAAGCCGACACCGGCGGGGCCACAGCACCACGCCGAAACCAACCCGCCGCACCCCTCGTTCCCAAGCTCCGCTTGGGAACGCCTGCCGGGCCTGCTCTGCAGGCCCAGCCACCACGGCCAGAAACCGCACCGCTGCGCGAAATTCCAACCACGTCAGGTTCCCGAAATCCGCAAGCAGAGCTTGCGGGGTATCCCGTTCCCAAGCAGAGCTTGGGAACGAGGTGGGAGGAACGCCTGCCGGGCCTGCTCTGCAGGCCCAGCCATCGTGGTCAGGTAAAACCACCACGGCCCGACGGCACCACGCCTACCCCCGCAGGACGTAGCCGTAGGCCGGACAAGCGCCCCCGGCGCGCATCCAGCACCCAGGCTGGCGTCGTGCTGCAGTTCTGTTTGCCACCGGTTTTCTGCCAGCCGGGGTTCCTGTCGGTTTTTGATGTTTTTGTACTGCAAGGATTGACAGTGGCAATGATGACACCTATATTTTGTTTTCAGGAATGGCTGATCCGGGCCAGGGACGAGTCGCCCGAAGGGCCAGCCGCTTCGCCACCGGCGGACAAGCCTGCCGGTTACCGCAACGCGAGGAGAATTGATCATGCAATCACGCAACGATGTCTTTGCCGATTTCTGGGCCGTGGTACACCGGGCCTGTCGACTCGAGGAGATTGGCATTCCCTTGTCGGAATTTCTGGGTGCGCCCGAACTGATTCTCTCGGGGCTGGGGATGGATGACGCCGTCGAGCAACTGGCGCGGGGCTATTTGCCCCTGGTGCCGGCACAGGCAGCAGCCCGCCGCGAATGGCAGGACGCCGAGCCGGCGCCGGGTCCGGCAAAGGATCACGCGCAGGCGGTTCTGCCCAGCGCAGCCTGACAACCTCCGTCCTCCCGGCGCGGAACTCTCCCGTGCCGGTTTTCCTGCCTTTGCCTCCTTGTGGTCGAATCCTGTCGGCTGCAGGGAGGTGTCCCGGTTTTTGATGCCACCCGCTCGGCGAATTTCCTCGGCCAGCCTTTGACCGCACCTTGGTAACTGACCACACTTCATTCCCCTGATATGCTTGAGTGGTCGGCCTCGCATTTTGATTGCGGCGTGGCGGAACACTGCGGAAGGTGCGGATTGAAGAGACTCTGCGAAACCGAACCCACAGACGGGACAATGAGGGAGGTCACAGTCCTCGGCCTGCCCGGCGCACCCGACGGCATGGCGGATTTTGCCCGTCATCTTTGCGGTTTGCGGATTGGTTGCCGAGTCTCTCTGATCGAGTCACCGGACGCGGAATCTTCCCGGGCGGATTACCTGCTTCTGGGGCTGGAAAAGCCGGATGCCACGGTGATCGAGTCGATCCGGAGGCGTTTTCCGGCGGTGGCAGTGATTTTGGTGCTGGCTGATCACTTTTCCGAAACCGGTTTGCTCCAGCGGGTTCAGGAGGCCGGGGCCCACGAGTATCTGCGCGTGGGCGACTGCGATTCGTGGCTGCTGCGTCGCGCCCTGGACTCGGCGGAGGTGAACCGGGACAACGAGCGCCTGCGCAATCGTTACCAGGTCTTGCTGGAACGCAATCCGGACGGTTTCTGGATCAATGACCTTCAGGGCCGCATTCTCGAGGTCAACCCCGCCTTCTGCGGGATGATCGGACACGATCGCGCGCGCCTGCTTGAAATGGCCATCCCGGACCTGGAGGTGCGTGAGACTGCCGAGGAAACCGCGGCGCATATCGCTTATGTTGTCGAGCACGGCAGCGATCATTTCCAGACGATGCTACGCCATGCGGACGGCCATGTGGTGCATATGGACGTCAGCGCTCATCGGGTGGACGAGGGCAACGAGATCCGCCTGATGGTGATTTTCCGGGACATCTCCGAGCAGGTGGCCCTGGCCAGAGCGCGGGAGGAGAGCGATCGCCGCTTCCGCGACGTGGCCGAGGCGGCGGCCGAGTACATCTGGGAGGTGGATCGGGACGGCCGTTACCGCTTTGTAACCGCCACCATCAGCGAGGTACTGGGCCGGCCTGTGGAGGCCGTGCTGGGGCACTCGCCCATGGAGTTCATGCCGGAGGAAGATGCCGTGGCGGTGCAGGCGTTACTTGCGCGGCACGTGGCTCGGTCTGAATCCTGGCGAAACCTTGAGCACCGGTCGGTGCAACCTGATGGTCGCATCGTGTGGCAGCGGGTCAGCGGCCTGCCGATTTTTGACAGTGAGCACCGCCTGGTCGGTTTTCGTGGCACCGCCCGGGACATTACCGAGGAACGTGCTGCTGCCGAGGCGCGGGCCCGTCTGACCGAGCGCCTGCAGCTGGCGACCTCTGCTGCAGGGCTTGGTATCTGGGATTACGAGATCACGACCGGGCGGCTGGACTGGGACGACGGGATGCTCCGGATCTACGGGGTCGCGGCGGATGATTTCGACGGACGATTCGAGACCTGGCGTGCGGCGTTGACCGAGGACACGCTGGATCGGGCGCTCGGGGATCTGGAGACCGGGTTGTCTTCCGAACGGCCCTATGCCTCGGAGTTTTCGATTCGTCGGCAGGACGGGGCCATTCGGCAAATCCGGGCGCTTGCGCGTGCCATTCGGGACGATTCCGGCACGGTGATCCGGGTGGTGGGCATCAACGAGGACATTACCGACCGCAAGGCAGTTCAGCAGGCGTTGCAGCGCAGCGAGGCGGAGCTGGCCGAGGCCCAGCAGATTGCCCACCTCGGCAACTGGGTGTCCGATTTTGTCAGTGGCGAGATTCGCTGGTCCGATGAGGTGTACCGGATTTTCGGACTGGCGCCGACGCAGTGGGCCGCGACACACGAGGCGTTTATGCAGGCCGTGCACCCGGACGATCGGGAGCGGGTGGGGCAGGCAGTGAACGAGTCGCTGCAACCTGGTGGGCCAGTCTACGACATCGAGCACCGTATTTTGCGCCCGGATGGCACGGTTCGGCATGTGTATCAGCGTGGGCATGTCGAGTTTGACCCCGCAGGCAAGCCGCTGCGGATGGTGGGTGTCGTGCTGGACATCACCGAACGGCGCGCCCTTGAGGAAGCCCTGCGCCGTCAGCGCGATACGGCCCACGGCATTATCGACAGTCTGCCGGGCATCTTCTACATGCTTTCGCCGGAGCAGCGGCTGGCGCTCTGGAATCGCAATCTCAATGCAGTCACTGGCCGGGATGATGAGGGCCTGGGCGAGTCACCGATGCTCGACCTTGTTGTGTCGGAAGATCGAGAACGGGTCGAATCGGCGCTGTCCGAGGCACTGCGCGCAGGTTCGGCCCGTCTGGAAGCCCGGCTTTTGGCGACTGAGGATCAGGCCCGTCCCTATGACCTGTCCATTCACAGGCTGGTGCTGGATGGGCAGGCACTGCTGATCGGCAACGGAATCGATATTTCCGATCGCGTACGCCTGGAGGCCGAACTGCGGCGACTGGCAACCACCGATCCGCTGACTGGCCTGTTCAACCGGCGTCACTTTATGGAGCTGGCCCAGAAGGCGCATGACGAAGCCAGTCACACTGAGGGATCTCTCGCCCTGATCATGCTGGATATCGATCACTTCAAGTCGGTGAATGATGGACATGGCCACGAGGCTGGAGACCGGGTTCTGCGGGATGTATCCGCAACGATCCTTGATGCCGTGCGGGCCGATGGTTCGGTGGGCCGTCTTGGGGGTGAGGAGTTTGCGGTTCTGCTGCCCGAGGCCGATCATCAGGCCGCCTGCGTGGTAGCCGAGCGAATCAGGCAGCGGATCGGAGGCTCCCGGGTGCCGATTCGTGGGGGCATGCTCAGCGTGACGGCCAGCCTGGGCGTGGCCGCATGTGAAGATGCGGGGGATACCGTCGACCGGATGCTGTCCCGGGCCGACGGGGCGCTCTATCAGGCCAAGGAGGCCGGACGCGACTGCGTTCGTTCCGGGTGAGCGGGAAAGGTCGGCCCGAGTCCGACGCCACGCGGGCAGCCCGGCTTCATGAGCTTTCCGTTCTGCTGGCTGCGGGCGTGGACTGGGGTCGGGCCTGGTCCCTGGTCGGCGGTCGCGGCCGCAGTCTGCGCCCGATGTTCGCCTTGCGCCAGCAGGGCTGGATTCGTTCCGCCGAGCAACCAATGCTTGAGGCTTTCGAGACGATCGGCCGCCTCGACCAGGGCTTGTCGCTTCTGGCCGGGCAGCTGGAGTCGGGCCAGCGCATCCGCGAGAAGATGCGCTCGGCGCTCTACCTGCCCGCCGGGCTGCTGATCATCGCCCTGTTCGTGATGCCGCTTCCGGCCCTTTTTGCCGGACAGCTGAGCACGACAGGCTATCTGGGTGCCGTGCTGCGCCCCGCCATGGTGCTTGCCTTGCTGCTTTGGTTGGGTTTTCGTTACTTGCCCACCGTGCTCGCGCATTTCGACAATCTGCGTCTGCGTTTCGGGCGCCCCCTGTCGCTGGTTCAGCGGACTGCCCTCTATCACCTGCTTGCTGAATTGCTCGACGCGGGCTTGCCGGTCCGGGACAGCCTGAGCCTGCTTGGCCCGGTTTTTCCCCTGGCTGTACGCCAGCGGCTCGATGCCGTGGCCAGGCAAATCCCGGGACGTCCCTGGCTTTCGGCCGCCCATGACCAGGGCCTGCTGAGCGACCCGGCGGAGTACCGTCTTGCTGTGGCCGGTGAAGCCGCCGGCCGCCTGCCCGAAACCCTGGCTCGTCTGTGCGCCCGGCATTCGGAGCAACTCGTGCTGCGGCGGGAAATGATGGTCGAATGGATGCCCAGGGCGGTCTACGCGCTGGGCCTGTTCTGGGTGCTGCAGGGGTGGCTTGGGTAATCTGCATTCGTGCAGAGATTGCCTAGGGAAACTCTGCACAAATCCATCCATGGATTTGTGCAGACACGCATGGCCCG
>JBNGDJ010000110.1:0-7570 GCA_049974825.1 Halothiobacillaceae bacterium | reverse complement strand
GACCAAGATTGACCCGATCACAGCTGAAGTTGTTAAGAACACACTTGGATCCATCGCCGACGAAATGGCTCTGGTCATCCTTCGGACGGCTTACTCCCCGATCGTCCGGGACTCGATGGATTATTCCACCGGGGTCGCCGATCACAACGGCGAGATTGTTGGCCAAGGCCTGACCGTGCCGCTGCACATTGGTTCCTTCCCTCTCGCCATGAGTCACTTGCTCGAGGATTATGGCGACGACATGCACGAAGGCGATGTCTTCGTCTGGAATGATCCCTATGGCGGTGGCGGCATGCACCTGCCGGACGTCTATATCGTCAAGCCGCTCTTTTACCGTGGCCGGCGCGAAGCCTTCATGATCACCCTGTGTCACCAAGCGGATATCGGCGGGATTTCGGCAGGCGGTAACTCCGTGCTTGCGATCGACAATTTCCAGGAAGGCCTGCGCATTCCGATCGTCAAAATGTATGACAGGGGCGAGCCGGTCGAACAGGTGTTCAAAGTGATCGCGAAGAACAACCGGTACCCGACCAAAGTGGCGGGCGACATGCGCGCGCAGCTCGCCGCGTGCCGTACCGGTGAGAAATCCTATCTGGAGCTGATCGAAAAGCTTGGTGCGGATACCGTCCGTGAATACACCGAATACCTGCATGAGCACGCCGAGCGTGTCATGCGCGAGGAGATCCGGCAAATCCCCAACGGTGTGTACGAATTCGAGGATCACATCGACGGGCTGGGTGAAAACCCGGAACCGATCAAGTTCCAGGTCAAGGTGACGGTGCAGGACGAGGAGATCGAGTTCGACTGGACTGGATCGTCGCCACAGGTTCCGGGCGCCATCAATTGCCCGGTTTCCTTCACGCACTCATCCGGCGTGCTGGCGGTCCGTTGCCTGGTGTCTGGCGACGTGCCCAATGTTGCGGGCGCTACCCGGCCGATCAAACATGTCACCCCGCTCGGGACGATCATCAACCCGAGCCATCCGGCGCCGAGCAACGCGCGGGCAGTATCGGGTTATCGCATGATCGACACGATTTTCGGCGCGCTTTCCCAAGCGCTGCCCGATCGCGTCAAGGCCGGTGGCGATGGTGGTGTGATCTTCCCGGCCATTGCCAGCAACACCGACGATGGAGAGCCCTACGTTTGCACCGAATGTCTGGCTGGGGCATGGGGGGCGATGCACGACCGGGACGGGCCGGTCGGTCTGCCCAATCCCGGCGCGAACATGACCAACCAGCCGATCGAGATGATCGAGGCGCTGTTCCCGGTCGAGGTCGTCAACTATCGCATCATGGAAAACTCTGGCGGGCCGGGCAAATTCCGCGGTGCTCCCGGGTTCGAGCGCACCTACCGACTGCGCGGCGGAGAGCGGGCCCTCCTGACACAGCGTTCGGATCGACGGCGCCATCTGCCTTACGGGCTTGAGGGGGGGTATCCCGGCACGCCTGCCCTGAATACGGTCCGCCCGGCCAGAGATAAGCGCAAGGATGTGCTCCCAACCATGCCGATGGAGCGAATTTATCTCGACGTAGGCGATGTCTTCCAAATCAAGAGTGCTGGGGGCGGCGGTCATGGCGACCCGCTGGAACGCGACCCGCAGTTGGTGCTTAAAGACGTCGTGGAGGAGTACCTCACCGAAGGATACGCGCGCCGGGTTTACGGAGTGGTCCTGGATCCTGCAAACGAAACGGTGGACGAGCGCGAAACGCAGAAGCTGCGAAGCGAACTTCGCGCCGGCAGAGCCGGTGCCGAGGGGCCGGACATGACGTACATGGATCTCTATCTCGAACAGCATTTCGATACGACGGAGTATGAGATGCTGAACGAGCGGACGATCATGTACCACACGCTCTGAGGAACAGTCGTTCACGGCTGTCGCATCGACGGCCTGGTCTTTGATGGGTCAGGCCGGTTCGACCAGCTCTTGAGAAAAAATTGGAGTTCGAACATGGCGTTGAGAAAACGCATCGGTCTGGTTTTGCCTTCGACCAACAGCACTTGCGAACCAGATTACTACAACGTGTCGCCGGCAGGCGTCTCCATCCATACCGCACGCATGATGCTTGTCGACGGCTCGGCTCAAGGCGGTGAAGACGGTTACGACCGGATGAACGACAGTATCGAGGATTGCGCACGGGCTCTGGCCACGACGCATGTCGATGTTGCCGTTTACGGCTGCACGTCCGGAAGTTTCATCAAAGGTCCGGAATACGACGCCCAGGTCGGAAAGCTGATCGCCGGACACACGCACACACCAGTGATTTGCACTTCTCCGGCGGTCATCGCCGGGATCAGGAGTTTTGGCGCCAAACGCGTTTCCGTGGCGACGCCCTATGCGGACTGGGTCAATGACCGGCTGGCAAACTACCTGGAACTTTGTGGTTTCGAGGTCGCGAATGTCGATGGCAACTACGACGAGACGCCAGACGGCGACCAACAGATTTGCGACCAAGACCCGGAAGCGGTCATGGAGTTTGCCGCGCGCGTTTTTGATGCCAGCGCCGACGCCATGTTGCTCTCCTGCACGTCGTGGAGGGCTCTCGAAATCGCAGAACAACTGGAAAAGAGGATCGGGAAACCGGTGATCACGTCCAACCAAGCAACGATCTGGGCCGCCTTGAAGGCCCTCGGCCTGACCGATCCGATTGAAGGCTATGGACAACTCTTGCGGAACATCGGGGCCGCGCCGGACGCGGTTCAGTAACCGTGACATTTCGCCGTTCGCCACGGATGCGGGCGAATGCAGGGCGGAATGCAGTTGAGGCAACCGATGGCGCCGCCGCGGCTCAAAAAAACTGGTCGAGCGGCCGCTTGCACCAAATGAGGGGAAGACTTGGATGAACTTGGATACGTCAATCCAACCGGGCGCCAAACAGAACGGCACATGTGAGCGCGCGACATCGCTTGAAGAGCCCAAAGTGGATAAGGGCCCCATCAGGGTCTTGATCCTCGGGGCCGGGAAGATGGGTGCGGAAATGGCGCGGTTGACCGTTGCGGCGCCTCGACTCGAACTCGTCGGGGCTGTCGACAACAAGCCGGGCTATGCCGGAGTCGATGTCGGTCGTGCAATCGGCCTCGACCGCGACCTCGGTGTTGTGGTGGGAGTCGACTTGCCGACCGCGCTGGATCGGCTGAAGCCCGATGTCGTCGTGCAGGCTACCTGTTCCCGCGTCGTTGACGCATGGCCCGCGATCGCGGAAGCCTTGGGGCGGGGCGTCTCGGTTATTTCGATCGCTGAAGAGATGGCCTACCCGGCCTATGGTTCGCCAGATCTGGCGACCGAGATGGATAATCTCGCACGTGCCAACAATGCGCGCGTATTGGGCACTGGCATCAATCCCGGATTTATCCTGGACCTTCTGGTGGTCGCCATGACCGGCACATGCCTCAGGGTGGATTCCATCGTTGGGACCCGCGTCAATGATCTGTCTGCGTTTGGGCCTACTGTTCTGGAAACGCAGGGCGTGGGTCTTAGGCCGGAAGAGTTCGACGCTGGCCGTGCAGCGGGCACCGTTGTGGGCCATTTCGGTTTTCCGGAAACGATTCACATGATCGGGCAGGCCCTTGGAGTTGAGTTCGACCGGATCGAGGAAAGCGTCAGCCCGATCGTTTCTGATGTGCGTCGCGAGACGCCATTCGTCGTGGTTGAGCCGGGCGAAGTTGCCGGCGCTCGGCACGAAGCCGTCGGTTACTTGAACGGTCGCCCATTCGTGAGATTTGACCACCCGCAGCAAGTTCGGCCGGATATCGCCGGCGTGCCGACCAGCGACACCATCGAAATCAAAGGCGAGCCCGACATTCGACTGGTGATCAATCCGGAAATCCCAGGCGGCAAGAGCACGGCTGCCGTCGCGGTGAACATGATCCCGCGTTTGCTCGCCGCAAATCCTGGGCTCTACAACATGTCCGATCTGCCCGTTCCTGCGGCTCAGGTGATTTCTCCCGTGATGGAGGCACCGAATGTCTGAAAAGATCGACAAGGGAACCTGGGTCGAGATCCACGCAATGGTCTTGTCCGCAGGTGAGCGTGCTCCGCAAGTGCCGGCAGACACGGCTGCGGTGCCGCTTGAGATGCGCGTCAAAGGCTTCCTTGTGCAGGAGGCCGAGATCGGGGCTAGCGCCGAGATCGAAACCCCAGCAGGTCGCCAGGTGGCGGGCACTCTCGAAGCGGTCGTGCCTGCCTACGATCACGACTTCGGCGCTCCTTTGACAGAGCTTATCGCCATCGGCCGCGAGGTTCGAGCCATCCTGCGCGAAATGGGAGAACAAGCATGACCTCGTCAATGAGCTACGCGGCGGTGATGGAGCGCCGTGACGAGATTATTCGGAATTCGGTGGGCCTGGATTACGATCAATATGCGACCGGGCACCTCGCCTTCGACTACGAACGTCTGCTGGCCGACACGGGATATGACATCGACCGGACGAGGCAAGTGCAGCAGGCCACTGCGGTCGGCAACACGCCTATGGTGGAGCTCCACAACCTCACGGCCCTGGTGCGCGCGACCGCCCCAGCCGGCAAGGGCGCCCGTATCTTTCTGAAGGACGAGGCCCAGAACCCATCGGGGTCATTCAAGGACCGGCGCGCCGCACTCTCGTTGCACGAAGCGAAGGAGCGGGGCTTCAAAGGCGTGGCAACGGCTACCAGCGGCAATTTCGGTGCCGCAGTGGCATCACAGGCCGCCAAGGCTGGGCTCCGCTGCATCATCGTCCAGGAAGCATTCGACAGCTTCGGCGTCGCCCAGCCCGAGATCGCCGAAAAAACCCGCGCCTGTGAAGCATATGGTGCCGAGGTCGTCCGCCTGTCTGTGGGGCCGGAGCTATTTTATGTTTTCCTGCGAGTGCTGGAGGAAACCGGGTATTTCAACGCCTCGTTGTATACGCCTTTTTCGATCCGTGGGATCGAAACCCTTGGTTTCGAGGTCGCAACCGAGACAAAGGCGCGGACGGGGAAATTCCCGGATGCTGTCGTCGTCACCCATGCAGGAGGCGGCAACACCACCGGGACGGCCCGCGGTTTGCTTGCGGCTGGTGCGAATGAGACGAGCGTGATCTCTGCTTGTGTGGATCTTGCCGGCCTCCACATGGCCTCGGATCGAGATTTCAACCGCAAATCCTTCACCACCGGCCACACTGGTTTCTCGATGCCCTTCACGACCTGGCCCGATCGCGCGGACGTGCCGCGCAACGCGGCGCGGGCATTGCGGTACATGGACCGGCTTGTAACCGTGACACAGGGCGAGGTCTTTTACGTGACCCAGCTTCTGGCCGAGATCGAAGGCATGGAACGTGGCCCGGCCGGGAACACGTCGTTGGCGGCAGCCTTCGCCATTGCGCGCGAACTCGATCGTGATCAGGTGGTTGTTGTCCAGGAGACCGAGTACACCGGCGCCGGGAAACACCCGATCGCTCAGCTCAACCTGGCAAAGCGCATGGGGGTGGACGTCGTTCGAGGTGATCCGATCGAAAATGTCCCGGGCCAGCGCATCGTCATCCCCCGCCATCCCAAAGAGATCAGGGCGGTTGAGTGCGACCTCGACAATGTGCGGCGATCCTATCTGAAAAAGGCCGTGGCGGCCTTGCCAAAGGATGCGCGCCCAGAGGCCGAAGATATCGCCTTCCTGGCAGCAGAGATTAAGGGATCGACGGATTTTGTCGAAGAAGCCATTGCCTCGTTTGGGCGGCTTGGAGGCTGATCCTGCGCCGGTAGAAAGGCGCGCTGCTGATCGCGTGTGGTCGAACGTAGCGCCAACAAGAACAAGTCAAAGAAAGTCTTTCGCTTGGAGGAGTAGAAAATGGACGAAAAAGTGAAAGTGATCGTATGGGGCCTTGGCGCGATGGGATCCGGTATTGCCAGAATGCTCTTGGGCAAGGAAGGGTTTGAGATCGTCGGGGCCATAGATGCCGATCCAGAAAAGTCTGGGAAAAGGCTTTTCGAGATACTGGATGTGGCGCCCAACGATGCCAACGGAGTGGTTGTCGAGAGCGACCCTCGAGAAGTTGTAACCCGAGGCGCTGCCGACGTGGTGTTGTTGGCAACGAGATCGGTCGTCTCCGACGTTTTTCCCTCCATTGAACTGGCGGTCACGAACAACATCAATGTGATCACGACAGCCGAAGAGATGATTTACCCGAGAGTGGCCGATCCGACCCTGTCAGACCGGATCCACGAGTTGGCGAGAAAACACGAAGTGGCCGTTCTGGGGACTGGGATCAATCCGGGCTTCATCATGGATTATCTGGTCATCTGCCTGACGGGCGTCTGCGACTCGATCGACAAGATCAAGGTCGTGAGGCGCAACGATTTCTCTCCGTTCGGCGTTCTTTCGCAGATCGATCAGGGTGTCGGCCTGTCGCCGGATGAATTCAAGGTGAAGGCAGAAGATGGAACTGTCCCCGGGCATGTCGGCTATCCGCAGGCATTCGGCATGTTCGAAGAGGCATTCAACGTCCGGTTCGACAGGACGGTGCGCAAGATCGCCCCGGTGATCGCAGAAAAACCCCGAGTGACGGAATACCTTTCGTCGCAGTCTGGAGAGGTAGCGGGCACCGATACCTATGCCTATGCCGAAAAGGACGGAAAGGTATTTGTCGAGCTGTCTCACCCGCAACAGATCCGACCCGATGCGGAGAACATCCCGACCGGGGACTATATTGACATCGATGGAAATCCGAAAATCAGTCTGAAAATTGAACCGGAAATTGAAGGTGGAATTGGGACGATCGCGGCTTGCGTAAACATGATCCCCCACATTCTGAACTCCACTCCCGGTCTGAAGACGATGCTGGATATGCCATGCCCGCGGGCCATCATGACCGACGTCAGGGAACTCATTGGGCGGGCCTCCGGGCAAGCGCCCCAGAGTTGATATCTGGATTTCCAGCCTGTCCGCCCGGAGCCTTTCAAGGGCGGACTTCCCCGGAGTCGACCGCCGTGGCGTCGGTGAAATCCATCCCGAGGAAACGTGATGCCCGGAAACAATCAGTAGGGTTTTCGGCGGTCGACTTCGGATCGCGCATGAGCGTCAAGAGTTCGGCCCTTTTTTTGGCGAGGGCGACCACGATGGCGCGGCCGGCAAATTGATGCACGAATTCAGCGATGAAACGGAGTGATCTGTTGGTAGCCCTTCCCTCTACGAAACTGGCCGGGAGCAGCGCGGAGACGGCCTCTGCGAACCCACTCACCTGTTCCGCCCGCGGCGTGGAGCCGGAGGCGTTAATCGACGTCCCGGCGTGCCTCGCGCGCGGCGGTGGACTCGGGCTATGCGCCGAACGACTGGCAGGTTGGCCAGACCGGCAAGGTCGTGGCGCCCGAACTCTACATCGCGGTGGGCATCTCGGGGGCGATCCAGCACCTGGCGGGGATGAAGGACAGCAAGATCATCGTCGCCATCAACAAGGACGAGGAGGCCCCGATCTTCCAGGTCGCCGATTACGGCCTGGTCGCCGACCTCTTCGACGCCGTCCCCGAACTCACCGAAAAACTCGGCTGATCCCCTCTCCGAACCCGATCCGAAGGGCCCGCCCATGAGTGACTTCAAGAAGATCCTTATCGCCAACCGTGGCGAGA
>JBNGDJ010000109.1:0-7622 GCA_049974825.1 Halothiobacillaceae bacterium | reverse complement strand
ATCGTGCCCACGTTTACGTGCGGCTTGCTACGCTCGAATTTTTCCTTGGACATTGCCAATCCTCCGAAAACAGGATCACCTGGACAAAAAATATGGAGCTCATGACCGGATTTGAACCGGTGACCTCGTCCTTACCAAGGACGTGCTCTACCAACTGAGCTACATGAGCGTATAACGTGGAGCGGGTGATGGGAATCGAACCCACGCCATCAGCTTGGAAGGCTGAGGTTCTACCATTGAACTACACCCGCAAACCGGTTGGGCATATGCCCGGCAGGTGGTGCCGGACGCCCGGAATCTGGTGGTGGGGGAAGGATTCGAACCTTCGAAGGCAGTGCCGGCAGATTTACAGTCTGCTCCCTTTGACCGCTCGGGCACCCCACCAAAGACGCGCCATTGTAATGACCAGATGCGTCATGTCAACACGCATTGCCCACAGCCACAGGGGCGACGGGAGTACGTTTGGTGCCGGCTGTGGGACTCGAACTCACGACCTACCGCTTACAAGGCGGTTGCTCTACCAACTGAGCTAAGCCGGCGTGGGGGCGAATTCTAGTGTCCCCGCGGCGCGGGCGCAAGCCCGGATGAACTCGCCGCGAATTTGGGGGCAAGTTGTACGGCACCATGGGGGCTTTGGTGTATGGTGTGCGCGCAGCGCACGCCCACGACCGGTAATTATCAAGAAAGTCACTATGAATCTCGAGCAAATCAGGGAGCTGGCCGCCGAAGACATGGCAGCCGTCAACGAGGTAATCACGCGCCGACTGGCCTCGGACGTTGCCCTGGTGAATCAGCTTTCAGGCTACATCATCGGGGCGGGAGGCAAACGGTTCCGGCCGATGATCACCGTGCTCGCAGCCAGGGCCGTGGGCGACAACAGCGGCTGGGCGCCGCAGATGGCTGCGGTGATCGAGTTCATCCACACGGCGACGCTGCTTCATGACGACGTGGTCGACAACTCCAGCCTGCGGCGGGGTCGGGACACGGCAAATGTTCGCTTTGGCAACGCCGCGTCGGTTCTGGTCGGAGATTTCCTTTATTCGCGCGCCTTCGAGATGATGGTCGAGCCTGATCGCATGGCCATCATGGAGCTGCTTGCGCGCACGACCAACGTGATTGCCGAGGGCGAGGTCATGCAGCTGATGAACTGCGGCGACGCCGACACGGATGAAGCGCGCTACATGGAAGTCATCCAGTGCAAGACCGCCAAACTCTTCGAGGCAGCTTCCCAAATCGGAGCGCTACTGGCAGATGCCGAGCCCTCCCTGCGCGAAGCGATGGGGCGGTACGGGATGCACCTGGGCACGGCGTTTCAACTCATGGACGACGTGCTTGACTACGATGGCGACGAAAACGAGACAGGCAAGCACCTGGGCGACGACCTGGCCGAGGGCAAGCCGACACTGCCGCTGATCATGGCCATGCAGCGCGGCAGCTCCGAGGAGTCGGCGCTGATTCGCTCGGCCATCGAGAACCAGCAGGGTGACCGGATCGCGGAAATCCGCGACGTGGTTGCGCGCACCGGCGCGCTTGATTATACTGCCGCCCTCGCGAAATCGGAGGCAGCCAAGGCATGTGATGCTTTGGGCGTTCTTACGCCATCGCCCTGGCGCGAAGCGCTGGAGGCCCTGGCCATTCTTTCGGCCGATCGCGCGAGTTGATTGATACGGAGTGTAGCTCAGCTTGGTAGAGCACCACGTTCGGGACGTGGGGGTCGTAGGTTCGAATCCTGTCACTCCGACCATACAGGCAAAAAGCCCGGCTCAGGAAACACCTGGCCGGGCTTTTTCGTGCCTGCGCAATAATAGGTTGCCGGGGCAGTCGGCAACCGCAAGCAATGACATGGTCCTCAGGGCCGGTCGTCCAGCGCCTCCTTGTCTTCGATCTTGAGCAGGTCCGTGCGCCGGAGACCCAAATCCAGAGACGCGGCACTGGCCACGAACACCGACGAGTAAGTCCCGAGGACCACCCCCATCAAAAGAACCAGGGCGAAGCCGTACAACGCCTCCCCGCCGAAGATCAGCAGCGCAAGCAGTGTGAGGATGGTCGTGCCGGAAGTCACCACGGTGCGCGCGAGCGTCTGGTTGATCGCGATATTCATCACCCGCTGCTCGGTCCCCTTGCGCACCTTCTGAAAGGTTTCGCGGATCCGGTCGAAGATCACGATGGTGTCGTTGATGGAGTAGCCGGCCAGTGCAAGGAAGGCAGCCAGAACGGTCAGGTTGAACTCGATCTGGAAGAGGCTGACGATCCCGAGCACGATCACAAGATCATGCACCAGCGCCAGAATGGCCCCTGCGGCCAGCCGCAATTCGAAACGGAATCCGACGTAGATCAGGATTCCCGCCAGCACGAAAATCACCGCCAGCCCGCCGGCCTCGATCAGCTCCTTCCCGACAGCCGGGCCCACGTACTCGACGCGCCGCATTTCGACATCCGGATCCTGAACCTGCAGCGCCGCCAGCACCCGGCTGGAAAGTTCGGACTGGTTCTCGCCGGCCACCGGGGGCAGGCGCACCATCACGCTGGTGGATGATCCGAAGTATTGAACAACCGCATCCTCGATGTCGCGCGAGGCCAGCACCTCGCGAATCGCGGGCAGGTCCGCCGCCTCCTCGTAGCCGGCCTCGATCAGAACCCCGCCGGTAAAGTCGAGCCCGAAGTTGAGGCCCTTGACGGCCAGCGCACCCAAGGCGACCACCAGAAGCAGAGCAGACAGAATGTAACCTCCGCGACGCTTGCCGAAGAAGTCGAAGTCAGTATTGGTCGGAACGATATTCATGCGATCAGTACCCCCCGATCGAAAGCGACTTCAGGCGCGGCTGCCGACCGTAGACCAGGTTGGCCAGCGCCCGGGTAACCATGATCGCCGTGAACATGGACGCGAGAATGCCGATGGACAGGGTCACCGCAAAGCCCTTGATCGGCCCCGTCCCGAAGGCGAACAGCGCCAGCGCCGCCAGCAGGGTGGTGATATTGGCATCGAGAATGGTCAGAAATGCCCGGTCATAGCCGGCCTTGATGGCCGCCTGCGGCGTCATGCCATTTCTCAGTTCTTCCCGGATGCGCTCGTTGATCAGCACGTTTGCATCCACTGCCATCCCCAGGGTCAGCACAATCCCCGCAATCCCGGGCAACGTCAGCGTGGCCTGCAGCATGGACAGTACCGCCACGATGATCACCAGGTTCGTGACCAAGGCGACATTGGAAAACAGGCCGAACACCCGGTAGTAAACCACCATGAAGATGGCCACCAACACAAAACCCAGGATGGCCGCCTTCACGCCAGCCTCGATATTGTCCGCACCCAGGCTCGGCCCCACGGTCCGTTCCTCGATGATTTCCATCGGCGCACGCAGCGCACCGGCACGAAGCAGCAGGGAAAGATCCCGCGCCTCCTGCGTCGAGTCCAGCCCCGTGATCTGGAATCGATTCGAGAGCTCGTCCCGGATCGTGGCGATATTGATTACCTCTTCCACGACCCGTCGCTCGCGCACGAGCTCTCCGTCCACCATCTTCACGTCGGACTGGTGCTCGATAAACACCACGGCCATGGGCTGGCCGATATTGTCTCGGGTAATGGCACTCATGCGACGCGCGCCCTGACCGTCAAGATTGATGAAGACCGCCGGCGAGCCACTTTGCTGGTCGAGCCCCGAAGCTGCCCCGGTGATCTGATCGCCGGTGATGATTACCTGACGCTTGAGCAGCACGGGACTGCCGTTGCGCTCCCGGTAAAGCCGCGCGCCGACGGGAACACGACCGCTGCTGGCCGCATCCTCCCAGTCGACCGGCGACCCCTCGACCAGTCGGAACTCCAGCGTGGCCGTGGCGCCGAGAATTTCCTTGGCCCGCACCGTGTCCTGCACACCGGGCAGCTGAACCACGATCCGGCTGTCCCCCTGCTGCTGGATCAGCGGCTCGGCCACACCCAGCTCGTTGACCCGGTTGCGCAGGGTGGTGATGTTCTGCTCCAGTGCCGCGGCACGCTCGGCTTCGGCCGCCTCCTCGGTCAAGGTGGCGTACAGCATCGGCGCATCACCGCGCATGTCGGCATTGAAGTCGAGCTCGTCATACTGGCCGGACAACAGCTCCTGAGCCGCGTCCCGGGCCTCGGCGTCACGGAAGCGAATCTCGATTTGACCATCCTCGGCGTTTGCCGTCAGGTACCGGACCCGGGCCTCCCGCATGTCGGTCCGCATGGCATCAACGTTGCGCTCCAGCGCCTGCTCAATGGCCGCCGGCATGTCCACTTCCATGAGAAAGTGCACACCTCCGCGCAGATCCAGACCCAGATACATCGGCAGAGCGCCCAGGCTGGTCAGCCAGTCCGGTGCGGCTGGCGCCAGGTTCAAGGCGGCGTTGTAATTCTCGGCCAGGCGCAGAGCCACCTGATCTGCAGCGCGAAGCTGTTCATCCGTGCTGGCAAATCGCAGCAGGGCGCTGCCCTCCTGCAGGTCGGCCTCAATGTAGGGGATCTCGGCCATGGCCAGCACGGCGCGAACCTGCTCGAGATCCGTCTGCGTCATTTCGGCGCCGCGCTTGGAAACCTGCAACGCCGGGTCCTCGCCGAAGATATTGGGCAGCGCGTAGAGGACGGCCACCACCAGGACGAGAACCACCAGCAGGTTCTTCCACAAGGGATAACGGTTCATGAAGAATGCGCCCCTCCGAAACGGGCACGATGCTTGAATTGTCAATCCGGCAGGCCGGTCTGCCCGAGCACCCGAGCATCGGTCGGGTCATGCCCGAACGCTGCGGATGCACGCGACGGCCGAATCTGCCGGGGCGCGATCAGTCGGCCTTGCCTTCCTTGAGATCCTTCATTGTGCCCTTGGGCATCACCGTGCCGATGGCGTGCCGCTGGACCTGAACCTCCAGACCATCGGCCAGCTCGACAGTGACAAAGCTGTCATGCAGGCGGACGATCCGTCCAAGCAACCCACCGCTGGTGACGACCTCGTCGCCTTTGGAGAGGCTCTCGACCAGCTTGCGATGCTCCTTCTGCCGCTTGATCTGCGGACGAATCAGCAGGAAATACATCACGGCAAAGATCAGGAACAGCGGAAGGAAGGTCGCCAACAGGCTCGGTTCCCCGGCAGGCGCCGCGCCTGCCTCCGCCATCGCGTCTGAAATCAGGAACATCCGTTCTTACCTCATATTCATTGAAGACTGTTCGCGGGCCGGCCGCGTCCGGGCGCAGAGTATGCCACAAGCACTGACAAACCGGCGACCTGCGCCCGGGGCAAACCGACACAAAATCGACCAAAATCTTTGCACGACAACATGCTGCCCGACACGGCCGGTCAATTGCCGCGCTCAGTCAGGGATTACTGAAACCCGGCCTGTTGACAGGCCTGAAACAGGAGAGCGCCTCGCAAAACTCCATGGACGGGGTTGTTCGAGAACCCAGGAATTCCGGGGGATGTGTTCAGTCGATCCCGCGGACACGGCGGGCATAAAATTCCCGGACCCATTCATCAAAGCGCCCCTGCTCGATGGCGCTGCGGATTTCACGCATCAACTGCTGGTAGTAGTGCAGGTTGTGGATCGTGTTGAGCCGGGCGCCAAGAATTTCGTTGCACTTGTCCAGGTGCTTGAGATAAGCGCGAGAGTAGTGACGGCAGGTGTAGCATGCGCAGTCAGGATCAACCGGACGCGTATCCCGGGCATGACGGGCATTGCGCAGTCTCAGGTCACCCCACTGGGTGAACAGGTGGCCATTGCGCGCGTTCCGTGTCGGCAGTACGCAGTCGAACATATCCACCCCGCGGCGCACGGCCTCCACGATGTCCTCCGGCTTGCCTACGCCCATCAGGTAGCGCGGGGCATTCTCCGGCAGCAGCGGCAAGGTCCAGTCGAGAACCTGTTCCCGCTCCTCGGGCGGCTCGCCGACCGACAACCCGCCCACCGCATAGCCATCAAAGCCGATCTCGATCAGCCCGGCCGCCGATTCACGACGCAGCGTCTCGTACATCCCGCCCTGCACAATGCCGAACAGAGCCGAGGGATGCTCTCCCTGGACATCATCATGTGCTGCTCGCGAACGGGCTGCCCAGCGCAGGGACAGCCGCATGGACTCGGCAGCGGCCTGCTCGGTGGCCGGATAAGGCGTGCACTCGTCGAAGATCATCACGATATCCGAGCCAAGCGCGGCCTGCACGGCCATCGATTGCTCCGGGGAGAGCGTCACCCGGGCCCCGTCGACCGGCGAGGCGAAAGTCACGCCCTCCTCGCTGATCTTGCGCAGGTCCGACAGCGAAAACACCTGGAAACCGCCGGAATCGGTGAGGATGGGTCCGGACCAGTTCATGAAGTCGTGCAAGTCACCATGCAGACCGATGATTTCCGTGCCCGGGCGGAGCATTAGATGAAAGGTGTTGCCCAGGATGATTTCAGCGCCGATCGACTGAAGCTCCTCCGGGGTCATCGCCTTGACCGTGCCGTAGGTACCCACGGGCATGAAGGCCGGAGTCTGCACTGTGCCGCGGGCAAAACGCAGCTCACCGCGACGCGCGGCGCCGCTTCGGCCGATCAGACTGAAAAACTCAGCGTCCATCGAGCACCTCCGGGGCGGGCGTGACAAACATGGCATCCCCATAACTGAAGAATCGATAGGACTCGGCTACGGCATGCCGATAAGCCGCCAGGACATGCTCGCGCCCGGCCAGTGCCGCCACGAGCATGATCAGGGTCGACTCGGGCAGATGGAAGTTGGTAATCAGGGCATCCACTACCCGCAGGCGCTTGCCGGGGTAGATAAAGATATCCGTCTCACCCTCGAAGGGCGCGAGCCTGCCGTCCAGGGCGGCGCTTTCCAGCGAGCGCACCGCGGTAGTTCCCACCGCGACGACCCGTCCGCCCCGATCACGGCAGCGGGCAATTGCCTCGACCGTCTGCTCGGGTACGCGCAGCCATTCGCGATGCATCCGGTGTTCGGTGATGTTCTCGGCTCGCACCGGCTGGAATGTGCCGGCGCCGACATGCAGCGTCACGAAGGCGCGCTCGATCCCCTTGTCCGCCAGCCGCTGCAGCATGACTTCATCGAAGTGCAGCCCGGCCGTGGGCGCGGCCACAGCCCCGGCCTCACGCGCGTAAACCGTCTGATAGCGCGCCCGGTCTTCCGGGCGATCCGGCCGCTGGATATAGGGTGGCAGTGGCATGTGCCCATGCGCGTCAAGCAGCGGCAGCAGGGCGCTGGACCCGGACAGGGCAAAAAGATCATCCTCACGCCCGGTCACCGTCAGCGTGAAGCCCCCCTCCATAGTCAACTGCACGCCCGCCCGCGGCGGCTTGCTCGCGCGGACATGCGCCAGTGCCGTATTCTGGCCCGTGATCCGTTCGATCAGAACTTCCACCTTGCCGCCGGATGCCTTGCGACCGAACAGGCGGGCCGGAATCACCCGCGTATCATTGAACACCAGCAAGTCATCCGGCGTCAGCAGGTCCGGCAGGTCAGCAAACCGGCGATCACCCACCGCACCGGTGGCCCCATCGAGGCACAGCAGGCGCGACTGCCCCCGCTGCTCGGGCGGTTCCGAGGCAATGAGATGCTCGGGCAGCTCGAAATGAAAAAGCGATTTCTTCATGCTTCAGCCATCAGGATCAAACCCGGCATTTTA
>JBNGDJ010000108.1:2239-7907 GCA_049974825.1 Halothiobacillaceae bacterium | reverse complement strand
GCAACACACCGCTTGTCCGCATCTTGCCATCCGTCCGCGGCACGCTACGGGGCGGTCAGTGCTCCGGCGGGCCGAGCACCAGCAGGGTCTTGCCCGGGTGGACCTGTTCGCCGGGTGTGCAGAGGATTTGTTCAACCCGTCCGTTGGCCGGTGCGCTGATCCGGATTTCCATCTTCATGGATTCAAGGATCAGCAGAGTTTGCCCCTCGCGGACCTGTTCTCCTGCCTCGACCTCAAGCTTCCAGACGACACCGTGGACATGCTCGCTGATGGCCGTCTGTCCATCCGCCAGTTCCAGCGTGTCGATACCGGTGTCGACGGGTTCGGCGTCGGCCTCGTAATTGGCCTGACCCGTTTCGATCCAGCGCTGGCGCTCGGCCTCAAAGGCCGCCTGCTGGCGCGCCTTGAAGGCGTCGATTTCCGAAGCATTGTCCGCCAGAAAGCGCCGGTAGCGCCCCAGTGAAAAGGTGGTTTCCTCGATCTGCAGCCGCAGTCCGCCGTGCGGGAAGGCGTCACGCATTTCAAGCAGTTCTTCCTCGCTGACCTCGTAGAAACGGATCTGGTCGAAGAAGCGCAGCAGCCAGGGGTTTTCAAATTCCGGCGTCTGCCGGTAGCGATTCCAGATCTGCAGGGTCCGCCCCACGAACTGGTAGCCCCCGGGCCCTTCCATGCCGTAGATGCACATGTACGAGCCCCCGATGCCCACGGCATTCTCGGGGGTCCAAGTCCGGGCCGGGTTGTACTTGGTGGTCACCAGCCGGTGCCGTGGGTCTACCGGCGTGGCCAGTGGTGCATTGAGGTACACGTCCCCTAGCCCCATCACCAGGTAGGAGGCATCGTAGACAATGCGCTTGACCTCGGCCTCGCTTTCCAGTCCGTTGATCCGGCGAATGAACTCGATATTGCGCGGGCACCAGGGCGCGTCCGGCCGAACCGACTGCATGTACTTCTCGGTGGCCAGGCGCGTCTGGCTGTCATCCCAGGCCAATGGCAGGTGGATGATGCGCGAGGGCAGTTCGGCTTCTTCCAGGTCGCGCAGTTCGCCCTGAGCCCGTTCCAGCAGGCTGACCAGCCGGTCGGTGGGCAGTCGGTGCGGGTCGTAGTGCACCTGCAGGCTGCGCACGCCGGGTGTCAGCTCCAGAATCCCCGGTTCGGCGCGGGCCTCCAGCCATTCCAGCAGCGCCTGTACCCGGAATCTCAGGGCAAGGTCCAAAACGATCGGCCCGTACTCGACCAGCAGGAAACGGTCCCCCGCCACGCGGTAGGTCACCGAAACCTCGGGCTCGACGGTCCGTGGTTCCGGCGGCAGCCGCATCGGACTGTCGGGCGTGGTCTGTCGGGGCGTGACAGTCACAGGGCTCAGGTTGGCGATGGCATCATCCATCGCGCATTCCAGGCGGTTGGCTTCTTCGACGGTCACCGGCACGAAGCGAACCTGGTCACCCGGGCGCAGCTGGCCGAGCTTCCATAGATCGGCCGTGATGACGGTGGCCGGGCAGACAAAACCGCCCAGGCTTGGGCCGTCCGGTCCGAGGATGACCGGCATGTCTCCGGTGAAGTCCACGGTCCCGATCGCGTAGGCGTTGTCGTGGATGTTCGAGGGGTGCAGGCCGGCTTCCCCGCCGTCCGGGCGCGCCCACTCGGGGCGCGGGCCGATCAGTCGAACGCCCGTGCGGCTGGAGTTGTAGTGCACCTGCCAGTCGGTGGCGAAGAATGTGCGGATATCGTCTTCGGTAAAGAAGTCCGGCGCCCCGTGCGGCCCGTACACCGCATGCAGTGTCCAGTGATTCGTGAACGCGGGGATGGCCTCGGGTGGCAGTCGCTGCGGGGTTTCTCCGTTCGGTGCCGCAATGTGCAGGATTTCCCCTGGCCAGAGCACTCGGCCGCCGTGACCGCCGAACTGGCCCAGGGTGAAGGTTGACCGGCTGCCCATGTGCTCGGGGACGTCGAGACCCCCGCGCACGGCCAGGTAGGCCCGGGCGCCCGAGTCGGACACTGCTCCCATTTCGAGCACCTGCCCGCGCCGAACTGTCACGGGCTGCCAGAACGCCACCGGCTCGCCGTCAAGCCGGGCCGGCATCGGCGCCCCGGTCAGCGCAATGGTGGTGTCGGTGTTGAAGCGCAGCTCGGGGCCGGAGACGGTCATTTCCAGCCCCGCGGCCTGCTCGGCATTGCCGACTATCCGGTTGGCGAGCCGGAACGAGCGCATGTCCATCGGCCCGGACGGCGGTACGCCAATGTGCCAGAAGCCGCGACGCCCGGGGTAGTCCTGCACGGTGGTTTGGGTACCCGGGCTTCGCACCTCGATTGTCGCGGCGTGATAGGGCAGAGTGGCCAGATAGCCCGTTGTGCAGCGACCGGCCTGAAATCGTGCATCGGCCACGATCTGCTTCAGGTAGGTCAGGTTGGTTTCCAGCCCGTGCAGGCGGGTTTGATCCAGCGCCTCGCTCAGGCGTGCCAGGGCCGCTTCCCGGTTCGGGGCATGGACGATGAGCTTGGCGAGCATGGGATCGTACAGCGGGGATACCTCGGTGCCCGGCTCGACCCAGGTCTCCACGCGGATGTCTGGCGGCAGCGTCAAATCCGTGATCAGCCCCGTTGATGGCTGAAAGTTTCTGCCCGGGTCCTCGGCATACAGTCGAACCTGGATCGCGTGTCCCTCGGGCCGGCCCGGGCGCAGGGTTTGGAGCGGCGGCAGGTCGTTGCCGGCCAGCCGGACCATCCATTCGACCAGGTCGATGCCTGTTACCTCCTCGGTCACGCCGTGTTCAACCTGCAGTCGAGTGTTCACTTCCAGGAAGTAAAAGTCGCCCGTATCGGCATCGAGGATGAACTCGACCGTTCCGGCAGAGCGGTAGTGGACCCGGCGGCCCAGTGCCTCTGCGGCATCTTGCAGCGCCTGGCGCTTGTCGTCCGCCAGGTTGGGGGCCGGCGTTTCCTCGACCACCTTCTGGTTGCGTCGCTGCACGGAGCAGTCCCGTTCCCCCAGCGCGATCACGCCGCCGTGGCCATCGCCAAAAAGCTGCACCTCGATATGGCGGGCGTGTCGAACAAACTTTTCCAGAAAAAGCCCGCCATCCGAAAAGTTGCTCCGGGACAGCCGTTGAACCGAAACGAAGGCCTCTTGCAGTTCGTTGGCATCGGTACAAAGCCGCATGCCGATACCGCCGCCCCCGGCCGTGCTCTTGAGCATCACGGGATAGCCGATTCGGTCGGCTTCGCCCAGCGCTTCCTCCAGATCGGCCAAAAGGTCTGTGCCGGGCAGCATGGGAACGCCTGCCTCGGCGGCCAGGTGCCTGGCGGTGTGCTTCAGTCCGAAGTCGCGCATCTGGTCGGGGGTCGGGCCGATAAAGGCAATGCCCCTTGCGGCGCAGGCCTGGGCGAATTCGGCTCGCTCGGACAGGAACCCATAACCCGGGTGGATCCCGTCGACGCCGTGTTCGGCGGCAAGATCCAGGATTCGGTCAGCATCGAGGTAGGTCTGGGCGGCCGAACCGGCTCCCAGGCAGATCGCCTGGTCGGCTTGACGGACGTGCAGGGCATGACGGTCCTGATCGCTGTATACGGCGACCGAGTGGATACCGAGCTTTCGAAGCGTGCGGATAATGCGGCAGGCAATGACGCCGCGATTGGCAATGAGAACCTTGGTGAGCATGGGCGCCGGGCCTCGTGTCCGGAATAGAGTGGCGGGTCGTCCCGCCGGAATCTTCAGGCTCGGTCCGGGGTCGTCCCCGGCGGCCGGGTATCAGTCCCAGATCAGCATTTCGACGGGTGTGGGGTTGTAGGCGTTGCAGGGGTTGTTCAACTGCGGGCAGTTCGAGACCAGCACGATCACGTCCATTTCGGCGCGCATCTCCACGTACTTGCCCGGTGCCGAGATCCCGTCTTCAAAGGTCAGTCCGCCCTCGGCCGTAAGCGGCACGTTCATGAAGAAATTGATGTTCGGCACGATATCCCGCTTTGTCAGGCCGTAGTGCGTTTGTCCGATGGCGGTGAGAAAACTGTCGCGGCAGTTGTGCATGGGCTTCTTGTCCAGAGCGTAGCGCACCTGGTTGGATTCGGCCGAGCAGGCGCCGCCGAGCGTGTCATGACGCCCGCAGGTGTCGGCGGTGATGGTGAGCATCACGTTGCCGAGATTGGAAACCAGCTCACAGCCGGTGGTCAGGTAGGCATTTCCCTGCCGGCGAATGGTATCGATGGCGCTGTAGTGTGCCTCGGTGGGTCGTTCCAGGCTGTAGAAAATGGTGTCCGCCGCCTGGTTGCCCTCCAGGTCCAGTATCCGCAGGGTCTGCCCCTTGCGCAGTTCATGGATCCAGGGCGCACCGGCGGGCACGACCTCTCGGTAGGTGGCATTCTCGGGCTTCAGGTCGCTGGCGACCAGCGTATCGGTCGTCATGGCGTGGCCTCCTGTGCATTGTGGATGGCGGTATTGGCCCAGGCGCGGGCATTTTCGGGCCGGTGATTCACGCAGACATCAAAGGCCGGTTCGATGGCCGGTGTCCGGTAGACGGCCCAGGCGATTGGGCCGGGACGGTATTCAGGGTCGGGGTCCATGGGATGCACGGCCGTATTGAGCACTACCAGCGTGTCCATTTCCGCCCGCAGGTCGACTCGAGCCCCCACCCGGCGATGGTCGCTGTCGAAATGCAGTGTGCCGGCGTCATCCGCGAAAACCTTGCTGAAGAAGTTCAGGTTGGGCACGAGATCCCGAGCACCCAGGCCCCACTTCTGCAGCTCGATCAGGAACAGTTCCCGGCCGTTTCGATAGAAGTCGTTCCCTGCCGACTGGTAATCCCGCTCGCCGTACTTGTCGCGGATCGTCCGGGCGTCGCTGATGCCGCCGATAGTGTCGTGCCAGCCCAGTGTGTCTACCGTGATCGACAGCATCACCCGGCCCATGTCCGAGTAGAGCATGTTGCCTCGGGTCAGTCGGGACGTGTGCTGGCCCTTGAGCGTGTCCGGGGCGTTGTAACGTTCCAGCGGATTGCTCGGGTTGTACAGCAGGGTGGATACGTTGGCTTGGCCGGCCAAGTCCACCAGCTTCAGGGAAAAGCCGCGTTTGAGCACCATAGACCAGTAGCGGCCGCCCGGCAGCTCGCCTTGGCAGACGGTGTCTCTGGCGGGATCCGGTATGTCATTCATGAGTGTCCTCCAGTCAGTCCGGAAAAAGGCCTGGCGCAGCCGGTCCGGGGCCGTGTGCAGGCCGGTGATCAGAAAGTCGGGGCATCCTGCCTGCCGACAATGACCGTGTCCGTCACGGCCTGGCGCTGGTCGCTGGTTACAGACCGAGTTCCCAGGGGCAGGTCGTAGGTGACCCGCGCCCCAAACGCTCCCGGGGCCTGCGGGTCATGCCGGACCTTGTCGAAAACCAGCAGCCGGCTGCCCAGGTCGAAGGCCTCGGACAGGTCGTGGGTGACCATGAAGACCGTCAGGCCGTGTTCCTGCCAGAGATCGCGCACCAGCTGGTGCATGTCCTTGCGAATGCCAGGGTCCAGTGCACCGAACGGTTCATCAAGCAGCAGGATCCGAGGCCGTTTCATCAGGGCCTGGGCGATGGCCAGCCGTTGCTGCATGCCCCCGGAAAGCTCGCCGGGATACTTGTGCGCGGCATGATCCAGTCCGACCGAGGCCAGCATCGTCATGGCCCGCTCTCTTGCCGCTCGTCTTG
>JBNGDJ010000108.1:0-2139 GCA_049974825.1 Halothiobacillaceae bacterium | reverse complement strand
TCTTCCACCCGTTGCTGGATGTCGCGGATGAGAAACGGCGTAATGCCGATGGCGATCAGTGCCACCTTGGCTACTTCGCCCACGCCCAGGGCGATGAACAGGATCGGCAGCACCGCCAGCGGTGGAATCATCGACAGCACGGCCACGAAGGGAGCCATCGCACGATTCACCCAGGGGATCAGGCCCACCAGAATGCCCACCGTCAGGCCGATGAGCATGGCAATCCCCACCCCGAGGCCGATGCGTATCAGGCTGGCGGCGGTATCGGTCCAGAGAATCAGCTCGCCCGTTCGTCGGGTCGGCTCCGTGGCGGCATCGGAAAATGCCTCCGCCATGGCCGCGAAGGACGGGAGCAGCCGGTCATCCGGATTCTCGGCCAGCCGGGCCGATGAAGCGGAAAGGTAGACCAGCAGCACCAGCACGAAGGGCAGTAGGGCCAGTGCCAGATGCCAGGGCCTGCCCGGAACCTGATTGATCAGTCGCTTCATCGGTTGGCTCGTCTCGTGGCGGATTGATCGAGGATGGCGGCCTTCCGGGCCGGATCACTTTAAAGTTCGCCGTCCCGGGCCATGCGCATGTACTCGCCGTTGAAGCGGAACTGCACATTGTCGGTATTGCCCAGGGTGGAACCGTCCGCAAACTCGATGCCGATAAAGTCAGGACTGTCGGCGCGCTCACCCAGCAGGCCGTGCTCGAAGGCGAAGTCGCGCACCTTTCCCATCGTGGCCATCGGACCGTCCGATTCGACGAAGGAAACGGCCGATGCCGGTGTGTAGAACATCCGGGTGGACTCAAGCTGCGCCTCGTAGCCGGCCAGGTCGGTACCGGCAGCCTCGGCCATCTGGGTCCGAGCCTCGATGGCCGCCGGATCGTCCCCGTGCATGGTGTCCATGATTTCGTACCAGGCACCGACCAGCGCCTTGCCGAAGTCGGGGTTGGCCTCCAGCGTTTCGGTGTTCACGACCAGCAGGTCCATGATCTCGCCGGGGATCTCGGCGGAGTCGAACACCACGCTGGCATCTTCGCGCGCGCGCAGGGCGCCGAGCTGGGGATTCCAGGTCACTACCGCTTCGACCTCGGGGGAGGCAAAGGCGGCCACGATGTCCGCGTCGGAGGTATTGACCACCTGGATGTCGCGTTCGCTCATGCCGACCGAGTCCAGCGCACGCGCCAGCAGGTAGTGCGAGACGGAAAGCTCGACCAGGTGGACCGGCAGACCGCGGATGGCCTCGAGGCTGTCCGCGTTCTTGAGCACGACCCCGTCATTGCCGTTGGAAAAATCGCCGACAATCAGCGCCGTGGAATCGACCCCGCTGGCGGCCGGAATGGTCAGCGTGTCCATGTTGGTGACGGTGACCCCGTCGTAGCTGCCGGCGGTATAGAGGTTGATCGACTCGACGTAGTCGTTGATCTGCACGACGTCAATTTCGATGTCGTACTTGTCGGCCCACTTGTCGACGATTCCGGCGGCTTCGCCGTAACCCCAGGGCATCCAGCCGACGTAGATGCTCCAGGCGATCTGGAACTTGTCCTTCTCGGCGGCCAGGGCCCGGTTGTCGAGGGCGGTTGTGGTGAAGGCGGCCAGGGCGATGGTCGCGGCGGCCAAAGGCGTGTGCAGACTACGGGGAACAAAGGGCATGGTTACTCTCCCAGGGGTTGAGATGACGGAACGCAGGAGCATCGAATGCGATCTCCCGGGCTTTTGTCCCGCCGTGTAACCTCCTGGGGGAGGTCGGCAACTCTCGGACCAGTCACCTCCGCGGAGGCCGGAACCCTAGATGCCCATTTCGATACGTTGTGTGCCCGGGATGACCGGATCGGCAGTGATGGCTGTCACCATGCCCCTGCGTGCTGTCTGGTTGCAATGCAGCTTGCGTGCCACCGAAGTCTCGTCCTTTGAGAATCCCGCCCCGGCGCGGGGTTTGGCGATTTCTTCTTGCCGTGCGGATGTTTCGATGGCCGGTCCTTGCCCCGATCTGGTGCGCGGTTGCACGGACAGGGTGCCTTCGGTCCGGAGGCGGCCTGCTACACTCGCCCTGCGAATCTCGACAGGGGGCGGCAACCGCTCGTGCGCGGGACTCGAATGGGAACCTCGAAAAACCACTTCCCTGTGGTTTTTCGAGGTCGTCCTTCGCGGGA
>JBNGDJ010000107.1:0-8013 GCA_049974825.1 Halothiobacillaceae bacterium | reverse complement strand
CCTGGGAACGGAATATGCCGCAAGCTCTGCTTGCGGGGTCTGAGGGCTTGAGGAAGTCAGGATTTCGCGCCGCGCAGCCTGCCCGGCCGAGGTGGTCGGGCCTGCAGAGCAGTTCCGGCAGGCGTTCCCAAGCAGAGCTTGGGAACGAGGGGTGTGGAGGTGTGGCCGTTGGACTTCGGGCCTTGGGTTGCCGGGTCGACGAAAGAGGTCCGGCAGACCAAAAGCGCCTGCAAACGGTCGCGTGGCACCACAATCCGGGGTCAGTGGCTTGTTTCTTCCACCCATCCGCCTTCCGGCCGGCGGCGCTGAACCGTTCCGTCCGGGGCAATCCGGAACAGGTTGAGCCACCGGTTCGAGATCAGCTGGTCCAACAGCTCGTTGTCGGCAATCACCTGGTCCATCGCCTCGGCCGGGGCCTCGATAAAGGCAGACAGGCGCAGGGGTTCATGCCGCCACTGTTCCCCGTCGTGCAGGGACTGCATGGACAGCCCGACCCGCAGATCGCCCCCGTTGCCTTCCAGAACGCCAACAAGCCCGCCAACCACGTTGTGCAGAACCTTGTTACCACAACCCTGGTGCGCGTTGTCCACGGTGGAGCCGTAGTACTGCAGGTTGATCCAGTTGGCGACAACCAGTGGCGCGGTCATGATCAGTGTCAGCAGCGAGAAGTCGGCGTCTTTCTGCCAGTCATAGTCGTGCAGGAAGGCCCGGCCGCCGAGGTCGAGCCCCCGGGTCCGATAGCGGGGTGCGGCAATAAAGGCACCATTGCCCGCCAGCCCCCACTCGGGTCGAACCTGTGACCAATCCCTGCCGCGCAGGCTGACATTCCGGACAGCCGCTTCGGCGTCGTCTGTGCCGCCGCGCAGGGCCACCAAGCGCTCCAGCCGGGTCAGGTCACCGGCTGCGGCCAGCCCCTCGGACAGCTTCCGCCGAGACTCGGCATCGACCTGGTCGAGTACGGCATCATCAAGAAGCTCGACCTCGTCGGTGGTTGTGTCATGCAAGGCAGGCACGAAGCGCGTGTCCTCCGGCAGCCCAACACCCCGGGAAGCCAACTCGGCGCGGACCGCGGAGTCATTGAGCAGGCTGCAGGCTACCCGCGCACTGACCTCGCCGGTCTGGCCCGCGCAGGCACCACAGTCGAGCCCGGCTCGATGGGGGTTGTTGGTCGTCGAGCTGCCATGCCCTGCCAGCATCACCAGCGGGGCGGCGTTTTCGCCCAGCCCAAGCCCCGCCAGAATCCCGGCTGCCAGGTCTGCCCGGGCTTCCAGCGGCACGTCGTCACCAAGGTCCGGGTGCACTGCGCGGCGTTCCTCATCCGTCAGCCCGGCGCGGTCCGGCGGAGAGGATGGCGTATGCCAGCCAAAAGTATCGGCGAGCAGGCGCGGCACATAGCTCAGGCCCGCCGATTCCACGAAGGTGAAGCAGGAGGATGCGGACAGCTTGAACTGCTTCCAGCTCAGTCCTGCACCCAGCCGACGTGCGCGGGCTTCGGCCAGGGCGTCGGCCTGCTCGGCGTGATCGCAAACCGGCACGCCGGGGTTGAGCAGAACCGGCGTGTGGGTCCGGTCGCCCTCCTCGCCCAGACGACGGTAGGACAGCGGCACCCCGAAGAAGCCGGCAAAGCCAATGGTCTGCGCGCCCGGCACGGCCGACTCCAGGTGTCGGCGGAAAACCTCCGAGCGCACGTCGATGCAGAAAGCGGCCTGGAATACCGGCCGGGTCTCGGTCTGCGCGGACGCCTGACGCTCCGGGTTGGCAAGCGCCTCGATGAAAGGCCGCCGGAAGGCGATCTCCGCTGCCGTGAGCAGCAACTCGTCGAAACGCTCTTGGGTCCGGTCGGGCGCTGCATGACGCCCGACATTCCGCCCGATCTGCGCCAGCCAGCTCTGATGCGTGTAACGATCCGGGCGGACGCAAAGCGTCAGGGCATCCCAGAGCACCCGGATGATCAGCAGATCCTGCAGTTCATGGCTGCTGCCGCCCTGCATCTCCGCCTGCCAGAGCCGGTACCGACACCAGCTGGCCCAGCCGCGGATCGACTTGAGCGCCCCGAAGAAGTAGTCGTCGACCATGGCATCGGGTATTTCCAGCTTGTTGACCGCCCAGGCCAGCGCCTCGTCGGCATCGGCCGGGAGGGAACGCAACGGTTCGCGGATCTCGCCCAGCCCGGCTGCGCGCGCGCTGCGGTCAATCAGGGTGTATTCGCGCCAGGCGGCGAACAGGGACGGGGCCGTGACCGGGCTACGCCAGAGCGCCTGGCCGCGATCGTAGTGCGCACCGAGAAAATGGCTGATCTGCTCGATCACGAACTCGGAAACCGGTGGCGCATCCAGCCGATCGTGCATCTCGACCAGCATTGGCATCGCCGGGCCGATCTGCCGAGGCGTGCGCAGGCGCTGACGGATCGTTTGCAGATCAATGGCCAGTCCCAGGCGATCCGCCGCCGCCTGCAGGTCCTCAGGCCGAATTCGTCCCTCTTCCACCTGCGCGGCAAAGAACCCGCGATCCATGAACAAGCGCTCGCCAGCCACACTTTCCAGGTAATGCCCCGCCTCGTCGAAGGGCTGGTCCAGCAGGCCCAGATAGGGGTTGACCGCCACAAATGAATCCAGCGGCCAGACCGGTGCGATCCGTCGGCAGGCCTGATCGGCCCGTTCCGCGAGTACGTCACGGGAAAGCCCGGCGAGGGTCTCTTGCATCTTGATGGCTTCAGACATGATGGGTACCTCCAGGTATCCGACGGATCAGGACTGGCGCGTGGCGCTGACCGCCTCGAAGGCAGCATCGCTGCGGCGGCCTTCGCGACGACCGACCTTGTGGGGCCAGAGCCGGTAGGACAGACGCTCGACCAGCAGGTCGACATACAGCCCGTTGTACAGGTGAACGTAGAGCGCACGACGCCCCCCGTCGCCCATGGCCCGGTTGCCGAGTGCCTGCACCCAAGCCAGCCACAGGAAGCCGGCAATGGCGGCGGCGATCAGCAGGCCGTAAGCCGGATCAATCTGCTGCGGCATGGGTGCCAGTTCGAGCCCGAAAACGGTGACAAACAGCGCGTGCAGCGCGAAGTAAACCGCGGCCATGCTTGTGGAAACCAGTGCCGCCCGAACGACAGGTCCGGCCCCCTCCGCGATGGTGGCCGCCTTCAGCACCGGCTGGGTCACC
Organism: Halothiobacillaceae bacterium; assembly: GCA_049974825.1. Classification (GTDB taxonomy): domain Bacteria; phylum Pseudomonadota; class Gammaproteobacteria; order Halothiobacillales; family Halothiobacillaceae; genus JBKHDT01. Next base: position 4,848 of record JBNGDJ010000107.1, on the reverse strand, counting down.
GCCAGGGCAACAATGGCAACGAGGGCGAGCAGCGCCGGCTCATGGGCTACGCTCAGGCCCATCGCCCAGGCAAGGCCCGCGGTCACGCCCACACTGGCGACGACTACGGCCAGCCATGTCGCCCCGCCCAAGGCCCTTCTGGCTTTCGGCGCCGGCTGACGCAGCATGTCAACGGAGCTTCCAGAGGCCAGAAAGGCGTGGGCCTTGTAGAGCGAATGACCGATCAGGTGCAGCAGCGCCAGCGCGAACAGCCCCATGCCCAGCTCGAAAAGCATGAAGCCAAGCTGGCCGACCGTGGACCAGGCCAGCGAGGCCTTGATGGCCGTCTGGGTCAGCATTACCAGCGAGGCGATAATGAGCGTCGCCAGGCCGACAACGGCCAGCGCGATCAGCGCCGTGCCTTCAATCATGAGAAAGTCACTGCTGCGCAGGACAATGATCGCGCCGCTGTACACGATGCCAGCGTGCATCAGGGCCGAGACGGGCGTCGGCGCTTCCATGACTTGCAACAGCCAACCGTGGAAGGGGAACTGGGCGCTCTTGAGCACCGCGCCGATGACAATCAACCAGGCGGCCAGATGCAGCGTTGCGGGCAGTGCCCCCTCGTGCTGGGTGGCGTAGGCTGCCAGGGCATCGAATTCAAAGCTGCCGACCTGAAAGCCGATCAGGAGGGTGGCCCCCAGCAAGGCGCCATCCGCGGTGCGTGAAAACAGTGTCTTCTTGTGCGCCGCCATCACGGCCTTGGGCCGGTCCCGGTAAAAAAGAAGCAGCTGATGCAGCGTGAAACCGGTTGCTATGATCGCGACGGTGAACAGTGCGATATTGTCGGCAATCACCACCAGCATGAAGAGGCCGGCAGTCAGCGAAAGCATCCGGAAGAAGTGTCCCTGACGGGGGTCGCCGTCCAGATACTGATCCGAGTAGCGAGCAATCAGAGCAACGACGAAGGCCACCAGCGCCGCCAGTGCCAGAGTGACCCGATCCACCTGCACCGACAGGGCATTCAGGCTGATGTCGCCTGGCAGCATGAAACCGCCGAGTACCAGCTTCGCACTGCTCCCGAACAGGTAGGCCAGTACCGCCAGCACTGCGGCCCCAAGCGCGGCCATGGTGACGATTTGTACCCGGCGACGATACCGACGCGCCGCCTCCACCCCGGCCCGCGCAGCGGGCAGACCGGCGAGAATCAGCATCAATGGCATGGCCAGCAGCAGCCAGCCGGTCAGTTGCGCAGCAAATGTCGTGGACATGTTTCTGCCCCTCCCAGTGGGTTGCGATCGACTGTTCCCTAAGGAAACTCTGCACAAATCCATCCATGGATTTGTGCAGACCTTCCCTAACTCCGGCGCCAATCGGGTGACTTGGGGCCACCCGGATTGCAGCGACCGTCGAACAGCGGTTTGGCAGCGTCAAAGCTAGCCAAGCGCCGTTACAGGCACCAATTCGATTTTTCGGGGTAGATCATTGATCCTGATCAATGGCTGGCTTCAAACCCGTCCCTGAGTCTCGATAGACATACGTCAAGCCACGCTTCAAACCGCGTTACAACGGGGTTTTCTGTACGCTTGCGCACCTTCGTCCGGGCGGGCTTGACCTTCGGCGGAAACCCCGCATGCATTGATAATCCTCAATGACATGCAGCAAAAATTCGAATGACATGGCAGAATTCGCCCGCACCCCCTGCTTGTCACGGAGGACCGCATGACCGAATCCCTGGAACCGGGACGGGACCCGAGATACCTGCTCCGCCACGCCACGCTCCGCCAGATCGAGATTTTCGAGGCGGTGGCGCGTCTGGGCAGCTTTACCCGGGCCGCCGAAGAGCTGCATCTGACGCAGCCGACAGTATCCACGCAGATCAAGAACCTGGCCGAGGCCGCGGGGATGCCGCTGTACGAGCAGATCAGCCGACGGATCTACCTGACCGAGGCCGGGCAGATGCTGGCCCGCACCTGCCGCGAAGTGATTGACGGGCTGACCAATGTCCAGATGTCGCTGGATGATCTGCGCGGACTCAAGCGCGGACGCCTGCGCCTGTCGGTGATTACCACGGCCAAGTATTTCGCCCCGCTGGCCCTCGGTGACTTTGCGGCGCGTTACCCGGACATCGAGCTGGAACTGAAGGTATCCAACCGCGATGCCCTGATCAGACGTATCGAGGAAAATCTCTCCGACCTTTACATCATCGGGCACGTACCCGACGTCAGCATGGATCTTGAGATGATCCCCTTCGCGCCCAACCCGCTCTGCGTCATCGCCCACCGGGACCACCCGCTGGCCGGCGAGCGGGACATCCCTCTGGCCCGCATCGCTGAGGAGCCGTTTATCCTGAGAGAAACCGGTTCGGGCATCCGGCGCCGGGTAGAAGACTACTTTGCCCGCCATGGGCTGAAGCTGCAGGGGCGGCTGGTTCTGGAAGGAAACGAGGCGATCAAGCATGCCGTGGCGGGACGACTTGGGGTCTCTGTAGTCTCGGAACACGCCCTGAACCTTGAGCATCACGACGGGCCGCTGATCAAGCTGGATGTCACCGGATTTCCCCTGGAGAGTTACTGGAATATCGTCTACCCGCGCGGCAAGGAACTTTCGGTGATTGCGCAGGCCTTTCTGTCCTTTCTCAAGGCCAACGGCGGGGACTACCTGCGCATCGGCTGACCGCACCGTCGGGAACCGGCGGGTCCTTCCCCGGGTCCTCTTGGCCTGTGCACCTCAACTCTGGACCGGAGCGCCTGCCATGCTGATACGCCGGCTTGACCCGAACACACCTCGTCCCTCCGAAATCACGCCGGAAGCGGTCTATCATGACCGTCGACGGTTTCTTCAAGGCTCGGCAGCGCTGTCGCTGGGCACCCTGATTGGCGCCGGCCCGGCGACCGCGGCCAGCAGTTCAGACGAGCCGCTGACCTCCCTGCATGACATCACGCACTACAACAATTTCTATGAGCTTGGTACGGGCAAGGAGGATCCGGCCCGCCATGCCCACCGTCTGAAGACCGAACCCTGGCGCCTGCGCGTCGAAGGGCTCTGCCACAATCCCGGCAACTTCACGCTGGAAGATCTGATTCCGCAGGACGCGCTTGAGGAGCGGATCTACCGCCTTCGCTGCGTCGAAGGCTGGTCGATGGTGATCCCCTGGACCGGTTTCGAGCTCAATCGGTTGATCCGCACGGCCGAACCCATGGGCAGTGCCCGCTACGTCGCCTTCGAAACCATCCTGGACCCAGACAATCTTCCCGGCCAACGACGGGCCATCCTGGACTGGCCCTATGTCGAGGGTCTGCGAATGGACGAGGCCATGCACCCGCTGACCATTCTGGCGACCGGACTTTACGGCAAGCCCCTCCCCAACCAGAACGGGGCGCCCCTGCGTCTGGTCGTTCCCTGGAAGTACGGCTTCAAAAGCATCAAGTCGATTGTCGCCATCCGGTTTGTGGAATCCGAGCCGCCGACCACCTGGAACCGCATGCAGCCCGAGGAGTACGGGTTCTATTCCAACGTCAACCCTCAAGTGGATCATCCGCGCTGGAGCCAGCGCACAGAACGACGCATCGGCGAGCGGGGCCGGCGCCGCACGCTGATGTTCAACGGCTATGCCGATCAGGTCGCGTCGCTCTACGAAGGCATGGACCTGACCCGTCACTACTGATGGCAGCGACTGCCCGCAGCCGGCCCGGCTGGCTTGTCGCGTCGGCGTGGGTCCTCATGCTGGCCCCGCTGGCCTGGCTGGGCATTGAAGGGCTGCTGGGCCGCTGGGGTGTCGAGCCGATTGCCTACCTGCTGGACCAGACCGGGCGCCACGCCATGTGGGCCCTGCTTCTCGCCCTGGCGGTCACACCACTGCGACGCTGGACCGGCTATGCTCCGCTGGCACGCATTCGCCGGCTTGTCGGCCTGTTCGCCTTTTTTCATGCCTGCCTGCATCTGCTGACCTGGCTCTGGCTGGACCTGCTCTGGGACTGGCAACTGGTGCTGGACGACCTTGTTCACCGCAGTTATATCACCGCAGGGGCAGGCGCCTGGCTGATCCTGCTGGCCCTCGCCGCCACCTCCACGGTCGCCGCCCAGCGCAGGCTGGGGCGTTACTGGCGTCGGTTGCACCGTGGTGTCTACCTCGCCGGCATGCTTGCCATCCTGCATCACCTCTGGCTGACCCGGGCGGACTACCTCGAGCCCGGAATCTACGCCGTTATCCTCGCCCTGCTGCTGATAGCGCGGGTTCCAGCCCTTCGCCCCCCGAAAGCCGGTTCTGTCATGGGGTCTCATGACCGAGACCCATATCGAAAACGCTCGTAACGGCTGAGTTTCGGTCAGCGACTGGCATCCCGGCGGATTTTCCCTACAATTCATGGAGCCTCAAGGGAAACCCCGCAAGAAGCCGACAATGGCCACTTGCAGTTATGGGCCAGTGCCAACCAGACCCGCTTGCTGGCGAAGCCCGCGTTTATGACCGGCCTCCGCACCGCCATTCTGTGGCGGACGCCTCGCCGCGTCTTGCTGTGTTGATGCATTCAGGCCCCGGCCCGGCGTGTGAAGCATGAGCCGGAGATTCCCGAACCAATCGAACCCCCTGCGCATGGCGTCAAAAAATGCCCGGCAAGCCCTTTCCGATGGGACCGCTACAAACAAGGCAAAGGAACGGACTTTCTACCCAGCAACGGATGCGGATCTCGTCGCTGTCGTTCTTGCTTTTATTGCTCTGGACCCTTTCCACACTGCCCGGGCCGGTGGCGGCGGGCGCGCTCGAAAGCGCCGTCTCCGGCCAGGTGCTGACAGCGGCCTGGTCCCAGCAGCCGCCCTACCAGTTTCTGGAAACCCAAAGGGCCCAGCAGTACCCGGACGGGCTGGACG
>JBNGDJ010000106.1:5306-8130 GCA_049974825.1 Halothiobacillaceae bacterium | reverse complement strand
GTGGTCAGGTCCTCGGTCATCTGCTTGACCTCGATGTTGTCGAGGACGATGAGCGGGTTCTGCGAGCCGTCGGTGTAGTTCGCCGCGTCGGTGGCCTTCTTGTGCTGGGGCTCGCCGTAAAGCAGCGTCGACGTGATCTTGCTGGCGGTGGTCTTGCCCGATCCGGCCGAGCCCTCGAAGCGGGTCATGGGCCGCGTCCCGGCGAAGTCGATCAGCAGGAAACAGGAGAGCCAGGAAAGGATGAGAAAGCGATCCCCCTGCGGACAGGTCATGTTGCCCACCAGCAGATCGACCAGGAGCCGGTCCGCCTCTTCGAGGTCGGCGTCGGGCAGGAATTTCAGCGGCTTCATCTTGCGCGAGCCGTCCAGGATGATGCCGTCCTCGTTGCCGCCGTTCTTCATGATCTGAATTTCGTCCGGGGTGATCTTGGCGATCTCGTGCTCCGGATTGTTCAGGTTGAAATAGACGGTGTAGGAAGCCACATCGGTATGCAGCCAGGAGAAATGGTCGCGCACCTGGCCACGGATCATGGCCAGGCTGGGCAGTACCTCGAAAAATGTCCGTCCGCCGCCCGTGGTCGGCACCATGCCCGTGTGCTTGTAGAGCATGGCCGCGTAATGGCGCTTGCGGCCTCTGTCCGGCGAATCCATCCAGTAGATGGCGTTGTCGAAATACATGAACGGCTCGCCCTGCAGGGTGTGAAAGAACTGGGCACCGTTGGCGGTAAACCAGTCGTAGGCGGCCTCGGCGGCCAGTGTGTAGTCGGGAGCGCCGTTCTCCAGTTCCGTGTCGATCAGCACCTCGTCGACCCGGGCGCGGCATGATCCGGGCATTGCGCCGGACATCCGCTTGGCCTTTTTCTTTTCGTTGCGGAACTCGACCTTGCGGTCCTTCTGGATGGCGCGGATCTGCTCTTTCAGGGTGGCCATCGAAACACCACCACCGATGCGCTCCTGCACCAGCTTCAGCAGGCGGGCCTGTTCCAGCGGCGACTGCTCGGAAATCTCCCCCAGGATCGGTTCGAGCAGGCGGTTGCGCTCCTCTTCCTCAGCGCCCTCGGGCAGCGAGCGCACGCCGAACTCGATGGGCGTGCTGGCTTCGGCGAGCAGACGTTCGAAATCCTCCCGGGTATGCCCGGCGGCAATGTAATCGTTGACGTCGATCTTGGCGGTGGCGAGAAGCGCCTCGGCTGCCTGGATTTCTTCGGCTGGACGTCCCGCCAGCAGCTTGGCCAGCTCCTTCGGCCCCACGCTCGCCGTCAGGCCGAAGCGTTCGGTCAGCTCCTGCCGGGCCGAGATCTGTGTCTCCGACAAGGGCAGCGTCACCAGGCGGGTGTCGATCTTGTGTTCGGCCAGGGTGCGGGCGGTTTGCAGCGCCCCTTTGAGACCGGCCTGGGAGAGCTCGTTGTCCTGACAGATGTAGACGGTTTCGACGCCGCGCAGCTTGGGGATCAGGCGCTCCCAATCGGCGGCCCGGATGCGGACGGTGACCGGAGATACGGTGGGCAGGCCCAGTTGCATCAGCGCCAGGCAATCGGTCACCCCCTCGGTGATGATCACCTTGCCGGGCCTGGCCAGCAGGCAGTCCTCGTTGAACAGCAGCGCGTTGTTGATGAAGTCGGCGACGTAGGGCCGCTGGTGCTCGTCGTGAACCGGCAGTTTCTTGTATTTCCCTTGCTCCCAGCCCACGTCCGGGGTCCACGGCGTCTTGCGGCCGATCATGAACACCACCCGGCCACGGCTCCAGTAGGGAAAGACGATGCGGCGCTCGAAAAATGGCGTCAGGCCGTCCTGGCTGGTGGGACGGAAAGCGCCGGTGGCGGCGAGCTCCCGCTTGGAAAAACCGTCCTCACCCCCGGTCAGTTGGGCGACCGCGCCGGACGCGTTGTCCGCGTAGCCGATCAGGAGATCGTCGATGGTCTCCTCGCTCAGGGCGTATTTGGATTTCAGCCAGTCGAGGACCTCCGGCGACTCCTTGAGCCTGGCGTGGTAAAGCCTGGCCAGCGCGGTCAGCGCGTCCTTGACCCGCAGTTCGAAGGCGCGGTCGGCCTCTGTCTGGGCCAGACGCTCCTGGCTGAGGCCATAGCGCGACAGCGGCGGCAAGCCCGCCTTCTTGGCGAGATAGTCCCGGGCCTGACGGTGGCTGTCCGGCATCGGACCGGATTGCCCGGCGGTGACCGAGCCCGTCTGAATGAACTCAACGAGCTGCAGCACATCACCGCCGACTCCGCAGCCGAAGCAGTACCAGCCCTGCTTGTCGAGCATCACGTGCAGCGACAGACGCGACTGGCTCTGATGGTTGGGGCAGTCGCACATCAAGCGCTGGCCGGTCTCTTGGGTGATCCGTCCCGGCAGGAGTGCCCGGGCCACGTCACCGATGTCCATCTCGGTGACGAGCCGGTAATACTCCCTGACGTTATCCGTTCCGCCCATACTCATTCGGCCTCCGCGACACGGGCGAAATCGGCCTCCGCGTGCTGGGCGGCGTCCAGAAACAGGGGCAGAAAGGTCCGGCGGTCATCCACCTGGCACCGTTTGGCGCAGTTCTGGATGCCCCAGTGATCACCCAGAACAATGGCGGTGCGCCGGGCGCGGGTCACCCCGGTGTAGAGCAGATTGCGGTGGTGCATGAAGGAATGCGCCTTGTGGACCACCACCACGGCGCAGGGGAATTCGGAACCCTGGGTTTTGTGGATGGTGAGCGCATAGGCGAGCTGCAGGTCCTGAAGGTCGGGCGAACCCTTTTCCATCTCCACCGGCATGCCGTCGAAGTCGATGACCAGGGTGCCGTTCGCGAGGACATCGACCACATAGCCGATGGCACC
>JBNGDJ010000106.1:0-5206 GCA_049974825.1 Halothiobacillaceae bacterium | reverse complement strand
ACCGACGCCTCGCTGGTCTTGCGCACCTCGCCCTTGAGAACGGCGGTGCAGTTCTCCTTGAGGACACCAGCCTGGCGCACGACCTTGTCGAGGATGACCGTGGGGATGGCGCGTGTCTGGATCAGATCACGCAGGATGTTTCCAGGTCCCACCGGCGGAAGCTGGTTGTGGTCACCGACCAGCAGCACCGTGGTCCGCGACAGGTCGACCGCCTCGAACAGGTGCCAGGCCAGCGGCACGTCGACCATCGAAAACTCGTCGACCACCAGGACGTCGGCATCGATGGGGTTCTCCTTGCTGCGCGAGAAACCCTTGCCGTCATAGCCGAGCAGGCGGTGGATGGTGGTGCCGCTACGGCCGCTGACTTCCTCCAGGCGTTTGGCGGCCTTGCCGGTCGGCGCGGCGAGCACGACCTCCAGATCGCTCTCCTCGCAGATGGTGTTGATGACCGAAATGGTGTAGCTCTTGCCCGAACCGGCTCCACCCGAAATCAGGCTGATGCTGTGCTGGAGGGCCGAGCGCACCGCTTCAAGCTGCTTCTCGTTCAGCGTCGCCGCGCAGCGCCGAATCAGAGCATCGAGTTTCTTGACGGAGTGGAAATGCGGGTTGGGTGTTTCGGCCTGACCGAACAGCGAGGCCAGCTCCCGCTCCATGCGGACGATCTCGGGCAGAGCGACCACGAAACGCCCGCCGTGGGAATCGCAGGCAAGCGCCTGTTCTTCGATGAGCGCGTCGAGGGCGCTCTCGATGCGGACCCGGCTATCCAGGGCATCCATGACCAGCAGTAGATTGGCCTGGTCGACCAGATCCTCGTATTCGATCCAGCAGTGGCCATTGTCCAGGGCTTCACGGACGCAGAAATTCAACCCGGCCCGGATACGAGGGGTGTGGTCCTTGGGGGTGCCAAGCTTGCGGGCAATCTTGTCGACCTTCTTGAAGCCGAATCCCCGGATCTCCCGAATGAGGATGTACGGGTCTTCCTTCAGGATATCGAGGCAGTTGCCGCCGAGTCTTTCGACCAGGGTGGTGACCTGATGATGGGTCAGGCCGAATGCCGACAGCCAGGCCATGACGGTGTTGACGCTGCGGTTCTTCAACCATTCGTCACGCAGCCGCCGGGCCGCGTCCAGGGGCAGCCGAGCTTTGAGCGCGATGCGCTCGGGGTCACTCAGAAGGGTTTCTTCAAAGGCGTCGCCGAAGCTCTCGACGATCAATCTGGCCTTGGCCGGACCAATGCCCTTGATCTCCGGATGGTTGGCCAGATAGTGGATCAGCCCCTCCGGATCGAGTTCGAGGTCGTGCTCCATCCCGTCGACCTTGAACTGACGGCCGTATTTGGGATGGGTGGCCCACGACCCGAGCAGGACCACAGGCTGATTTTCCCGGGCGAACAAATTGCCCGCGAACTGGACTTCCTCACCGGTCGGGGTGAGCAGTCGGCCTGCGGAGAACTTGGGTCCGGCATAGTAAACGCGCTCTATTCTTCCCCGGAGTCGCGCCGGGTTACTCTCATTTCTTTTTGGCATCTCGCGATCCTCCGGTGAAAACGTGTCAGGTACTCCTCGACAAAACGGCAGGCGGCCTGCCGGTCCGAGCAGAAGTAGACGGGGACACCGAAGTCGACGACGATGGAGGCAACCGTCCCGATCAGCGCGTGCGGGTGGGCATCGCTGCGGTAGCGGCCATCGACCAGATCGCGAAAGTTGCACTCGACAACCACGCAGGCGGATTCGTAGGCGGAGAGCTTTTCCAACTCGCGGTGAAACCGCTTTCGCCCCCGGATGACGGTGGAGACGAAATCCGTCAGGGATTTGCGCTCCACCGCCACCCGTTCCTCGAGGCCGACCAGTGAATAATCACCGGCGGGCAACGCCTTGCGAACCGCCGAAATCTTGTCGCTATCGAAGCTGTAGGGCTCCTGTTCGCGGGTGTCGACGACAACGGTGATCCGGTCCATCATCAGAACGGGATCATGTCGTCCATCGCCGCGCCGGGAGCCCCGGCATCGTCGGCCATGACAATGCGACGGTTGAAGTAGATGTTCTCGTTTTCACCGCGAGTGCGTTTGGTCACCTCCAGCTTGATGTTGAGAAGCTGCTCGAGGTGGCCCGGCAGGTCGGAGAGCTTCTGAAGCTGCAGCCCGCAGGTGTAGAGGTCCTGCTTGAGCCACTTGATGTTCTCGTTGCTGGCCATGACGTTGTTGCGCCAGAGCAGACGCCCCTTGTGGGTCGGCGCGAGAATGCGCAGGGTCCACTTGAGCATGGGGTTGCCCGAGGTCTGGGCGCGGGTCAGTTCGACCCGGTCGACGTTGACCTGGTATTTGCCGTCGGGGACGGCCTCGAACTCACGCTCCTCGACTTCGGCGGTTTCGAAGGCGTCATCAAACTGCGCCAGGTCGAGGTTGCTGTTGGATTGGTTTTCGTAGTGTTCCATGGTCGGATCTCCTTACTGTTGGGGTTTCGCCGCCGCACTCGCGGTCGGCTCCGGCTTCGGCCGGGCGGCACTCGCCGCAGCTCCGGCTGCCGTGTTGTTGAACGCTTTCATGAAGCTCGAAAAATCGAGGGGGATGACTTCGGGGAGTCGGCCGGTGCGGTCACCGGCGTCGTAGTTGGGACTGGGCTTGGTGCGCATCACGCGCTGCCAGACCGGCTTGCCGTCCTCGCCGGTTTTCATGTCCAGATCGCAGAACAGGATCAGGTCCACCAGGCCGGTGACCAGCTTCCGCGCCTTTTCCGGCAGCGTCGGCACGATGCGGGTGTGTTTGCCGGTCCGGGTCTCGATGTCCCGCTCCTGGGAGTGGGAGATCAGGATCAGCCCGTAGGGCAGGAAGGCCAGCTTGTTGATGACGCGCTGGAACTCGTTGTTGATCAGCGCGTAGCCCTTGCCGTAGCCCAGGTCGGATTCGTGTTCGATCTTGAATTTCTTGCAGACGTAGTCCGAGCACATCTTGTAGGCGTTATCCACCGTGTCGACGACGATGGTCTTGAACTCGTGCTTGCCCTCGGCGATTTCGGCGCAGGCCTGCAGAAGGTCGTCCCAGCAGGTGATCGGGGTCTGAAACACCTCCAGGGCGTTCAGGCCCGGCTCGGTCGCCAGGAACAGTGCGTCATCGGCGTTGGAGCACCAGGTGCTCTTGCCGATCTTGCTCGGGCCGTACACCAGGGCGGTGAGGTCCGAGAGCGTGTGTTTGGGTTTGCTTTTGGTCTTGGGAAGCATGGCTTCGTCTCCTTATGGTTGGGATTTCAAAACACCGGAGCGGCGTCTTCACCGGCTCCGTCCCGCAGCTCTTCGTGCGGGGCGATCCGTTGGAAATGGTTTTCGATGACGTTGGGGTTGCCGCCCGAGCGGCAGAGCTGGAAGTAGGCGCAGGGCCGTCCGTACTGGAAGCAGTAGCTGGTGTTGCGGTAAAAGGTGTTGCGCCGACGGGCGTCGAGCATGGCCTTGGAGAGTTCCCACAGCTCCGCCCGCAGTTCCTCGAACTGGTCGCGGGAGATGTAGAGCACCTCGCGATGGAACATGCCCGGCTCGAGGTACTTCTCCTGGAGCCGCTGCTGGAAGGTGTTGTCGTCCTCCGGCAGCTTGCGCTTGGCGCTGCTTTTGCCGGTTTTCGACTTGGCGATCAGCTCCGCCCGGCGGGCCTCGAATTCGGTCTCGGTCTCACCCTTGCCCTGACGCAGCTTGGCCTTGACCAGGACGTTGTAGATGATGCCGCTGACCGTGATGCCGAGGGTCTGCTCCAGGTACCAGGCATAGAGGATGATCTGGAAATCGGTCCACAGCCGCTCCAGGTAGCTGGCGTCGATCTGCGAGGCAGTTTTGTGTTCCAGCAGGAAATACTGACCATCCTGACGGACGATGCCGTCCACCTTCCCGGCGAGAATGAAACTGCGCGAAGTCGCGCCGGTCGCCGGGTTGACGATGGGGCCTTCGAAGGTCTTTTCGAGCGCGACGACCTCGAAGTCTTCGGCCGGGTAGTGTTCCGCATAGGCACTCATCATGGCCCTGGCGAGATGCCAGTCGGCCTGTTGATGGTCGTCCTGCGCCCGGTTCGGATAGGTCCGGTCGATGTGGTCGAGGACCTTGGCCAGATCCCGCTCGCCGTGCCAACATTCCAGACAGTCGTGGATGACCGAGCCGAAGGCCAGATTGGGGTCGCGCTCGAGTGGCACCAGCTCGTCGATATAGCGCCATTTGCAGGCCATGCGGCAGTTGCGGAACAGCCGCCACATGGAATAGGTGGTGGTCATCAGCTCGCTCATACCGCCACCCCCGCTTCGGCGGCGGCTGGCGCTGCGCGATGCTTGGAGGCGCAGGCGCAACCCGACGGTTGGGTTCGTTCGATCAGGACCGAGCGTTCGCCGTATTCCTTGGTGGCGAAGCCGGTGAAGATGCGGGCGAGGTCGCTGCCGACATCGGTGGAGGCGTCGATCACGCAGGTACGGCGGGCCTTGTCCAGATTGAACCGGCTCTCCATCCGCACACGGGAACGGCCATGCAGGCTTTCGACGGCCAGCATCGCCAGCATGAAAGTGTCTTCCAGTTCCTGGGCCGGGACCGACTCGTCAAAACGGTACTTGTAGGTGTCGTGAGTCATGGTTGAACTCCTCTTTTGTTCAGGTTCTGATTTCCGAGGCCCCGGATAGCCGCACCATGCGGCACGGTGCTTACTTACCGGAGGCGGAGCCGATGCGTCGGAGATCACAGGTAGTCCTCGAGCCCGGCCTCGCGGAACGCGTCCCGGAGCTTGCTCAGCCGGTCGTAGAGGGTGGTTCTGGGAATGCCCATCTCCCGGGCGACTTCGGCCATGGTGCTGTCGTGCAGGCGCACGCACAGATCCCGGAGCTCTTCCGGCAGCGAGGCGATGGCCTGGCCGAGATCCATGCGGATCTCATGGGCGAGGCGCTCCCTTGTCTCGCGGGTGCCGCCTCCCAGAGAACCTTCGCTGTCCAGGAACTCGATCCGCTCGGTGGTGTCGCCTTCGCCGTTGTCGAGGGGTTCGTTGAGTGAGGTTTGGCAGAGCCGCCAGTCCCGGCATTGGGCGAACCGGGCCTCCAGGATGGTGGAGATGTGACGTTCGACGATCCGGGCCATGAAGGTGGTCTTCTTGGCCTTGGCGGGATTGAAATGCCGCATCCGCTGCAGCAGATCGATCATCAGTTCCTGTTCGAGGTCGGGTCTGTCGTCCTCGGTGAATCCGGCCTTGCCT
>JBNGDJ010000105.1:3112-8252 GCA_049974825.1 Halothiobacillaceae bacterium | reverse complement strand
GAATTTGGGGCATCCATGCCCCAATCGGGAATCTCTGCATTCGTGCAGAGATTCCTTCAGGAAACCGCCATACGGATGCTTCAGGTTCCCCAACTCATCGCATGAATTTCCGACGCGCAATGGCCAGGACCATTGGATCGCGACGCGGGCCCGGAACGCCCCGCCAAAACGCTCGCGAGGCGTTGGGTCAGTGAATCAGCGTCTGAAGCGGTGGAAGGACCAGCATCTGGATGACCTGGATTCCCAGCAGCACGGCCAGCGGTGAAAGGTCAATCCCGCCCAGCGGGGGCAGCATGTTCTGGACCGGCCGAAGAATCGGGTCCGTCAGATCCTCAAGCAACCCGGAAACGGGGGTGCGCTGCTGACCGAACCAGGAGAGCAGCGCGCGCACCAGCACGGTCCAGAAGAACAGGTCGGTCACGATCTTGAACGCGAAATACACGGTCGCGCCCAGAATCGACTGCGCCGTCATGACCATCCCGCCCACGGCGGAGACTGCGAACACCATGGCCGCGATGAGCAGCAGGGCCAGCACGATCGAAGCCAGATCATGCCGCCCTACCGGCGGCACGATCCGGCGCAGCGGCACCAGCAGCGGGTTGGTCGCCCGGACCACGAACTGGGTCAGTGGGTTGTAGAAATCGGCGCGGAACAACTGAAGGAAATACCGCAGCAGCACCACCCAGATATACAGCTGGAACAGCGTCTGGATGACGAGGATCAGGGGATTCGCCAGGTAGCCGTCCATCAGTCGTTTTCCAGCTGCTCGGCCAGCTCCCGGCTGCGCGCACGCGCCGCCTCGGTGGCCTGAACGAAGGCCTCGCGCAGACCGGCCTCCTCAAGCGCCGAAATCCCCCGCTCGGTGGTTCCCCCCGGCGAAGTCACCCGGGCGCGCAGAATGTCGGGCGGATCACTGGATTCCATGGCCAGCCGCGCTGCGCCGAAGACAGTCTCCAGCGTGAGCAGACGAGCCGCGGCAGCATCCAGGCCAAGCCGCTCGCCGGCCGCCTGCATCGCCTCCATGACCAGAAACAGATAGGCCGGGCCACTGCCGGAAAGCGCGGTCACGCTGTCCATCAGCGCCTCGTCCTCCACCCACTGCACCGTGCCGACCGCGCGCATCAGCGATTCGGCCTCGCTGCGCTGAGCATCGTCCACGCCCGGCGCGGAAAACAGACCGGCGGCGCCGCAGCCAATCAGCGACGGGGTGTTGGGCATGGCACGGACGACGGCGCCGTGCCCGCCAAGCCATTCGACCAGCGCGGCCACGCGGATGCCGGCCGCCACGCTGACCACCAGCTGGTCGGAAGTCAGCGTCGGTGCAAGCGCGGAGGCCACGGCATGCATGATCTGCGGCTTGACCGCCAGCACCACGATCTGCGCACCAGTCACGGCTTCGGCATTGTCCTCGACGGCCGTCACGGCGAACTGGGCGGCAAGCTGGCTGCGCTTGTCGGGATCAGGCTCCGCCACCGTGATCGACAGACCGCTGCCGACACTGCTGCGCAAACCACCGATCAGGGCCCTGGCCATGTTGCCGCCGCCGATAAAACAGATTTTCCCGCTCTGCATGGATATCCTTCACTTGTGACTTGGTTGCAGACTTTTCCAAAGGAAACTCTGCACAAATCCATCCATGGATTTGTGCAGACACGCCCGGGCCGATACATGCTCGGCCCAGGCTACGCAATTCAATGGCTTGCGCCATTGCGCGGCAGGGCATCCACCCCCGCATGCCGCGCAAGCCTAACACACTGCCCGGCCCGTCAGGTGGCCGGGGCCCGCTGTCAGTCCCGCGGACCGAACAGCGCCGTCCCGACCCGCACGTGGGTGGCTCCGGATGCCACTGCCTGCTCGAGGTCGCCGCTCATCCCCATCGACAGCATCGACAGGGGCCGATCGGCGGTGGACGCCGCATCGCGCAGGGCACGCAACCGCGCAAAAGCATCCGCCGCCGCTGCCGGGTCCGGGTCGGGGCGGGGAATCGTCATCAGCCCGACCACCTCAAGTCGATCCAGCGTCGCCAAATCGGCCAGCAGCGCAGGTAGATCCTCGGGCGCCACTCCGGATTTCTGGGGCTCCGCATCCACATTGACCTGGACGAAGATCCGCAGCGGGCCGCGCGTGGCCGGGCGCTGGTCATTGAGCCGCCGCGCAATACGCAGACGGTCTACACTGTGCACCCAGTCGAAGTGTTCGGCGATCCCGCGCGTCTTGTTCGACTGAATGGGGCCGATGAAATGCCAGTTCAAGTCCAGGTCATCCAGAGCGACCTGCTTTTCAATGGCTTCGTCCAGGTAACTCTCGCCGAAGTCCTTCTGGCCCAGCGCCGCCAGCGCGCGGACGGCCGTGGCCGGATGACGCTTGCTCACGGCAATCAGGCACACCGAACCCGGGGGCCGACCAGCGGCAGCCACCGCCTGCGCCAGGCGGCCGGTCTGTTCCTGGTAACGTGTTTCGGGCGTTTGTGACTGGCTCATGGCACGGCTTCCGGTTGCACGACTGCTCGGTTAGATTTACTTTTGATCCGTCCGGAGGCAAGGCGCGGGATCTTGCACAAACCCTGCATTCGTGAAGGCCTTTCCCGGGCGCAGGGATTCAACCGGCAGCAAGACTTTGGACAAAGCGTATTGTTCCGACTCCGGGAACAACGGCACGGCGCCTGCCCTGCGCCGGATGACCTCCGCCCAACCCGGCAGGGAGGCCGACGCCCCGCGCATCCAGCTGGGGCCGGGTCGGGCCACATACTCGCACACAGATCAAAGGATGACTCATGGCGGCTGATATCGAAACCCTGCTGGCGTTTACCGTCAAGAACAACGCGTCGGACCTGCATCTTTCGGCAGGCGAACCCCCGGCAATCCGCGTGGACGGCGATGTCCGGCGGGTGAACATGCCGGCGCTGGATCACAAGACCGTCCACCAGATGGTCTACGACATCATGAACGACAAGCAGCGCAAGGAGTACGAGGACAACCTCGAAACAGACTTCTCCTTCGAGGTGCCTGACCTGGCGCGCTTTCGTGTAAACGCCTACAACCAGAACCGGGGCGCGGCCGCCGTGTTCCGGACAATTCCAACCAAGATCCTGTCGCTGGAAGACCTCAACGCCCCCAAGGTGTTCCGTGATCTGTGCATGTTTCCGCGGGGAATCGTGCTGGTCACCGGACCGACCGGCTCGGGCAAATCCACCACGCTGGCAGGGATGATCAACCACATCAACGAGAATCTCTACTCGCACGTGCTGACGGTCGAGGACCCGATCGAATTCGTGCACCAGAGCAAGAAGTGCCTGATCAACCAGCGGGAAGTGCACCGGGATACGCACAGCTTCAACAACGCGCTGCGCTCGGCCCTGCGGGAAGACCCGGACGTAATCCTGGTCGGGGAGATGCGCGACCTGGAAACCATCCGCCTCGCTCTGACAGCCGCGGAGACAGGTCACCTGGTTTTCGGTACCCTGCACACCAGCTCAGCGGCCAAGACCATCGACCGGATCATCGACGTGTTTCCCGCGGCGGAAAAGGACATGGTGCGCGCCATGCTGTCAGAATCGCTGCGGGCGGTCATTTCCCAGACCCTGCTCAAGAAGATCGGCGGCGGTCGGGTGGCCGCGCACGAAATCATGCTCGGCAGCCCGGCCATCCGCAACCTGATCCGGGAAAACAAGATCGCCCAGATGTACTCGGCCATCCAGACCGGTCAGTCCCAGGGGATGCAGACACTGGACCAGAACCTCAAGGAACTGATCGCCCGCGGGCTGATTTCCAAGGAATCCGCCCGACTGCGTGCCGTCAACAAGAACGACTTCCTGTAATGCACGCCCGGCGCAACCGGATCGCGTCGGCCAGGAAATCTCTGCACGAATGCTTCAGATTCCCGATTGAGGCATGGAAGCCTGAACCGGCACTCGTACGCCTTGGCATGACACAAGGGCGAGCTGCCGCAACGACTCGCGACCCGACGGAGGAACGTCGACATCATGGACCGTCAGCAAGCGTCCAACTACGTACAGGAAATGCTCAAGCGGATGGTGGACCTCAAGGCGTCCGACCTGTTCGTGACGACTGGGGCTCCTCCCTCGCTCAAGGTCAACGGAGAAATCCGTCCGCTCGGTGAGCAAAAGCTCTCGGCCAACCACACCGAGCTTCTGGTCCGCTCCATCATGAATGACAAGCAAACCGCGGAATTCGAGGCCCGACACGAGGCCAACTTCGCGCTGTCATTGCCGGGGGTGGCCCGATTCCGGGTCAATGCCTTCACCCAGCGTGGCTCGGTGGGCATGGTGCTGCGGATGATCCAGTCCGACGTTCCGGGGTTCGAGGAGCTCAACCTGCCGCCGATCCTGGGCGATATCGCCATGACCAAGCGCGGCCTGGTGATCTTCGTGGGCGCGACCAGTTCGGGCAAGTCCACCTCTCTGGCCTCGATGATTGACCACCGGAACACCAACAGCAAGGGACATATCGTCACCATCGAGGACCCCATCGAGTTCGTGCACCGGCACAAGGGTTGCCTGGTGACCCAGCGGGAAGTCGGCGTGGACACCGACTCCTACGAGATCGCCCTGAAGAACACCTTGCGCCAGGCGCCGGACGTGATCCTGATCGGCGAAATTCGCGACCGGGAAACCATGAATCACGGCATCGTCTTTGCCGAAACCGGTCACCTCTGCCTGTCCACCCTGCACGCCAACAACACCAACCAGGCCCTGGACCGGATCATCAACTTCTTCCCCGAAGAGCGACGTCCCCAGCTGTTGATGGACCTGTCCCTCAATCTCAAGGCGGTGATTTCGCAGCGCCTGATCCGCCGCGAGGATGGAAACGGCCGGGTCCCGGCCGTCGAGATCATGATCAACACGCCCCTGATGGCGGACCTGATCTTCAAGGGCGCGGTTCACGAGATGAAGGACCTGATCAAGCGCTCCCGCGAGCATGGCATGCAGACCTTCGACCAGGCCCTGTTCGACCTGTACGAAAACGGGGACATCGGCTACGAGGAAGCCCTGCGCAACGCCGATTCGGTCAACGACCTGCGCCTGAACATCAAGCTCAACAGCAAGCGGGGCCGCTCGCGTGACCTGATGGACGAGACCAGCAGCCTGACCATGCGCACGGAAGACGATGAATCCTGAGGC
>JBNGDJ010000105.1:0-3012 GCA_049974825.1 Halothiobacillaceae bacterium | reverse complement strand
CCAGACATTTTCAAGGACAGCAAGACCCCATGGCCGACTACAGCAACCTCGAACCCTTTCTGAAGCTGCTCGCCGACAAGGAGGGCTCCGACCTGTACTTCAGCACCGGTACCATGCCGGCGATGAAGATTCAGGGTGAGATGCGCTTTATCGGAAGGGAACCGCTGCAGCCCGGCCAGACCCGGACACTGGCGGCCTCGATGCTCAGCGCAGAGCAGATGGCCCACTTCGACAAGACCCTGGAGCTCAACGCCGCACTCCAGCTGTCGGGCGTGGGCCGGTATCGCCTGAACGCCTTCATGCAGCGCGGCGAGCTGGCCATGGTCATCCGCTTCATCAAGAGCGACATCCCCGGCATCGAGCAGCTGAACCTGCCCAAGATCCTGCACCAGCTGATCCTTGAGAAGCGCGGCCTGATCATCGTGGTCGGCGCCACCGGGTCGGGCAAGTCGACCACCCTGGCCTCGATGATCGACTACCGGGCCCAGCAGATTCCCGGACATATCCTCACCATCGAGGACCCCATCGAGTTTGCCTTCCAGCACCGCAACTCGGTGGTCAATCAGCGTGAGGTCGGCGTCGACACGCACAACTACGCGGCGGCGCTCAAGGAGGCCATGCGCGAAGCCCCAGACGTCATCATGATCGGCGAGGTCCGCGACCGGGCCAACATGGAGCACGCCCTCGCCTACGCCGACACGGGTCACCTCTGCCTGACCACCCTGCATGCGACCAATGCCCACCAGGCACTCGACCGGATCATGCGCTTCTTCCCGCCCGAGGGCCGGGACCAGCTGCTGATGGACCTGTCGCTCAACCTCAAGGCCGTCATTTCCCAGCGGCTGATCATCAGTTCCGACGGACGGCGGATGCCCGCCGTGGAAGTGCTGATCAACTCGCCGTTCATCTCCGAGCTGATCCGCCGAGGCAACGTGGACCAGATCAACGACGCGATGGAAAAGAGCGCCCAGGGCGGCATGCAAACCTTCGACATGTCGCTGTTCCAGCTCTGGAAGGACGAGAAGATCACCCGCGAGGAAGCGCTGACGAATGCGGACTCCCGCGCCAACCTCGAGTGGCGCATGAATTTCGGCTCCAGCATGAAGGGCAGCAACCCGGACGCCGAGCCCCAAAACGCCCCGCCGGGCCAGAACGAATCCGGGGATCTGCCGCCGCTGGGCTAGCCCCCTGGATTTGGCTGCATGAAAGCCTGCAACGGGGCCGGTCTTTTCGCTTGGCGCGGAGATGACCCCGCGTACAATGATCAGGCCAATCGAACCGCGAGACCCGGCCCAGCAGCGGGCCGGGCCAGCCTGCAGGATTCACCGCAAGGCATCGTGCAGGCTTTGACAGTCAGGAACCGAAACCAGACATGAATCAGGAACTGAGAACGCTGATCGTCGAGGACGACGTGACCAGCCGGATGATCCTCAAATCCTTCCTGGAGGAATTTGGCCCCGTCAGCACCGCGCCCCATGGCGAACGGGCGCTTGAAGTCTTCGGGGAAGCCATCGAGGCGGGCACGCCTTTCAACCTGGTCTGCCTGGACATCATGATGCCGCGCATGTCCGGGCAGGAAACCCTGGAACGGCTGCGGGCTGCCGAGGAAGAAGCCGGGATGCTCCCCAAGTTCGGCAGCAAGATCCTGATGATTTCGGCGCTCGATGACGTACGCACGGTAATGGCTTCATACCAGTCGCTCTGCGATGGTTACCTGGCCAAGCCCACGACGCATGTGGCGTTGATCGACGAACTGAAAAAGCTAAACTTGATTCCCTGACCCGGCAGTTGCACCGGGCCTCATGCCTCATCCCTGCGGGTGTAGTTCAATGGTAGAACATCAGCTTCCCAAGCTGAGAACGTGGGTTCGATTCCCATCACCCGCTCCAGTTTCCACGCCAAGGCCAATACTTTGTCCGACTGCATTATCGTCGGCGCCGGCGCCATCGGTCTGCTCAGCGCGCTGGCCCTGAAGCAACGCGGCTGCACTGTCACCGTCGTCGATCGCCGCAATGCCGGCCGGGAAGCTTCCTGGGCCGGCGGCGGCATTCTCTGCCCGCTCTACCCCTGGCGCTATCACGAGGCGATCAACCGCCTGGCCTTCTGGTCGGCCGAGCGCTACCCGGCTATTGCCGAGGATCTGCTGGCGCGCAGCGGCATCGATCCGCAATGGCAAGGCAGCGGCCTGCTGATTCTTGATCCGCCGAAGGAAACGGAAGTTGCCAACTGGTCCGAACGGTTCGAGCAACCGGTCGAGCAGCGTCCCGCCAGCGCGATTTTTCCCACCCTGTCCGTGGAGCGCGCAGCCTGGATGCCCCGGGTCGGCCAGGTGCGCAACCCCCGGCTGATGCAGTCACTGGAGGCGGCAGCCAGACAGGAAGGCATCCAGCTTGTCGAAAATACCCGCGTCGAGAGCATCTGGCTTGCGGGAGACCAGGCCCGCGGATTGCGCATGGCGGACGGTGACACGCTTGCCGGGGACCGGGTGATCGTCGCCGCGGGCGCCTGGTCGGCACCCCTGGTGCCAGGCATGCCGCCCGATGCCATTGCGCCGGTTCGCGGACAGATGCTCCGGCTTCAGGCCGAGCCGGACACCCTGCCCGCCATCCTGATGGACCGGGGCGTGTACCTGATTCCGCGACGCGACGGGGGCGTGATCGTGGGGAGCACCGTGGAGCATGTAGGCTTCGACCGGGGCACTACGGAGCAGGCACGCCGGCATCTGCACGACAGCGCGCTGCGGATCTGGCCGGCACTGGCCAATGCGCCGATCACGCATCACTGGTCGGGCTTGCGCCCCGGCAGCGACAACGGCGTGCCGAGCATCGGCGCCCACCCGCAAATCGAGAATCTGTTCCTCAACACTGGCCACTACCGAAACGGGCTGGTCATGGGGCCGGCCAGCGCCGAGCTGCTTGCCAACCTGGTCAGTGGCGAGCAGCCCATTCTTGATCCAGCGCCCTGCGACCCGGCACGTCGGCTGGTCTGAGGCGCCACCGCCATCTCCTAGGG
>JBNGDJ010000104.1:7048-8255 GCA_049974825.1 Halothiobacillaceae bacterium | reverse complement strand
CGGTCCAGGTCCTCGATGCGCAGCAGCCAGGTGCCATTGCGCGCCCGGGCATCCAGGAAGCTGCCCAGGGCCGCCACCAGGGACCCGAGGTGCAGCGGGCCGCTGGGAGTGGGTGCAAATCGCCCCCGGCAGGTCGCAGCTGCCACGCTGCCGGTGTCCGGGTTTCTGCTATCTTGGTCCATGACGCGATAATGGGGCATCACCCGGCAGGGTCAACCCTGCAGAAGCGGCTCCGGGTTGAAGAGGTGGATAATGAAACGAATCTTGCTGGCCGCCTGTGCAGCGCTTGTCCTGTGCGCGCAGGGCGCCTTGGCCCAGACACCGCGGGATGCATTTCGAACCGCGCTGGATGCCGTGTCAGCCGGACAGCTGGAACAGGCTCGTGAACAGCTTGCAGCACTGGTGGATTACCCCCTGCGCCCCTACCTGGAATACCGGATCCTGCGTGCCAGCCTCGACGAGGTGCCGGTGGGGAGGACATTGGCCTTCGAGCGTGACTGGCCCCATTTTTACCTGGCGGGCGCCCTGCGTGAAGCAAAGCTGCACCAGCTGGCGGAACAGGAGCGCTGGTCGGATTTTCTCGGCGCTCATCGCCCCGAGACCGATAACGAGGTCACCCTTGGCTGTCATCGTCTGCATGCCGAATATCGGCTCGAACAGCCCTCCGGCCAGTGGCTGACGCTGGCGCGCGAGAAATGGCTCAGCGGCAGCAGCCGACCCGAGGCCTGCGACCCGGTATTCGACGTGCTTTATGAGCGCCAGTGGATTGACGAGGATCATCGGCGCACGCGGATCCGCCTCGCCGTCGAGCAGGGAAACCTTGGCCTGGCCCGGTACCTCGCGCGCGGCCAGTCGCAGTCCGTGCGTGAGTATCTGGCCTTGCTGGAGCAGGCGCGCTCCGAACCCTTAGCCTACCTGACCGGCGAAGTGGCCGACGGTGGCTCCGGGGTGGACGGGCGCAACGCCGTGCGCGTAGCCGCTTTTCGATGGGCCGCCCGGGAAGACCTGGACCGGGCCATGGCGCTGGCAGACCTGCTCCCCGAAAGCTGGCGCCTGAGCGTGGCCGAACAGGCTGGCATCTGGCGTGAGATCGGCCTGCGCGCAGCCTGGCGCCACCGGCCGGAGGCCCTGGGTTGGCTGGCTCGGGTACCGGATGATCATGCGGATGAAACGGTTCGGGCCTGGCGTGTGCGCGCGGCGTTGCGTT
>JBNGDJ010000104.1:0-6948 GCA_049974825.1 Halothiobacillaceae bacterium | reverse complement strand
GGCCCTGGCGGCGCGCCCCGGCATACGCATGGCCCGCGAGTTTTTCGCGTTGGGCATGCTGCATCAGGCCCGGCTGCAGTGGAATCACTGCCTGGAGCGCCTGTCGGCCCCGGAGCTTGAACTGGCGGCGGAGCTGGCTGCCGACTGGGCCTGGCACGATCGTGCCGCCGTGGCCGTGGGGCGCTTCAAGCGGGTCGGCGGGCACGAGCGACTGGATTTGCGCTTCCCGTTGCCCTGGCGTGAACGGGTCGAGCGTCTGGCCCGGTCGGAAGACGTGCCGGCCACCTGGATCTACGCAGTCATGCGTCGCGAGAGTCTGTTTATGCACGATGTCGGCTCTTCGGCCGGTGCGCAGGGGCTGATGCAGCTGATGCCGGCCACGGCCGAGTGGCTCGGGCAGCGCAGGCGCAGCCCGGTATCCCGCAGCCAGTTGACGGATATCGACACCAACCTGTCCCTGGGCGCCTACTACCTGGGCTATCTCTCCGACCGTTTCGGCGATCACCGCGTGCTGGCCACCGCGGCCTACAATGCCGGGCAGGGCCGCATTCGCCAATGGCTGCCTGAGCGGGCGCTTGCGGCCGACATCTGGATTGAGACCATGCCGTTCACGGAGACGCGCCGTTATGCCCGCGCCGTGCTCTCCGCCATGCCGGTCTTCGCCTGGCGCATGGGCGAACCCGTGGTTCCCCTGACACAGGTCATGCGTCCGGTGGAGCCCGGTTGAGCCTGGCAGGAAGTCATCCTTGGCTTCCTGCCGCGTGTTTCCAAGGAGCGCGGATCTTGTGAGTTTTTACTGGTACGACTACGAAACGACGGGAATCGACACCCGTCTGGACCGGCCCCTGCAGTTCGCGGGCCTGCGCACGGATGACAACCTTGAGCCCATCGGCGAGCCGGACATGTTTCGCATGCGCCTGCCCGAGGACGTGCTCCCCCATCCGCAGGCCGTGTTGGTGACCGGTGTGCTGCCGGCCGGCGACGATGCCCTGCCCGAGGCCGTTTTCGCGGATCGGGTCGCGGCACATTTCAGCGTGCCCGGGACCTGCACGGTCGGCTTCAACAGCATGCGTTTCGATGCCGAGGTGACTCGTCACCTGTTCTGGCGCAACCTGGTTGACCCCTATGCCCACGAGTGGCGTGACGGCAACAGCCGCTGGGATCTGCTTGATGCCCTGCGCTGCGCCCGGCTCCTGCGCCCGGAAGGTCTTGAGTGGCCCGAAGACGACCAGGGAACGCCGAGCTTTCGGCTTGAGGCGCTGACGGCGGCCAACGGCATCGAACATGGTGCCGCCCATGATGCGCTGGCCGACGTGCAGGCTACGCTGTCGCTGGCTCGTCGACTCCGGGATGCCCAGCCGAAGCTGTTCGCGTATCTGCTCACGCTTCGTTCCAAGCAGGTTGTGCGCGACCTGCTGGCGAAACAGGCGCCCCTGCTGCATGTTTCGGGACGCTTTCCCGCCGCCCAGGGTGCGGCCTCGCTGATCCTGCCGCTGCCCGTGCACCCCGTGAACAATCAGGTGGCCTGCTGGGACCTGCGGCACGATCCCGAGCCCTTGATGGAGCATACCCCGGAGGATCTGGCCCGCTGGCTGGTCACGTCTGCCGAGGATCTGCCTGAGACTGCTCTGCGCCCCGCGATCAAGAACGTCTACCTCAATCGCGCGCCGGTACTGGTTGCCGCTTCGGCCCTGCGCGAAGAAGGGGTTGCCGAGTGCATGGCGCTGGACCCGGACCGCGCGCTGCGTCATCTTGCCTGGATTCGCGACCATCATGCGGCTTTCGTGGCACGGGTCGAACAGATTGTCGAGGCGATGCCCGCCATGCCGCAGGCAGCAGAACCGGAGGCGGCGCTCTACGAAGGATTTGTCGATGATCGGGACCGGGCTCACTTGGCAGCGATTCGCAGGGCCACCGTCAGGGTGCTTCAGGATCCTGCCGCGTTGGTCGATATCCCTTCTGTCAGTTTCGCGGATCCACGGCTCGGGCCGCTGGTAGAACGGTACCTTGCCCGCAACCTGCCGCAGGTGGCCGGTGCAGAAACCATGTCTGACTACCGCAACCATTGTCGGGCGCGGCTGGGCCTGACCGATTCACCGGCGAACGTGCCGGGGGTACTGGATTTTCAGGGATTCGAAGAGGCGTTGGCCAGTGCGCATCAGACCGCCGGTCCCGAAGGGCAGGCTCTGCTTGATGCGCTGGCCGACTGGGGCCGCAAACGCAAAGAGGCGTTGCAATCATGAGTTTTATCGTATTCGGGCATGGGGTCGCCGACCGCGTCCCGCTGACCGAGGCTTTCGAAAAGGGCCTGCTGCGCGAGCCGGAGGCCGGCGACGCCGTTGCCCGCGTACACAACGATCGTCGACCCTCGGCCTTCGATAAGCCGCCGCGGCCTCGGGGCGGGAAAGCCGGTGGTGCCGCAGCCTACGAGGAGGCCTCGGGGCGTGGCCTGCGCGAGCCGGGACCGGTTCGGACGGCAAGCCAGATTATGTCCGAGCCTGTGCAGCGACTGGACCAGGAAGCCGGTTTCGAGAAAACCCGGGAATTTTTCGCCCAGCATCCGGTGGGCATGGCCCCGCTGGTGCGGCATGATGGCCGACTGGCGGGGATTGTCACCCGGGGTGACATGGAAAAGGCCGAGTACCTGGTCGCGCTGCGCCTGCGCGATCCGCGCAAGCTCCGCGCAGTGGACATCGGACAGGAGCGCGTGATTGCCGCCAGGCCGGACACCAACGTGCGCGAGCTGGCCCGGGTTCTGCTTGAACAGGGCGTACATGGCATGCCGCTGGTGGACGAGACCGACCGTCTGGTCGGGGTGGCCACGCGAAGCGATATCCTTCGGGCATTGGTCAATTACGCGCCCATGGAGCTCTGGCTTTGATCGTCCGGCGGGGCGTGGATCGCTCGGTGTGTCTGGCGCAAGCCGATGAATTGCGGAGCCCGGGGCGGTTGGTTTCAGAGTTCGCGTGACTTGACGCCATCTTCGATGGTTGACCGCAGCAGTCCGCCGGTCACCGTAAAGAACAGGCTTTGCGATTCCATGAACTCGTCGAACTGCTCCTCGTTGACCTGCTCGGTTTCCCGCATTTCCAGCAGCATTTCTCCAGCCAGCTTGTGCATGCGCGCGTGCAGCTGGCCAATCTGGGCGATCTCGTCGTCTCGCCCGGGCGGTGTCGCGGTGGTATCCAGAAACTTGCCGAAGTGGCAGTGGTGATGATCGACATCGACAAAGGGGCGCCCGAACAGAAGCGCGCCCATCAGGCGCATGTGCCAGGCTTGATGCCAGTAGATTACCTCCTCGAGCTGGTCCACGAAGCGGGCGTAATCGAAGTCGGCGGTGGTGGTCATGTGATGGTTTCCGTCGGCTGGTGAATTCGGCCCCTCCGGCCCGTTCCAGGCTGGGCAGGCTCCGTGATGCCTGATGCAAGTCTAGCAAACCGGCGCGCCTTCATCCGCGGGATTCCCGGTCAGCGGGTGAACCCAAACCCGCCTGAACAGAAATTCTCGACTGGGGCTCGGCGATTCAATGGCTTGCGCCATTGATGAGTCAAAACCCCTTTGGCCGAAGGGTCGCCCTTCGCAGGCCGAACCCGAAAGGGCTTCCGACATGGATGGCGGCAAGGGGTGTAGACCAGGGATGAAGTTGGGGCATCCGTGCCCCAATCGCGAATCTGATACATTTGTGCCGAGATTCCCCGGTCAGAGACCGCGCAAGTACTCCAGGGTCACGTGACCTTGCGGCGGCCCCTTGCCCTGCAGGGTCTGGCAGGGCATGTCCGGTTCGCCCAGGTGGTCAAGTACGGCCACGGCGCCGCTGAAGTCCTCGTTCCGGGTATAGTCGTTGACGGTAATCAGCGTGTCGAGTTCGGCCCCTGCGGCAGAGCGCAGGCCATTGAGCGAGTCTTCCAGTGCCAGCGCCTCGCCGGCGGCGATCCCAAGTTCGGCCAGCGCGTAATCGTAGATGTCCGAGGCGGGCTTTTTGGCAGGCACAATGTCGCCTGCCGCAATGCAGGCAAACCAGTCCGGCGAGTCCTCGCCGAGGGTCGCTGTGAGCAGAGCCTCGACATTTTCCGGGGTGGTGGTGGTGGCGATTGCCAGAGTGGTGCCGGCGGCACGCGCTTCCTGGATCAGCCGGGCAACGCCGGGACGCAGGGGGATCCTGCCTTCTTGCATCATCGCGACATAGTGGGCCGTTTTCGCCTTGTGCAGTCCGGCGATCCAGTCGGTCAGGTCCGTGGTGGCGGGGACGGAAGGATCGTCTGTTTCAATGAAGTGGCGGATTCGCTCCTTGCCGCCCGTGATGGCAAGCAGCCTCCCGTAGGTTGCCACGTCCCAGTTCCAGTCGAGTCCGGCATCGGCGAACGCGCGGTTGAAGGCGACCCTGTGGCCGTCGCGTTCGGTATCGGCCAGCGTGCCGTCTACGTCAAAAATCAGTGCACTGCGCATTCCGGGAGGATTCCTCTGGACAGGGTTCAAGGACAAGTTTTGCTGCTCGCGATGAAACCCTGTCGAACCCGGCAGGTCAAGCCGCAGGAGGTGCCGATTTCCCGGGTCCCTCCCGATTTGCGGGGGATTTCGAATCGATATTTTGACCTGTCACCGCTTGTCGCTGCCCTCTTGCCTGCGGGGCTGCTATTCTCCATGGGAAGACTCTGCTGGAGGGGCAAATCGAAAGTTTGCGCCGTGGCAACCATCCCTTGCAAGCCGGGCATCAGCGCCCGGTCTCGATAACAGGTGTGCAATGAATTACCGGAAAGTGTCCGCAGGAGCTGGCTGGCAGTGGATTGTCGAGGGCTGGCGTTTGTTCGTCAGTCGGCCCGGCGCCCTGCTGCTGGCGCTGGTGGTGATGATCCTGGTGCAGATCGCCCTGTCGCTTCTGCCGGTGATTGGGTCACTGGTGTCGATGGTCGTGACACCGGCCCTCGCCGGCGGACTGTACCTGATGGTCGACCGAATTGCCCGAATCCGCCGCGACGTGGCCATTGACCCGCTCGCGGGCGAACAGGACGTTCCTCTGTCGCTGCTGTTCGACGGGCTGTCTGATGCTGCGCGGCGTGGGCCGCTGCTGTCGCTTGGCGGGCTGAGCCTGCTGGTGAATGTCCTTTTGGCGGTGCTGCTCGTCTCCGCCATGACGCTGCCTGAAGATCCGGCCGCCCTGCAGGGTATGGACGAGTCGCAGGTCATGGCCCTGCTGGGTGGCATTTCGCCCTGGGCCTGGCTGTTGCTGTTCGCCGGCTGGGCCTTCTGGCTGGCGGCCATGACGTTCGCCGTACCGCTGGCCGCTCTTGGCGGCCGGGCCGCCGTGGCCGCACTCAAGCAGAGTCTTGCGGCCATCGGGGGCAATCTTGGGGCGTTTCTGGTCTTCGGGTTCGCCACTGCGGCCTTGGGCATTCTGGCCATCATGCCCATGGGGCTGGGCCTGATCCTGTTCGTGCCGGTGATGATCGGCTCGGTTTACGCGGCTTTCCGGGCCCTGTTTGGCGAAGCTGCCGATGAGCCCGGGGACTTCGACTCGGGGGAAGGCCCCGGCCGGGATGAGCAGTCGGCTGAGAACGAATGGAGCCCGGAGGGAGAGACGACAAGAAAACCCGGGCAGCTGGAGGTCTGACTCGGCTCGTGCGCGGAGCCGTCCCCCTGCGGTTGGGGCGAAGGGAATCAGTTTTTCTCGTCGCCGAGCCGGGCTTCAAGCTCGGCCACGCGTGCGCGTAGCGTTTCGACTTCCTCGCGCAGGGCTACGGTTTCCGAGACGTCCTTCTGGATGCCGATAAAGTAGGTGAGGTTGTCTTCCTCGTTGAATACCGGTGTAATGGACAGTTCGTTCCAGAACAGGCTGCCGTCCTTGCGGTAGTTGCGGAGTATGGCGCGGACAGGCTTTCCGGCGGATATGGCCTCGCGAATTTGCCGCAGGCCTTCCTGGTCCCGGTCGCCGGCCTGGAGGAAGCGGCAATCCTGGTAGAGAATCTCGTCCCGGCTGTATCCGGAAAGCCGCTCAAAGGCCGGATTGACATAGATGAGGATATTGTCAGTGCCTTCCTGTTCGGCAATCACCATGCCGTCATTGGATGCATTGACGACCTTGAGCAGCAACTCGGGTTTGAGCATCGTTCGTGTCCGGCGCAGGGGTTTTAAGGGAAATGGCCTGCCTCGGCACAGGCCGGTCCATGCAGTGTCCCGCGGCCGCTCCTGCGGCCAGCAAATCAATTGTGGCAGTTTAGCCGAAAAGCCAGGTACTGTTGAACCGTCGGCCATCGGTGGCTTGCCCGGATCTGGCGGGTCTGGATCCGGCCTGGCTGCGCCTTTCAAGCCATTTAACGGGCTACCGCTGGCCACCGGGGCGCAATCGCTGCCAATTGGAGTTCACTGAACGAAGACAGGTTCAATGGGTGGCGAGTACCTTTTCCAGCGCCTCGGGGGCGATGCGGTCCAGATGCCGCGCGTTGGGCGGCCAGAGCGTGCCGTCGAAATCATCGGTCAGGACAAACAGGCCGCTTCCCGTTCGGGACAGGGCTTCGTGGTGCGGCCCGACCACCGATACCGGCAACCCGTCACCGGCACAGAGCACCAAGGCGCGGCACTGCCATTGCTGGTGTGCTGCCAGAATCACGTCGATGCCCACCGGGGTCTCAAGAAGTCGGCAACCGGCTCCGCGACCGAGCAGTTCAACCGCAAGTTCCAGAGCGGGCAAGCGTTCGCGCTCCGGCACCACGGTGGCGACCAGCACGGGCGAATCCGACCCGGCACGATGCATGATTGCGCCCTGGACAAGCTGGCGGGTTCGCTCCATGAGCCAAAGGTGACGCAGTGCGGATTCGGCATCCTGCTGGCGCTGGGAGGCCAGTTCTCGGCATGCCGGCAGCAGCCACTGCCGCAGAATCCGCAGGGGGGGCAGCCAGCGCAGAGCCTCGTCAAGGAAGTGCTGAAATCGAAAATCGCTGATCTCGGCAACCG
>JBNGDJ010000103.1:0-8269 GCA_049974825.1 Halothiobacillaceae bacterium | reverse complement strand
GCCAGCTTAACGCGCCAGCTGGCGGAGCCCGCGTTCACGCCCGGGCCATGCTCAGAAATTCAATGCCTTACGCCATTGTGCGGCAGGGCATCCATGCCCTGCACGGGAAGGTCTGCATTCGTGCAGACCTTCCTCAGGGAAACCCTGCGCAGCGCCATCCTTGGCTTATTACCGCCGCGCCAGCGCCCGCAAAGGCTCGACCCGGGCCGCACGATTCATTGCGCTTGCATCACGGTGCGACGGGGGATCCGGGCCCCAACCGGGAATTCCCGATCGTGCAGGGTTCCTCTACTCGGGCGACCGTTCGCCGCCGCCCCCCTGCTCCGGCGTTTCGTCGTCTTCGCAGGCCAGGCGGGCAACCCGTTCAAGTTGCACCAGCTGCTCATCCTTGCCAAGACGGATCAGCATGACGCCCTGGGTGTTGCGCCCCACCGATGATACCTGGGCCGCTTCGGTACGCACCAGGGTGCCGGCGTTGCTAATCAGAATCACTTCGTCGTCGTCATGGACCAGGGTAGCTCCGATCAACTCGCCGTTGCGCTCGCTGGTCTGGATGCCGATCACGCCCTGACCGCCGCGTCCGTAGACGGGGTATTCGTCAATGGGCGTACGCTTTCCGTAGCCGTTTTCCGTGGCGGTCAGCACCTGGCAGTCGGGATCGGCCACCAGCAGGGATACCACGCGCTGCTCTTCGCCAAGCCGAATGCCGCGCACCCCGGCCGCCGTGCGACCCATCACCCGAACGTCGGACTCGCGGAAACGGATCGCCTTGCCCGCATTGGAAAACAAAAGAATATCACGGTTGCCGTCCGTCAGGGCAGCACTGACCAGGCGGTCGCCCTCGCGCAGGTCGATGGCAATGATACCGCCCTGCCGGGGCCTTGAGAAATCGACCAGGGCGGTCTTCTTGACCACGCCGTGCCGAGTCGCGAAGAACACGAAATGATCGTCGACGAATTCACGAACCGGCAGCATGGCGTTGACGCGCTCGCCCTCCGCCAGGGGAATGACGTTGACGATTGGCCGGCCGCGCGCGCCGCGCGCACCCTGCGGCAGCTGGTACACCTTTTTCCAGTAAACCCGGCCCAGACTGGTAAACATGAGAACCCAAGCATGCGTGCTGGCCACCAACAGCTGCTCGATGACGTCTTCGTCCTTCATGCGGGTGGAGGACTTGCCACGACCGCCGCGACGCTGGGTGGCATATTCCGAAAGCGACTGCGTCTTGACGTAGCCTTCCCGAGAAAGTGTCACCACCCGGTCTTCCTCGGCAATCAGATCCTCGATATCGAGGTCTTCGTAATTGACGCTGATCTCGGTGCGCCGGCTGTCGCCGTATTCGTCACGGACCTCGACCAGCTCGTCACGAATGACCTGCATCAGCCGGTCGGGGTTGCGCAGGATCTCAAGGAGATCATCGATGCGATCAAGCAGATCGCGATATTCGCCAACGATCTTGTCCTGCTCCAGCCCGGTCAGGCGGTTCAGGCGCATTTCCAGAATCGCGGCAGCCTGCTCGGGCGACAGGCGGTACTGCCCATCCTCCGCCAGGCCGTAGTCGCTTGCCAATCCTTCGGGCCGGGAGGCATCCGCACCGGCACGGGCCAGCATTTCCCGGACCAGCCCGGAATCCCAGCGACGAGCCAGAAGGGCCTCCCGGGCATCGGCCGGAGAGGGCGCGGCCTTGATCAGCGCAATCATCTCGTCGATGTTCGCCAGCGCAACGGCCAGCCCTTCGAGAATATGCGCCCGTTCACGCGCCTTGCGCAGGTCAAATACCGTGCGGCGCGTCACCACCTCGCGGCGATGACGGATAAAGGCTTCCAGCACGTCGCGCAGGGTCAGCGTGCGTGGCTGCCCGTCCACCAGCGCCACCATGTTGATGCCGAAAACGCTCTGCATGGCGGTCTGCTGGTACAGGTTGTTCAGCATCACGTCCGGCATCTCGCCCTTCTTGAGCTCGATGACGATACGCATGCCTTCCTTGTCGGATTCATCCCGCAGCTCGGTGATGCCCTCCAGCCGCTTTTCCTTGACCAGCTCGGCGATCCGCTCGATCAGCCGGGCCTTGTTTACCTGGTAGGGCAGCTCGGTGACGATGATCGAGGTCTTTCCGCTGCGCCCGTCATCCTCGAAGTGCGCCCGGGCCCGCATGACGGCACGACCGCGACCGGTCAGATACGCATCCCGAATGCCCGCCGTGCCATTGATGATCCCGGCGGTGGGGAAATCCGGGCCGGGCACAGCTTCGAGCAGGGCCTCAGTCGCCACCTGAGGGTCATCGATCAGCATCAGGCAGGCATTGATGATCTCGGACAGGTTGTGCGGGGGAATATTGGTGGCCATCCCCACCGCGATCCCCGACGAGCCATTGACCAGGAGATTGGGGAACCGGGCGGGGAAAACGGCGGGCTCGCTTTCGGAACCGTCGTAGTTGTCGACGAAATCGACGGTTTCCTTGTCGATGTCGGCAAGCAGTTCGTGCGCGATCTTCGCCATGCGCACTTCGGTATAACGCATGGCCGCCGGCGCATCGCCGTCCACCGAGCCGAAGTTGCCCTGCCCGTCGATCAGCATGTAGCGCATGGAAAACGGCTGCGCCATGCGCACCAGGGCATCGTAGACCGCAG
The DNA here is from genome assembly GCA_049974825.1 of Halothiobacillaceae bacterium. GTDB lineage: Bacteria > Pseudomonadota > Gammaproteobacteria > Halothiobacillales > Halothiobacillaceae > JBKHDT01. Next base: position 5,639 of record JBNGDJ010000103.1, on the reverse strand, counting down.
AGTCCCCGTGCGGGTGGTATTTACCGATTACGTCACCGACTACGCGAGCCGACTTCTTGTAGGGCTTGTTCCAGTCGTTGCCCAGTTCGCTCTGGGCGTAGAGCACCCGCCGGTGAACCGGCTTGAGCCCATCACGCACGTCGGGCAGGGCCCTGCCAACGATTACGCTCATCGCATAATCGAGATAGGACTGGCGCATCTCGTCCTCGAGATTCACCGGGAACACTTCGCGGGCAAACTCAGCCATCAATTACCTGTCAATTGCGAATGCCGTTTCGATTCAGGAAGGTCTGCCATCGTGCAGACTGGTTCAGACAAGCGCGCAATTATACCAGCAAAGGACGGGCAAAGCGTGGGTTACCGGCCAGAACGCAGCCCACGGGGCCCTTCCCTGCTTCACACCGCCTGACTGGAGCGGCGGACTAATGCCAGACAGCCAGCCGCCGGGTGTCGGGGCGCTCCACCACGCCGCGCTCGGTGACAATCGCGTCGATGAGTTCGGCGGGCGTCACGTCGAAGGACGGATTCCAGGCCATCGAACCGCTCGGTGCCACCGGCTGTCCGCCGCACTCAAGCACCTCCTGCTCGGGGCGGTTCTCGATGGGAATCGCCGAGCCGTCGGTGATTTCAAAATCCAGGGTGCCTGTCGGCGCCACCACCATGAACCGCACTCCGTAATGCCGCGCCAGGACTGCCAGCCCGCAGGTACCGATCTTGTTTGCGGTATCACCATTTGCGGCAATCCGGTCGGCCCCGACGATCACCCACTGGATCCGTCCGGAAGCCATCAGGCTGGCCGCCGCGCCTTCACAAATCAGGGTGGCGGGAATCGACTCGCGCATCAGCTCCCACATCGTCAGCCGCGCCCCCTGCAACCACGGACGCGTCTCATCGGCGTAGACCCCTGAAATCCTGCCCTCGCCCCATGCCGTGCGAATCACACCCAGTGCCGTGCCATGCCCTCCGGTAGCCAGGGCCCCGGTGTTGCAGTGGGTCAGCACCTCGCTGCCTTTCTCGATCAGCGCAGCACCATGGGCACCCATGGCCTGATTGGCCGCCAGGTCCTCGGCATGGATGGCGCGCGCTTCGTCGGCAAGCGCCGCGGCATTGGCACCGGCTGCCACCCGACCGGCCATTCGGTCAAGAGCCCAGAAGAGGTTGACGGCCGTGGGCCGGGAGCGACGCAAGACATCGAAAGCCTCTTCCAGCGTCTGCGCGCACACCCTTTCGCCTTTCTGGGCCAGGCACCGGGCCTCGAGCGCGATTCCATAGGCCGCCGCAATCCCGATTGCCGGCGCGCCTCGAACGACCATCTGCCGGATCGCGTCGGCCACCTCCGTTGCACTGAAGCAACAGAGCTCCACAACGGCTGCGGGCAATGCGCGCTGATCCAGCAGGACCAGGGAATCTCCCTTGAAATTCAATGAATTGAGCATAAACTCCTCATCAGGAACCGGCGCGGGACCCAACCGCAACAAAAAGCCACCCGACCACTACGCCCCAAAAGTGGGCTGGAAACGCACGGCGACCGAGCAGGAAAGGGGCCGGTTTTGTACAAGCCGCTCAGCGGCGGCTATTATAGTGTCGAAGAAGCCATCGTCGACCACGAAGCGCAGGGGTGTCTCGCCGCGCTGGCCTGCCGGAGTTGCAGGATTGCGGTCGGGGTGGTGGCTTGTTCCCGTTACAATCGAGTCGTCCGAGACCCCGTTCCCGGAACCGGAATTTCCACATCATCAAGGGGAGACCCATGAAGAAAATCGCAACCGCTACCGCCACGGCTCTGGCCGCGGTCATGATGTTCGGCACCCAGGCCCAGGCAGACGGCCACGGCCACGCCATGAGCCCGTACGTGTACGACAGCCAGAAGCAGGTCGTGCGTGACGGCGTCAAGCGCTGCCTGCTGAACGGTCACATCAAGCTGACTCCCGACAACGCGACCGAAGAGTGCAACCCCGAACTGATCAAGCGCGTCGAAGCACCGAAGGTCAAGCCGGCGCCGGCTCCGGCTCCGAAGCCTGAAATCAAGACCGTCACGCTGAATGCCGACACCTACTTCGACTTTGACAAATCCAACCTGAAGCCGGCTGGCAAGGCCGCTCTGGACGAGCTGATCAAGGAGATGGGTGACCTGACCGAAATCGCCAAGATCACTGTCGTCGGTCACACCGACAGCATCGGCACTGCCGAGTACAACCAGGGCCTGTCCGAGCGTCGCGCCAACACGGTTCGTGACTACATGATTGACAAGGGCGTACCGGCAGCCAAGATCGAAGCCCGCGGCGAAGGTGAAGCCAACCCAATCGCGGACAACAGCACCCGCGAAGGTCGCGCCAAGAACCGTCGCGTAGACGTTACCACCGAAGGCAAGATCCGCAAGTGATCCGGCCTTGACGTGATCGCCACGTCCCGATGAGAGCCCAAGGGCGCCGCCACACGCGGCGCCCTTGTCATTTCACGGCTCAGAGTTTTTTGGGGAGAGGTGGGCCCGAGCATGATTGCGCGGAGACCACCCTGCAGGGCATCCGTGCCCCAGTTGGGGATTTCTACAGTCATCTGCCGCCTGGCTTTCCCCGTTCGCCTGCGCATTGACAGACATTGCGCAGTCGGCCCAACCTGATTGGAGGCAATCGTTTCCATGGAAAACGGTACATTCTGGGAGCTGGTGCTCCTGCCCTGGACCCTGCGGATCATAATCGCCGGGGCCATCGCCGTGGGCGGGTACTACCTCACCCGCGTGGCCACCCGACTGCTGGACCAGGTTCTCCAGCGCGTCGCGCTTGATCCCATGCTGCGCAAGTTCGCGGTTTCGATTACCCGGCCGCTGCTGCTTCTGCTCGTCGCCATCGCCGCCCTGTCGCAGCTGGGCGTGGACACCACCTCGCTGGTCGCCCTGATTGGTGCCGCCGGCATTGCCGTCGGCCTGGCGTTGAAGGAATCGCTGGGCAACTTCGCCAGTGGCGTAATGATTCTGATCTTTCGCCCGTTCTCCGTCGGTCACTTCATCGAGGGCGGCGGCACCATGGGCACCGTCGAGGAAATCGGGATTTTTCACAGTCGCCTGAAGTCGCCTGACGGGAGGGAGGTCATTATCCCCAACGGCAACCTCTACAACGGGATGATTACCAATTTCAGCACCAACCCGACACGCCGCGTGGAGGTGAGCGTCGGCATCGACTATGCAGACAATATCGGCGAGGCCAAGCGCATTATCGAGCAGGTCATTTCAGGCGACGAGCGGATCCTGGCCGATCCGGCCGCGGTCGTGATCGTCGGCAGCCTGGCCGACTCGAGCATCAACCTGATTGCAAGAGTCTGGGTGAACAGCGGCGACTTCCTGCCGGTGCAGTCTGATCTTCAGGAGCGCATCAAGAACGCCTTCGACGAGGCCGGGATCACAATTCCCTTCCCACAAATGGTCATGCACCAGCTCACGGCCGAATCCGGGGATCGTTGAGGAAACTCTGCACAAATCCATGGATTTGTGCAGAAACGCCCGGGCCGGGCGTTTCTGCACGCGGGCTTCGCCTGTCACGCGTTAGAGCTGACATGACAAGCGCACAAAGCCCAAGGACGGCCTTGTGCCGCGTTTTTTCAAGCGGTATCGCCTCCGTTTCACCCCTGCAGGGGCGGCAGCGCCAAGACTTCGGCCAGCTGGTCGGCAATACTTGCCACAGTCATCTCGGGTACCGGCTGTGCTCCGTCCCCCATCTCGATTCCGAACAGGCGCAGGCGCGGCGGCAACTGGCCCAGTGTCCGACCCAACGCGAGGGTCTGCAACAGCCCGAAACCATGCGAGGAAGTCCAGCTGCCGCCCGCGTCCGGTTTCGCCGGGTCGATCTCCAGCAGGCTGTACTCGGCTGCACCGGAGCGCATCGCATCGACAATGGCCACCTGCCGCGCGCCCGCCAGGTGCGTCAGCAGAGCCGGCCCCGGCCGATCCAGCACCAGGCATTCAAGCCCGGACAGCCCGTCACAGCGTGTCTGCAAAGAGCGCACCACCGCCCAGCCGAGTCGATCGTCACCAAAGGGCGAACCAATCCCGATCACCCGCCACTGGATGGCCGGCTCGGCAGAGTCAAACGGGGGAGATTCGGGGCACATGCATATCAGCCACCCCGGCCTTCGACCGAAAGCCGGGAAAATTCATTACCTGTCACGCTGCCCTCACCGGCATGTTCAGCGGCGGTCGACCTGCAGATCGAGAAAATGGGTTGCGCATGAAATACAGGGGTCGTAGTTGCGGATAACCATCTCACAGTGCAGGCGCAGGGTCTCGTCATCCTTGTCCAGACCCACAGCCAGCAGCGAACGGTGCAGGTCCTCCTCGATCCGGGCCTGATTCTGGCTGGTCGGCGGGACGATGCGCGAAAACCGGACCAGGCCGTCCTCGGACATGTCATAGCGGTGCCAGAGAATGCCGCGCGGTGCTTCGGTCGCACCATAACCGGTCCCGTTTCTCGGCGTGACCGGAACATAAGGCATCTCGGGGCGCTCGTATTCTTCCAGCAGGCGGATTGCCTCGACCAGCGCCACATGAATCTCGACTGCCCGCGCCAGTATGCTGTGGAACATGTTCCGACTCGGAAACCGGATACCGGTCTCCTGAAGCAGCGCCCTGCTCGATTCCGGCAAACGGTCGAGGTTGAGATTCAGGCGCGCCAGCGGTCCCACCAGATACGGCCGGCCGTCCAGATAGGAGAACAGGGCCGTCGAATGCGGCTCGTGGGTTTCCCTGAAGTGCTGCTCGTACTGATCCACCGAAATGTCGAGCCCGGCATCGGACACCAGGCGACCTGCGTACATCGGGTACTCGCTGTCGTGCCGCATGGCCACCGAGACAAACTGCTGCGGATCATCGGGCAGTGGCAGCGAACCTAGCCAGCGCACCAGCGCCTCGGCTTCGGGCAGCTCGGCCCGAAGCGCCTCGACGGTCTCGCGCACGTCCGCCACGGACGGGGCATGGTGGAATCCGCCGACCCGTGCCCCGACCGGGTGCACGGAACGCCCGCCGAAAAGACTGATCAGCCGGTTGCCGATCCCCTGCAGGCGCAGACCGCGCTGCACCTCTTCGGGGTATTTTTCGGCCATGGCAATCGCGCTTTCGAAGCCAAGGAAGTCCGGCGCGGCCAGCAGGTGAATGTGCAGGCTGTGGCTTTGCAGCCACTCACCGCAGTAAAACACCCGTCGCATCTTTTTCACCCAGGGCGTGACATCGACTCCGAAGGCCTGCTCGATCGCCTGCACGGCGCTCATCTGATAGGCAATCGGACAGATTCCGCAAATGCGGGCCACGATATCCGCCACCTCGTCGTAATGCCGGTTTTCCAGGAACTTTTCAAAGTAGCGTGGCGGCTCAAAAATCGACAGGCGTAGGTCGTCGATGCGTCCGTCGCAGACCTTGAGCGTAAGCGAACCTTCGCCCTCCACCCGCGTCAGGGCGGGCACATGGACGTCGATCTGGCGATTGGCATCAGCTGAAACATTCATTTCGAGATTCCCAGTAAAAACTGCGCACGGATCACCCCGGGAGTCCGTGCAGACCGGCTCCCAGCACGCCCCGACGGGGTTTAGGGAATCTCTGCATGAATGCAGAGATTCCCGATTGGGGCATGGATGCCCCAAATTCGTCCCTGGTCTAC
>JBNGDJ010000102.1:6345-8386 GCA_049974825.1 Halothiobacillaceae bacterium | reverse complement strand
CAACTCGGGGTACGTCGGCCAGCGAGAGCGAGGAAAACGGTACGACCAGTGACATGCATTCACCTCCATGGACTCGGGCACCCCGCCCGAGCATGACGGACAATCAACCGCAGCCCAGGCAGGACTTGGAGAATCTCTGCACGAATGCAGGGATTGTTTATTCCAGTCTGGCGCAGGGATCGGCAAATTCAAGGAAATTCGCCTTCCCCATGACAAAGTCAGCGCACATCCCGGTGATTGGCCGGCATGCAGGTAATGAAAGCGCGTCACCACCGAAGCCGCCTGCCTGCTGGTTGAACAGGCGCCAAACCGGAGTCGGGCAGGTGCGCGAACGGATTCGGGCCCTTGAGCAAGGGATGACTGCGGGCAGCACTTTCCTTGTCAGGGCCGAGGTGGGGTACTAGGCTCAGAGCATGGAGTTTCCACCATGCCAGCGCAATGCAGGCAATCCATGCCCGACCCGAATCTGAGGATGGCAGCATGATCCTGCCCGCAAGCATGCGCTTCGCACTGTTCGGGGCGACCTTGGTCGCACTCAGCTACGGTCTGGCGCGTTTTGCTTTTGGTCTGTTTGTCCCGCCGATCCGCAGCGATCTGGGCCTGAGCCCGGAGATGGTCGGGATAATCGGCGCCCTGCCACTGATCAGCTTCGTCCTGGCTTCGGCGGCTGCACCGGTGCTCGCCATCCGGATGGGTTCGCGTTTTACGGCGATGCTGTCCGGCACTTTTGCTGCCAGCGGCCTGCTGGTCATCAGTCAGGCACCGGATGCCCGGGCGCTCGGCATCGGCGTGTTTGCCTGCGGTATCGCAACCGGCCTGATGATGCCGGCGCTCTCCGGGGCGATGCAGGTGCTGGTGGACCGCTCCATGCATGGCCGGGTCAGTTCGATCATGAACGCAGGCACCAGCGTGGGGGTGGCGATCGCGGTACCTGCCGTGCTGTTTCTCGCCGATGCCTGGCGTTTTGCCTACGGCGTCTTTGCCGCCTTGGCGGTCTTTGCTGTCATCGCGACCTGGCAGGTCATCCCATCCGTATCCCGTGTCACGCCGTCCCACGCCGCGCCACCGGCCCCGATCAGCGCTCTTCAGTGGTGGCGACTTCTCAGACTCTCGCTGTTTGCTTTCGTGATGGGTTTCGTGTCCGCCGCTTACTGGATCTTCGCGCCGGATTTGGCCGTTTCGCTCGGCGGGATGTCGCCGGGTGCAACCGGCTGGCTTTGGCTGGCTGTCGGCATCGCCGGCCTCGGGGGGGCCGTGGTGGCTGACCTGGCCGATCGCAACAACCCGGCAATCACCCAGGCGTTGATGCTGATGATGCTGGCCTCGAGCCTGGCGCTTCTGGCGGCCAGCCCCGGCAACCTGATGATCGCTGGCTTTTCGGCACTGGTATTCGGTCTGGCCTACATGAGCCTGACCGGGCTTTACCTGATGACCGGCATACGGCTTCTGCCGGGCCGACTGGCCATGGGGCCGGTACTGCCATTCGTCGCGGTCGCGCTGGGTCAGGCAGCCGGTTCGCCCGTGGTCGGCTGGTTTGTGAACGCACTGGGCTATGCCGATGGATTCGCGCTGTTCGCGGCACTCGGCATTCTGGTGGCGATCCTTTCGCCCCTTTACCCGCAATCCATTGGCGCGGATGTTGACGAAGAAAGGCCCAGCGCGGAGGGCTCCGGCCTTCAGGGCGCTTATGACAATCAGCTGCCGGATGCCAATGACGCGCAGGTGGCACCCGAAAATGCTCGGGAGGGTTCGGGGCGCGGCGCGGATTCAACACCTTGAAAGCGACGCGAATTTAGCCAACCACCGGGCTGTCGGCAGGATTCAGGCCGCACTCCGCGATTCAAGCAAGCCCGGATATTCGGGCTGCCAAAACGCAAAAAGGCCCCGGTGGTTGCCGGGGCCCTTGTGGCCGCCTCGAAAAACTCCATGGACGGAGTTTTTCGAGGTTTATTTAATGGGAACCCTCTGCACGAAAGCATCGCTTCCCTTTGTCTGCCAGCCTGACCGGCCGGCCGTTGTATGGCGTCCCCACGGGGATTCG
>JBNGDJ010000102.1:0-6245 GCA_049974825.1 Halothiobacillaceae bacterium | reverse complement strand
AACCCCGGTTACCGCCGTGAAAGGGCGATGTCCTAGGCCTCTAGACGATGGGGACGGAATAACAAGGGCCGCCTTGCGCGGCCCGAAAGCAGGAGGCAACCGATAACGGTTGCCGGGAAAGACACAGCGCGTCTTTCGGGAAATATGGCGTCCCCACGGGGATTCGAACCCCGGTTACCGCCGTGAAAGGGCGATGTCCTAGGCCTCTAGACGATGGGGACAGATGGCGCGCCCGGAAGGATTCGAACCTCCGACCTTCTGGTTCGTAGCCAGACACTCTATCCAACTGAGCTACGGGCGCCGGTTTTGGCTCCCCGAGCAGGACTCGAACCTGCGACCCAATGATTAACAGTCATTTGCTCTACCAACTGAGCTATCGGGGAATAGCCGTTCGTCTCTCGACGTGGGTGCGCATAATATAGAGCCGCCCCGAGCCCGTCAAGCGACAAAACGCAAAAAATTCGCCGCCTACCCCAACTCCCGGCGATCAGGCATTTTCCGCCGGTCGGGGTCTATCGTCTGCCAGGCCGCTTGGCAGGCGACTACCTCCGACCTCCTCCTCCAGCCAGGCAATCACGGCCGCTTCGCGCAGCAGCGGCTCGAGCCTTGTTTGCGTGGCCCGGGATGTTGTCGCGGGCAACCATGCCAGGCGCTGAACCCGATCCAGCCAGCGAAGATAAGGGGGACCACTCAGCCAGGGCGACAGGGCCTGCAGCGCCGCCTCAAGCACCGAACCGGGCGCCTGTCGCCTGGCAACCGCCCACTGACACCGCACCCAGTCGACAAGGGCGCGTTCCCATTCAGTCGCTGCGCTCTCCGCCTGCATCCGCCAGGCATGGGGGCTGTCCCGACCGGCCCGAGCCAGGGTGGACAGCTCGGCCAGCGCCGAGAGCAACCCTGACCCCGCCGGGGGGGACTCATGACCGGGGTACCACTGGTTCATTGCCTCCAGCAACTCGGGAGACGGCCCCTCGGCATGGCGCGGGGGGCGCTTTCGGGCCGGTTCGCGTCTGCGAGGGTCTGTCATGTTCTTCCTCCGAAACACTTTGCACTAGGCGACGTGCAGGCATTGGACCAAATTCGGCCCGTGCCTGGTCTTGCCGGCCTGGCGGGCGGAAATTCAACGGGTTGCCTGATCTTCGACCGAGACTCCATGCCCCGGCAAGGCACAAGCCACGTTCGTGCCGCGATGTCCTGGATTGATTGCAGCGCCCGGACAGGGAAACTTGCAGGCTTGCGCCGGCATCTGAGTCAGGCAGAATCCGGAGCATTGTGCCGAAACGTTATCCGCAGACAACCGTCGGAGCGCTCCGGCAACCGGCCCATTGATTCAACCAGCAGGCAAACGACCATGCATCTGAAACAGTTTCCCTCCACCCGGGCCCGCCGGATGCGGGCCGATGCCTTCTCACGGCGACTCATGCAGGAAAACCGGGTACACCCGGATGATCTGATCCTGCCGGTCTTCGTCCTGGACGGCGAGCAGCGCAGTGAGCCGGTCACCTCACTGCCCGGCGTAACCCGCCACTCGATCGACCGGCTGATGAAGGTGGCCGAAGAGGCCCTGTCGCTGGGCATTCCCGCATTGGCGATTTTCCCGGTCACGCCCGCTGAGGCCAAGTCCGACGGGGCGGAGGAAGCCTTCAATCCGGACGGACTTGCCCAGCGGGCGACCCGTGCCCTGAAGACACGCTTTCCGGAGCTCGGGATCATTACGGACGTGGCGCTTGACCCCTTCACCAGCCACGGGCAGGACGGCCTGATCGACGCGGATGGCTACGTGCTCAACGACGAGACCACCGAAATCCTGGTGCGGCAGGCCCTCTCCCATGCAGAGGCTGGCGCGGACGTGGTGGCCCCCTCGGACATGATGGACGGGCGCATCGGCCAGATCCGCGAAGCGCTGGAAGTCGCCGGTCATCGAAACACCCGCATCCTGTCCTACGCGGCCAAGTACGCCTCAAGCTTCTACGGCCCCTTCCGGGACGCGGTCGGTTCGGCGGGCAATCTGGGCAAGGGCGGCAAGCACAGTTACCAGATGGACCCGGCCAACTCAGACGAAGCCCTGCAGGAAGTCGCCATGGACCTGACCGAGGGCGCGGACATGGTGATGATCAAGCCGGGCTTGCCGTATCTGGACATCATCCGGCGCGTGAAGTCGCAGTTCGGGGTACCCACTTTCGCCTATCATGTCTCCGGCGAGTACGCGATGCTGCGAGCCGCCGCCGAGAAAGGCTGGCTGGACTGGGAGGCCTGCCTGATGGAGACGCTGCTCGGTTTCAAGCGTGCGGGGGCCGACGGCATCCTTAGCTACGCGGCCCTGGATGCCGCGCGTCTTATCCGCGATCGGGCCGGTTCATGAACAGGTCGATTGCCGCGCTGCTGCTCTCGCTGGTTGCCGTCTCCGAGGCGAGCGGACAGGAGGCGATGTTCGATGCGCATCTGCACTACTCCGCTCCACATGCCGAGGCGCTGAGCCCGGCCGAGGTAATTGAGCGCTTCAATGCCGCCAACGTGGAGCAGGCAATCGTCACCAGCACCCCGCCGGAGACTGTGCGCGCACTGCACGCGGCAGCGCCCGAGCGGATCCACCCCTTTCTGGGCCTGTACCGGACCACGGCCGACAAGCGCGACTGGATGCATGATGCCAGCCTCCCCGACCGGCTTGAGGAAGCCTTGGCCGAGGGCGACTGGGCCGGGATCGGCGAGATCCACATTTTCGCCATCGACGGCAACAGCCCGGTTTTTGCCCGGGTCGTCGAACTGGCCGAGGCGCATGACCTGGTGCTGATGATTCACGGCGACCCGCCAATTATCGACAAGACCTTCGCCCTCTGGCCCGAGGCACGGGTCCTCTGGGCGCATCTGGGCACGATCCCCGAGCCGGAAATCCTTCGGGATTACCTGACCCGCCATCCTGACCGACTGTGGATCGACACCAGCGTGCGGGACGACCGGATCGCACCCGAGGGTCGGCTGAAGCCCGAGTGGCGGTCACTGTTCCTTGAGTTTCCCGACCGCTTCGTCGTGGCTGTGGACACCTTCAGCGTCAACCGATGGAATGCCTACGGCGAGGTCGTCGATCAGATCCGCGACTGGCTCGGAACGCTGCCGCCCGAGGTTGCAGAGCGCCTGCGCTACCAGAACGCCGTTGACATGATGGCTACGGACTGAGCCCGAGTCTTACCGCCCGGTAATGGGTCCACTCTCGACCGAAAGACCCGCGAGCGAATAGGCTTGGGCAAAGCCCAGCACGAGGCGCCCCTCGCCAGGCTCGAGCCTGAATCCCCGAAAGTCGCTCAGGCCAGCGAGCAGCGAGACGACCTCCCCGTGGCGTGCCCGCAATGCATCCAGCCCGGCCTCGACCACGGCGGCGTCGGTCACGGCATGAACGCTGCATTGCCAGCTTGCCCGCCTGCGGGCGTAGACCTGGGGTGTACGGGCCTCGTCAGCCAGGATCATCACTTCCACCGGCGATCCCCGACGCAGCGGACCGCTGTGTTCGGCAAGACTGCTGACCCAGACAAAAAATCCCGAGTCGATCCAGGCAAAGGGCAGGTGGCTGACATGCGGCCGACCGGCCTCGTCGACAAAGGCCATAACCAGCGACTGGCTTGTGTCCAGCAACTCGGCCAGGGCCTCGGCCGGGGCCGGTGCTGCGTCAGAGGGTGAAGATCGCGTCACAGGAAGGTCAACACCCGGCAGCCCATGACGCACTCGCCGGCCTCGCTTTGATGATGAACCACCTCGGCCCGGGCATTCAGCGGCGTGGCGATGCCCAGATCCGGCGGTGTCTCAACCAGCAGTACCGCACCGATGGGCAGGGCCGACGCGGCCGACAGACGAAGCGACAGGCCGGTGGCGCTGAGGTCATCGAGCCCCGCCTCGACCCACTTGGCCCCGTCGCGATCCTCGCGCACCCGGACCGGGGCATTGTTGGTCCGCATTCTCAGATGATCGCGATTCTCGCGCTTGTGCAACACCATAATTGTCTCGCTCCTGTTTTTATGCTCTGCCGCACAATGGCGTATGCCATTTGGTTGCGGCGCACGTCCAGCTGGCGCCGGCCTTCAAAGCCACCGAGGGCCTTGCAAGGAGTTGCCCGGTCAAACCAGGCTCAGTTACTGCGATAACGTCGATGCAGTTCGGTCACCTTGGCCACATAGTGCACGGTTTCGTCGTAGGGCGGGATACCCTGAAACTTCTTTACTGCCCCTTCACCGGCGTTGTAGGCCGCCAGTGCAAGCCGCTGATCCCCGTCAAAAAGCCGCAGCAGAAAAGCCAGGTAGGTGACGCCCCCACGGATGTTCTCTTCGGGATCGAACACATCGCGCACACCAAATCTTGCCGCCGTCGCCGGCATCAGCTGCATCAGTCCGGCCGCACCCTTGGGCGAGACTGCCCGTTCATTGAAGGCGCTCTCGGCATGGATGACAGCGCGCACCAGCGCCGGATCCACACCGTGCCGGCGGGACATCTCGCGCACCAGCGACTCGTAGGCACCGTAATCCAGGCGCGGGCGCTGGTCGTAACGAGACCCACTCCAGCCTTTGGGTCGGGTGGCCTGGCTTTTGATCAACAACTCGTAACGCGCATCATTTCCCGGCGGAACGTTGGTAAGATGGCGCACGCCACGCGAGTCCGTGTACCCGTAGATATCCGCCTGCGCCGGCATCAGCCCCAGGCCGAGCGCGGCAGCGATCAGCCAGATCGCCCGGCGCGTCATCCATCCAGTCATCCCTCGAGCAGTCATTCCCATCGTGTTCCATTCATCTGCCGCACAACGCCGCCAGGAAGGCGACGCCCCCGTTTTCCGGAGCGAAGCGTCCTTCGACCGGCTCATGGAAGTGTTCGAGCACAACTATATTCTCTTGCGCCGCCTGATGGGAGACCTGCGCAAGATTCCGCCCGAACTGCGGCTGGTCGCAACCGATCGGCCGGACATCCTGCTGAGTCGTTGCGACGACAGTCCCTATACCGTCACCCTGCACATGCGGCCGCAGCTCCCCTCCGTCGCGCCGGAAGAGCTGCCCGAAGACATCCCGATCCGGGTCTATCTCGATGCGCGCACGGCGGAGGTCTGGACGCGCAGCAAAAGCGAGTGTATCCGCGAACAGGCTCGTGGATGTCTGCAAAAGCAATGGCGGCGCAACCGCTTTCTCATGCGTTGGCTTCAGTACCTGCTCCAGAATCACTACCGCCCCTCTGAACCAACCTCGGGTTGATCCGGTCACAGCACTGACCTGCCCACGACAGGCCGTCTTTGGCAGCACCGGATCCAAGCGTTTGCGGAACAAAGCTTGACTATTTTGCTCAGATAATTATATTCCCGAGTACAGCACTCGGAAATTGAACGATCACCTGCAGATGGGAGAAGACTCATGCGACTGACCACGAAAAGCCGTCACGCCATCACCGCCATGATGCACCTGGCCAACCACGCCGGGCAAAACAAGGCCGTAACACTGGCCGACATTTCGCAGGCGCAGGGAGTGTCCCTCTCCTATCTGGAGCAGCTGTTCTCGCGTCTGCGCCGCCACGGTCTGGTCAACGGCGTTCGCGGCCCGGGCGGCGGCTACCGACTCGCCCGCGACCGGGACCTGATCAGCATCGCCCAGATCGTCGATGCCGTCGATGACCGTACCCCGGCGGAACGCAAGCGCATTTTCGATGCCTACCGGCCAGGCACCCGGGATATCGCTCACGACATGTGGAACCAGTTCAGCCGCGGGCTGTACGATCACCTGGACAACCTGACCCTCGACCAGTTCAGCGGACAGAACGCCAAGATCCAGGCGGGAAGCAGTCAGGCACGGGTACACAGTCTGGGCAAGCCCAAGCTGACCCCGGCCCATCGCCTGGCAAGCTGATCAAGGCGAATCCCGACCGGGTCAGTGCCCTCGATTGCCGGTTCCGTCCGGCTGCCGACTCGGCCTGACCCGCTGGAAAAAGCCGCCGCCCACGGCGGCTTTGTTGGTTTTCGCCTCGCGGGGCGGGCAACGGCGACAGGCCCTGCGATCAGAATTGACAGCGGTCAATTTGACGGTAGAATGTCGGCTCGTTTCGGCGGGAATAGCTCAGTTGGTAGAGCACAACCTTGCCAAGGTTGGGGTCGCGAGTTCGAGTCTCGTTTCCCGCTCCAGACTTTTCCCGAAACGACCCGCACGATTGGCTGGATGGCAGAGTGGTGATGCAGCGGATTGCAAATCCGCGTACCTCGGTTCGATTCCGGGTCCAGCCTCCAA
>JBNGDJ010000101.1:0-8477 GCA_049974825.1 Halothiobacillaceae bacterium | reverse complement strand
TGTCTGCACAAAGCCAAGGATGGCTTTGTGCAGAGTTTCCAAAGGGAATCTCTGCACGGCTGCATTAAACATGGGCGCAGTGTAACGTATTTGCCCGGCAGCTCGGGCAGTTGCCGTGCCGAAGCAATCCACAACGAGGAGTCCGAACTCATGTCCAGTATTCGCAGCGAGCAGGACCACGTGCTCGTGCTCTGCACCTACCCCGATCAGGAGACGGCGCGCCCGATCGCGGCCGAGCTGGTAAAAAGTCGCCTGGCGGCCTGCGTGAACATGAGCACGCCTTTTCGGTCCATCTATGAATGGAAGGACGAGATCCGCGAGGATGACGAGGTCCAGCTGACCATCAAGACCCGGCGTGACCGGCTGCCGGACCTGGCGGCCAGGCTGCGGGCCGACCACCCCTACGAGCTGCCGGAAATCCTGGCCGTCCCCGTGGGCGGGGATGCCGACTTCATGAACTGGATAGATCAATGCACAAGAGTCGAATGATGCGCCAGATTGCGATGACCCGGGCCTGGATATGGCTGGGCCTGCTGTTTGCCCTGCTGGCTTCTGGACCGGCCCAGGCGGTCGATCTGCTTGAGCCGGAGGAAGCTTTCAAGGTCACGGCCGAGGTGGTCGACAATGATCGGGTCGAGGCCCGGTTTGAAGTCGCCGATGAATACTATCTCTACCAGGACCGACTGGGCGTCACGTCGCTCAGCGACGGGGTCCGCGCCGGGCCCCTGGCCCTGCCGCCGGGCATCGAAAAGAACGACGAGTTTTTCGGTGACGTGGTGGTCTACAAGAAGGACTTCACCGCCGAGGTTCCGCTGGAGGGCGCGGCCGGTCAGACAGTCGAGCTTAAGTTCGACATGCAGGGCTGCGCGGAGGCAGGGGTCTGCTATCCGCCCCAGTCACAGACCGTGTCGCTGACCCTGCCGGTGGCCGAATCGCAAAGCGGTGGTGGGCTGGCCGGTCTGCGCAGCCTGGCCGATGAAATCGACGGCGGCCTGGATGCCGGGGCCGCCAACGGCGAGCCGCTGGACCCAGAGGTCGCTTTCCGCCCCGAGGCGCTGCTCGAGGGTGACACGGTGCACCTGCGATGGGAAATCGCCCCCGGCTACTACATGTACCGGGACCGCGTGGAGGTCGGCCTCGCGGCCGAAGGCGCCTCCGTCGGGCGGGCGAGCATCCCCGAGGGCGAGCTCAAGGATGACCCGAATTTCGGGCAGATGTGGGTGTTCCACGACCAGATGGAAGCCACCGTCCCGATCAGCCGCAGCCCCGAAAACCGCGAGGCGACGCTGGTAGTGAGCCACCAAGGCTGTGCGGACATGGGCCTGTGCTACCCGCCGATGGAGGATGTCTGGGTCATCGACTTCCCGGCCGGCACCATTGAGCGCGCCACTGAGCTGCCGGACCCGCCACCGACGCTGCGCGCCATCGTGGATCTGGGCTCGGTCGGCCCGGCGGATCAGGCACCCGCGACGGCGGCCACGGCCGGGGATCAGGCACCACAGTCAGAGCAGGATGCCATCGTCGCGCAACTGGCCAGCGGAAACGTCTGGCTGGTGATCCTGACCTTCTTCGTGATCGGCCTGCTGCTGTCGCTGACGCCCTGCGTCTTCCCGATGATTCCAATTCTCGCGGGTATCATCGCGGGCCAGGGCGACCAGGTCACCATGCGACGCGCCTTCATCATGTCGGTGGTCTACGTGCTGGCCATGGCGCTGACCTACACGGTAGCCGGGGTGCTGGCCGGCCTGTTCGGCGCGAACCTGCAGGCGACTTTCCAGAACCCCTGGATCCTCTCTGCCTTCGCGGCCATCTTCGTGGCGCTGGCGCTGTCGATGTTCGGCTTCTATGAGCTGCAGCTGCCTTCAAGCCTGCAAAGCAAGGTCATGGAGGTTCAGAACCGGCAAAAGGGCGGCACGCTGACCGGCGTGGCGGTGATGGGCTTTTTGTCGGCGCTGATCGTCGGTCCCTGCATGGCACCGCCCCTGGCCGGCGCGCTGATCTACATCGGCCAGACGGGCGATGCGGTACTGGGCGGGGCCGCGCTGTTTGCCATGAGCCTCGGCATGGGCGTGCTGCTGATTGCCGTCGGCACGCTGGGCGGCAAGTTCCTGCCCCGGGCCGGCAACTGGATGAACGCGGTCAAGGCCGTCTTCGGGGTACTGCTGCTGGGTGTTGCCATCTGGATGCTCGAACGCATCCTGCCCACTCCGGTCGTGCTTCTGATGTGGTCGACGCTGGCGATTGTCTCGGCAATCTACATGGGCGCGCTCGAGCCCATTCGCGAAGGCGCTACCGGCTGGGCCCGACTCTGGAAGGGCCTCGGCGTGATCCTGCTGCTGTGGGGTGCGCTGATGCTGATCGCGGTGGCCGCGGGGGGCAAGGGCTCCCCACTGACGCCGCTGGCCGGACTGAGCCTGGGTGGCGGTGGCAGCGGCGAGTCCCAGGCTGAACTGTCCTTCACCGTGGTGAAGAACGAGGCGGAACTTGACGCGCAGCTGGCCGAGGCGCAGGCCCAAGGGCAGCCGGTGATGCTGGACTTCTATGCCGACTGGTGTATCTCCTGCAAGGAGATGGAGAGCTTCACCTTCTCCGATCCCGAGGTCATCGCCGCACTGGAGGGTGTGCGCCTGCTCAAGGCCGATGTCACCAAGAACAACGAGGACGACAAGGCTCTGCTCAAGCGCTTTGATTTGTTCGGGCCGCCCGGCATCATCTTCTACGACGAGAGCGGGGCCGAGCAGCCTGGCTACCGGGTTGTGGGCTTCATGCCGGCAGACCGTTTCCGCGAACAAATCCGCGAAGCCATCGGGCGGTAATCTACAGCGTCCCGGGTCACGAAAGCCGGCCCGACGCACCCCCGACAACAAAATGTGCGAATGGGCGGCGATCTTCCAAGGATCGTCGCCCATTTTTTATGAACCTTGCGCCAACATGGACAGCCTGCACGCCATCAGGCAAAATGCGGGCAATTCAGGCAAGCGGGGACAGGCCGTGACCTGCTTCATGCACAGCTTGCCACGACAAGGGCCCGCGCCGCATGGCACGACGCACGGGCACCATCCAGCCCTCACCCAGGACGCGCATGGCATCAATACTGCTGCTCAACGGTCCCAACCTCAACCTGCTCGGTCGACGCGAACCCGACAAGTACGGGCATGCACGCCTGGACGATATCGTGGACCGGCTTCAGGCGCAGGCGCGCGCAGCCGGCCATGAGCTGCAGCACCTGCAGTCAAACGCCGAACATCAACTGATCGAACGCATTCACGCGGCGGCGGACGACGGCACGGCCTGGATCATCATCAATCCGGCCGCCTTCACGCACAGCAGCATTGCCCTGCGCGATGCACTGCTTGGCGTTGCCCTGCCCTTTGTCGAAGTACATCTTTCCAATATCCACGCGCGCGAGCCGTTCCGTCATCATTCCTATCTTTCGGACGTGGCCGCCGGCGTACTCGCCGGCTTCGGGCCGATCGGCTATGAGCTCGCCCTGGAGGCAGTGATCCGGCGCCTGGAAACCGCGACATCCCATTGAACACCCCGTTTTCGGAGCAACCCGCATGGACATTCGCAAAGTCAAGAAGCTGATCGAGCTGCTGGAGGAATCCGGCGTGGCCGAGATCGAGATCCACGAGGGCGAAGAATCCGTACGCATCTCCCGACACAGCAGCCTGCCGGCAGCCGTACCGGCCGCGCCTGCCCCGGTCCATGCCGCGGCTGCACCGCAGGCACCGGCGGCCGTGCAAGACTCTTCGGCAAATGCCGGGGCCGAATCCGCCTCGGCCGAGCCGGACGGGCATGCGGTACGCTCGCCGATGGTCGGTACTTTCTATCGCGCCAGCTCGCCGACTGCGCGCCCCTTCGTTGAGGTGGGGCAGCAGGTCAAGCAGGGAGACACGTTGTGCATCATCGAGGCGATGAAGATGTTCAACCAGATCGAGTCCGACGTCTCGGGCACGGTACGCCAGATCCTGATCGAGAACGGCCAGCCGGTCGAGTTCGACCAGCCCCTGTTCATTATCGAGTGACGGGGTCACCATGACGCTCAAGAAAGTCCTGATTGCCAATCGTGGCGAGGTAGCCCTGCGCATCCTGCGCGCCTGCCGGGAAATGGGCATCGAAACGGTGGCCGTGCACTCCACGGCCGACCGAGACCTCAAGCATGTCCGGCTGGCGGACGAGTCGGTCTGCATCGGGGGAGACCGCTCGGCAGACAGCTACCTGAACATTCCCGCGATCATCTCCGCCGCGGAGGTCACCGACGCGGTGGCCATTCATCCCGGTTACGGCTTCCTCTCCGAAAATGCCGCCTTTGCCGAGCAGGTCGAAAGGTCCGGCTTCGTATTCGTCGGCCCCACGGCCGACAGCATTCGGCTGATGGGCGACAAGGTCACCGCCAAGGAGACCATGCGTGCGGCAGGGGTGCCCTGCGTGCCCGGATCGGAAGGGGCCCTGGGAGAGGACCCGGAGGTCAACCTGGCGCTGGCGCGGGAAATCGGCTACCCGGTCATTATCAAGGCGGCCGGGGGCGGCGGTGGACGGGGCATGCGGGTGGTCCACACCGAGGCGCACCTGCTCAATGCCATCGAAATGACCCGCGCCGAGGCCCAGTCGGCTTTCGGCAATCCGCAGGTCTACATGGAAAAGTTCCTCGTCAACCCGCGGCATATTGAGTTTCAGGTTCTGGCCGACAGCCACGGGAATGCGATTCACCTGGGCGAGCGTGACTGCTCGGTTCAGCGCCGGCATCAGAAGGTCGTCGAGGAGGCACCGGCTCCGGGTATCACCGACGAGCAGCGTGCACGAATAGGGGAAGTCTGCGTGGCGGCCTGCCGACGCATGGGCTACCGCGGTGCGGGCACCTTCGAATTCCTGTTCGAGAACGGCGAGTTCTACTTTATCGAGATGAACACCCGCCTGCAGGTCGAGCACCCGGTCACCGAAATGATCACCGGGGTCGACCTGGTCAAGGAACAACTCCGGGTCGCCGCCGGCGACGCGCTGCGTTTCACCCAGTCAGACATCGTGCTGCGCGGCCACGCTCTGGAGTGCCGCATCAATGCCGAAGACCCGCGCAGCTTCATTCCCAGTCCGGGCCGGGTTACCAACCTGCACTGGCCGGGCGGACCGGGTGTGCGCGTGGACTCTCACCTGTACAACGGCTATACCGTCCCGCCGTTCTACGACTCGATGATCGGCAAGCTGATCTGCCACGGCGAAAGCCGGGATGTGGCGATGGGCCGCTGCAGCGGCGCACTGCAGGAGATGATCATCGAGGGCATCCGGACCAATATCGAGCTGCACCGCGAACTGCTGGCCGATCATGCCTTCCAGGCCGGCGGCGTGGACATCCACTACCTGCACAAGAAGCTGGACCTGGACTGATGGCCGATACCAGTGGCTGGGTGCAGATGAGCGTGGCGGTGCCCGAGGCTCAGGTCGAGGCCGCCGAGGAAGCACTGCTGGCGGCCGGCGCGCTCTCGGTCACCCTGCTTGATACGGACGACGTGCCGGTTCTGGAGCCGGCGCCGGGAGAAACCCCGCTTTGGCCCAGCGTGCGTGTGATCGGGCTATTTGCGGCCGACCAGGACCCCGCCGCTGTCATGGGGAGCCTGCACAACGCCCTGCCCGTTCACTTGCTGGACAGCTTCGACTGGCAGGAGTTGCCAGACCAGGACTGGACCCGAAAGTGGATGGATGAATTCCAGCCGCAGCGTTTCGGCCAGCGGCTGTGGGTGGTCCCTGGCTGGTGTACCCCGCCGGATCCGACGGCCGTCAACCTGATGCTTGATCCGGGGCTGGCTTTCGGCACGGGCAACCATCCAACCACCGCCCTGTGCCTGGGCTGGCTGGAGTCACAGGTTCGGGGCGGCGAGCGCGTGCTGGACTTCGGCTGCGGCTCAGGGATTCTCGCGATTGCCGCGCTCAAACTGGGGGCGGACACGGCGCGCGGCGTCGACATCGACCCGCAGGCCCTGACCGCCACCGCCGACAATGCCGCCGCCAACGGCATTGAGCCACCCCGGCTGGTCGCTACCCTGCCTGAAGGGCTGGCCCCGGACGAGGGTTTCGACTTGGTGGTGGCCAACATTCTCGCCAACCCGTTGATCGAGCTTGCCCCCACGCTGGCCGCACACCTTGTGCCCGGCGGTCGGTTCGCGCTGTCCGGCGTGCTCCGTGAACAGGCCGATGCCGTAGCCGATGCCTGCCGACAGGCCGGCCTGGTCATCGCCGAAATAGAATCTTCTGGCGACTGGGTCCTGATTCACGGCCGACGGGACTGATCATGCCGGCGCGATCGGGGCGTGTCAGGATGCGGACTTCGGATCCAGCATGTCCTGAAGCGCCTTCGCCTCTTCCACGAACTCGATGGACTCAATACGCCGTGACTCGTCCAGCCGTATGACGGTCACATGCTTTTCGCGGATCGGCATGAAGTCGGTCTGCCCATCCTCGCGCGCCAGGAGGATCGGGTAGGGGCGCTCTCTCAGGCCCGGCAGCACGAACATGCGGGTGACAAATCCGGGCATGGGACTGACATCCATCAAATAGACCAGCCCGGCCGCCTCCATCTGCTCGGCACTCATGGAGGCCAGCGCCTCGGAGGACATCTCCCCGCTGGCCTTGTCGCCGGCAAAGAAGATCAATCGCGCATCGCCGGGAAAGTCCCGCGCCTGATCGTTCTGATCCTCGAACTCAAGCGCCGGCAGGGCATCGCCCACCGACACGGTCTCGGCCTGAGCAGAAAATGCAAACAGGGCAAGCAACAACAAAACCGGCAATCGGCTGAATCGAACAAACATGGAAGGGCACCTCTCGGGCAGCAAAGCGAATAAAGCCGACCTGCGTGGGAGCTCACCCCAGCACCTCGGCCAGGCCAGAGACGCCCATGCCCGGGCAGTTTCTGTCCCAGGCCGACGGGCAGCCTCCATCAATCGGCAGGTTCAAGGCGTGATGGTACGCAGGCGTTGCCCCAGATAAAAGCAATCGATCGATAAACAATAATTATTGAGTGGTTCGCCGGTCACGGAATCTTAGGGAAGGTCTGCACAAATGCAGACCTTCCCGTGCAGGGCACGGATGCCCTGCCGCACAATGGCGTAAGCCATTGAATCGCGGAGCCCGGGCCGAGCATGTATCGGCCCGGGCGTTGCCGCACAAATCCATGGATGGATTTATGCAGAGTTTCCTTAGGCAAGGGTGGCCCGAGGCGCACTTGGGCAAGCTGTTGACTGGTCGAACCCGGCCCGGGTCCGGACACAGGAAGCCAGGGAGCGCTTGGTGCATGATTTTGCTGGGGACAATTCACTCGAACTGCCGGCGCCCGGTCATTGCCAGGCCCAGCGTGTTGCCGTCCACATATTCAAGCTCGCCGCCCATGGGCACACCCTGGGCAATCCGGCTGACCTCGATGCCCCGCTGACGAGCCAGCTCTGCCACGTAATGGGCCGTCGCCTCGCCCTCGACGGTCGCGCTGGTCGCGAGAATCACCTCCCGAACCTCGCCTTCATCCAGGCGACGCTCCAGCCCCTTGAGGCCGAGTTCCTCGGGCCCGACACCATCGAGCGGAGACAGTCGGCCAAGCAGCAGGAAATACAACCCGGAGTAGGCACCGGAATGCTCAAGCGCCATCAGGTCTGCCGGGGTCTCCAGAATGCAGAGCAGGGACCGATCCCGATGGCCGCTGCGACAGATCGAACAGACCGGCTCTTCGGTAAGCATGCGGCAGGAGGCGCACTGGCCGACCCGCTCGACCGCCTGCCCCAAGGCCCCGGCCAGCCTCAGGGCGCCTTCGCGGTCGCGCTCAAGCAGGTGCAGCGCCATGCGCTGTGCGCTTTTTTGACCGACCCCGGGCAGGCGGCGCAGGGCCGTGATCAGCCCGTCGACCAGTGGGGAGAACTGCATGGTGGCAGGATACTCAGAACGGCATCTTGAAGCCCGGCGGCAGTCCCATGCCCGAGGTCACGCCCTCCATACGGGCCTTGCTCTCCTCCTCGACCCGGCGCACGGCGTCATTGACCGCCGCGGCGATCAGGTCTTCCAGCATTTCCTTGTCATCGCCCATCAGGCTGTCGTCGATCTCGATGCGACGCACCTCGTGCCGGCCGGTCATGGTGACCCGCGCCATGCCTGCGCCCGCCTCGCCGGTCACCTCCATGGTTTCCAGCTCCTTTTGCGCCTTCTGCAGGTTTTCCTGCATCTGCTGCGCCTGCTTCATCAGGTTGCCCATTCCGCCCTTGAACATGGCTGCTTACTCTCCTCGAGATGGTGAATTCGAATACCCGGCCGGATCTGCCGACCGGTGCACAGGGCCCTCCCTGCAAGCGGAGGACCGGTTCGCGAACGGGTCATGACCCGCCCTCTCGGAAAACGCAACACGGTGTCATCCCCGACCTGGCTTAGGAAACTCTGCACAAAGCCCTCCTTGGCTTTGTGGGCTAACGCCAGCTAAACGCGTCAGCTGGCGGAGCCCGCGT
>JBNGDJ010000100.1:0-8560 GCA_049974825.1 Halothiobacillaceae bacterium | reverse complement strand
TAAGCCATTGAATTGCGGAGCATGGCCCGGGCGTGTACCGGGCCATGCGTGTCTGCACAAATCCAGGGATGGATTTGTGCAGAGTTTCCTCAGGGAGTCTCTGTGCTCATGCAAAGGCATCCTCGCGAAAATCACAACGTGCCATCAGGGATTTGCAAAATCGCATACCTGGATCACTTTTGCTGATTGTGAATCAATTCACGCACATACACCAAGGGAAATTCACGCTTAGTCGCGGATTTTCTCCAGCGACTTGGCCAGGTCATCGATCCGCACGCGAGTGGCCTCCACCAGGCCGGAGATCTGCTCAGCGGACTCCGAGGAGCGCGCGGCCAGGTGACGAACCTCCTCGGCCACGACGGCGAAGCCACGCCCGGCGCTGCCGGCCCGGGCCGCCTCGATGGCCGCGTTCAGCGCCAGCAGGTTGGTCTGGCCCGAAATGCCGGAGATGCTGCTGACGATATTGCCGATCTGCTCGGACACGCCCAAAAGCTCCTGCATGGCCGCGTTGGTTTCGGCCACCGCCGCCTGCCGATCGGAGATGTCGATGCCAAACAGCACATGGCGCGTGATGTTGTCGCTGAAGTCCTTGAGCGCGCAGAGACGCGCATCGAAGGCATGCGTTTGCCCGGTTTCGTCGACGAACTCCACCTTGACCTTGACCTGCTCGGACCCGTCGATCGATTCCGACTTGCCGGACTTGACCTGATTCCAGATGGACTCGCTCGCCCGCCGCGCGGCCTCGGCACTGCCGGCTTTTTCCTCGAACAGCGCGTTGTAGGTCACAGGTGTCCCCTCGGGCGACCACTCGATCACCATCAGCGCTTCGTTCAGCAGGCCCAACCGATCCATCGAGTCCCGGGCGGACTGCTTGGTCTGCGTGATGTCCGCCTCAACCGCGATGAAACGCTGGATACGGCCCTGGTCGTCAAATACCGGGTTGACGTTGATTGCAATCCAGTAGGGCCTGCCATCCTTTGTGTAATTGAGGATTTCCTCGTAAAAGGCTTCTCCACGCTTCAATTTCTCGCGGATGCGCGCCACGGTTTCCGGGTCGGTATCCTTGCCCTGCAGAACGTGACCGGGCACGTTCCCCCGGACCTCCTCGAAACTGTAGCCGGTCATCCGCTCAAATCCGCGGTTGATATACTCGATCCGTCCCTGGTGATCCGTGATGACGACCGCGTTGGAGGTCTCGTTCGCCACCAGCGACAGCATGGCGATCTCCTGCCGCTTGGCGACTTCCTCCGTGACATCCTTGACGAATGCGGTGTAGTGCGTCCGGTCGCCGAGATCGACCTTGGCCAGAGTCACCAGACCATAGCGAATATCGCCATCCTTTCGGTGAATGGGCAGCTCGATCGGCTTGCCGATAATCCGGTCGTTGCCCGTGCGCCGGTTGCGATTGACGTACTCGTCATGCTGCGACTGGTGCTCCGGCGCCACCAGCATCTTGACGTTCTGGCCGATCACCTCGTCGCGGGAATATCCCCAGAGCGCTTCCGCCGCTCCATTAAAAAAGTTCACGAGGTTGTGCTCGTCGATGGTGATCACAGCATCCTGGGTCTGCTCAAGCGTCTGCTCGACCATCGACCGTGCCTGGCGTTCTTCGCTGCAATCGCGCGCAAAGGCGGTGTAGTACATCTTGCCCCCGACCTCGATGGCCGAGAGCGTCACGTTGATCCAGGTCCAGGAACCATCCTTGCGCTTGAGCGGCAACTCCACCGCCTCGCCGATGATCTTGTCCTGCCGGGTATCCCGGTGGCGGTTGACGTAGCTGTCATGGCGCCCCGAATGCTCCGGCGGCACCAGCATCTTCACGTTGCGCCCGATGACTTCCTCGCGACGGTAGCCCCACAACTGCTCGGCGGCATCGTTGTAGAAGATCACGTTGTTGTCCGGGTCGATCGTGACCACCGCGATCGAAGTCTGGGCCAGTGACTGCTGGGCCAGTTTGGCTTGCTTGAGAAATTGCATCGGGTCGCCTCCCGGCTTGGATCAAAATTTACCTAAAATTATACACAACATATACAAAAACATAACCTCCCTGTGGCCATTCCGGAGTCAGGCAATACGGCTTTTCATCCCGCCCTGCCCCACTGTCTCAGCAATGCCAGCAAACGCTCGGTCACAATCGGCTTGGCCAGATAATCGTCCATACCAGCATCCAGACACCGCTGCCGGTCGCCCTCCATCGCATTGGCGGTCAGCGCGATCACCGGAAGCCTGCCGCCGGTTTCCGACTCGCGAGCGCGCAGTCGCCGGGTAGCCTCGAACCCGTCCATCACCGGCATCTGGCAGTCCATCAGCACTAGGTCGAAGGACTCTGCCTGGATTCTTTCCAGCGCCTGTTCGCCATTGGCGACAACCTCGGGCTCGATGCCCTGCTTGGAAAGCAAGGCCCGTACCAGCTTCTGATTTACGGCGTTATCCTCGGCCACCAGCACCCGCAGGCCGGCAAGTTCTGCCTGGCCCGAAGACACGCTTGCTGCCGCGGCCGGTGGCGTGGCGGAAGGTGTTCGCGTCGTCGTATCCAGCCCCGCGAGCCACTGCAGGATCACCCGCTCGCGCAGCGGCCGGAACAGGCGCCTGGGCCCATCGGTTCCAGTCGCGCCGTCAACTTGTCGGCGACCGCAGAGAACCGCAGCCCGCTCCCCCGTCAAGTCCATGACTTCCTGACAGGACTGCAGCCGCTCATCGACCAGGATCGCCGTATAGTCCGCCAGCGCCTCAGAGGGACGGGATGGCGGCAGCCGCAGGTGATCCACGGCAATACCCCAGCCGCCCAGCTGCCGCGCGACCAATTCGCTGGGGCCGAGGTAGCAAAGCGTCGTTCCGGTCGGCAACTTGTCCCGTTTTGTCTTTTGTTCCGCAGGCCGCATCCGGACATTGAAGCGGAAGCAGGCCCCACGGCCCGGCTCGCTCTCCAGCCCGATGTCACCGCCCATCAACTCCACGAGCTGGCGACTGATTGCAAGACCCAGCCCGGTGCCGCCAAAGGCCCGGGTCGAGGAGCCGTCCACCTGGACGAAGGGCTGGAACAGCCTTGCCTGCTGCTCCCGCGCGATTCCCGGTCCCGTATCACAGACCTCGACTTCCAGTCCGCCGGGCGTGTCACCGGGGCCGAGGCGCAAGGCCACCTCGCCCTCGGCCGTAAACTTGACGGCGTTGCCAACCAGGTTGTTGAGTACCTGCCGGAAACGACCCTCGTCTCCACGCATCGCGCGGCAGACCGGCCCGGACAGCCAGTAACCCAGCTCGATGCCTTTCTGCTGCGCCCGGGCATGAAACAGGTCCAGCACGTCCTCGACAGTCTGGACCGGATCGAAGACCTCCTCGACCAGGTTGAGCTTGCCGGCCTCGATCTTGGAAAGATCGAGGATGTCGTTGATAACGGTCAGCAGCGCCTGCGAGCTGCGACTGACCGTTTCCACCATGTCGCGCTGCTCGTCGGTCAGCGGCGTGTCGAGCAGCAACTCGGTCATGCCCATGACGCCGTTCATCGGCGTGCGGATCTCGTGGCTCATGTTGGCCAAAAACTCTGACTTCAGCCGGGCCGACTCCAGCGCCATGTCCCGGGCCTGCTGCAGCTCGGTCTCGTAGGCCAGCTGCTGGCTGATATCGGCAATGACCCCGACGAAGTAGTGTTCCTGCCCGAAGACGATCTCGTTGACACCCAGCTGGACCGGGAAGACCCGGCCGTTTCGGTCCCGGGCCTCCACCTTGCGCTGCATGCCGATGATGTGGGCCTTGCCGGTGGCCAGGTACCGCCGCAGGTACTCGTCGTGCTGCGTGGCATGGGGTTCAGGCATCAGGCAGGAGACGTTTTTGCCGATCAGTTCACCCAGCCGATAGTCGAACATGTCGGCCGCAACCCGGTTGGCTTGAACAATCGTTCCGATGTGGTTGATCACGATTACCGCCTCAAGCACCCCGTCGAAGGTCGCCCGCAGCTTTTCCTGGTGAAAGCGCAGGTCCTCTTCCACGTGCTGCCTTGCCGCAATCTCGGCTGTCAGCCGTTCATTGAAGACCCGGGTCTGCTCGGACTGCAGTCGCACGCCGGCCACCGCCCGTTGCAGGGTGCGCAGCACGGCCCAGAACAGGACAAGGGCAATCCCGATGGCCAGCGCGGACATGACGGCCGCCGCCCGAATACCGCCGAGGCCATCCCCCCCGACCTCGGCCAGCGGCCGGCGTACCTCAAGCACGCCGCGCACGTCGCCGGCGGACCAGTCGGTTTTCGGGGTGCCCGGATAGCTGTTGTGACAGGCCACGCATTCGGGCTTGAGCCGATCGGCCACCGCATAGCGCAGGTGGCGCTCGTTGTCGATTTCCTCGATACGGTAGAAGGGCTGGTCGGGGTTTTCGCGAATAAATTGCAGCGCATCGCGCTGGAAGTCATCCAGCGCACGCTTTTCGGCACGCCAGGGGAACGGCAGATCACTGTAGAGTGACACTTGGAAGCTTTCGTTGCGCGCGGAGATGAACTCGCCAAAGTCCAGGGTGAAGGTGGCCGGCAGCGGCATGGCCTGCGGCCGGTCCGCGTAGGCGTGAGTCAATTCGATATCGGCCAGAGTGGCGCGGGGCACAATGACCTGGGTGTAGAAGTCTCGAAACTGGGTCACCGAAGCGGCGAAGTTGTCCGAGTCCTGCAGGGCGATGGCCTGCGTCTGGCTGCGCACCTCGTTTTGCAGATACCAGAGCACTGACCCGGCTCCGATGGTCAAAAACACGCCCACCAGCGGTATGACCCAGCGAAACAGCCAGCTGAGCTCTGCAAGACTCCGGGCCGCTTCCGGCATACGATCCTGATCGGTCTTCATCCCGTCTCTCCAGCGCCTGCGGCGATCATCATTGCGGTGCGGCCCCGAGAACCTGCCCGGCCGCCCGACTCATCCGGCAATGCCCCGGTCGGTCAGTCGGTGGCGTTCGCGGCACCCTCGGCCTTGTGCTCCAGCTTCGCAAGCCGGGCGAGAAGCCGCTCATGCGTGCGACGCAGCCGCCGCTCAAGATCCCGACAGCGTGCAGGGTCACTTTCTGCAGCGGCCGCGATCCGTTCGGCGGCCAGCGCATGCACTCGTTCATGCAGCGCGTCGATCTTGCGAAAGTCCTTGTCGCGTCCGTAGCGCGCCTGCCCGGCGCCATGGTACCAGCGTCCGAAAGGACATTGCTGCACGTCGAAGCTCGGCAGTGGCGCGCGGGCTTCGTCCTCGAGATGCTGGAACAACTGACGCATCCAGCGCCTGTGGCTTTCTGCGGCCACCTGCAGCACGAGCTGGCCGGTTTCCACGCGCGGCCCGCGTCGCCGGGCCGCGTCCCGACCATCCCAGGCGCGCACCCAGTCGTCCAGCGACTCGGACGCCATGGGCCGGGCGATCCCGAAGCCCTGAACCCGGGGACAACCCATGCCCAGCAGGGTATCGGCATGGCGGTCGGTCTCCACACCCTCGGCGATCACACGGCGGTTGAAGGCGTCCCCCAACCCAATCACGCCCTCGACAATGCTCAGGTCCGAGGGGTCCTCCAACATGTCGCGCACGAAACTTTGGTCGATCTTCAGCATGTCCACCGGCAGAGCCCGGAGGTAACTCAGCGACGAGTATCCCGTGCCGAAATCATCCAGCGAGAAATGCACCCCGAGCTTGCGGCAGCGAATCAGCGTACCGGCTGCTTCCTCGACATTGGCCAGCGCGGCAGTCTCGAGAATTTCCAGCTCGATCGAGTCCGGCGGAACCCGGGGATGAGCGGCCAGCATCTCGGCCAAAAAGGGTTCGAAGCCCGCGTCGAGCAGGTGCCGGGCGCTGACATTGATGCTCAAGTCGATGGCCAGCCCCGCCTCCCGCCAGCGCGTCTGCTGATCCAGGGCTTCACGAATTACCCATTCACCCAGCGCAATATCCAGGTCCGCCGCGCTGATCTCGTCCAGGAACTGGCCCGGCGCCAGCAGGCCATGTTCGGGATGCGCCCAGCGCAGCAGCGCCTCGGCGCCGAAAACCGCGCCGCGCTGCAAATCGACCTTGGGCTGGAAATAGAGCACAAACTGACCCTCTTCCATGGCCTGAACCAGTGTTTCGCGGTCGAAGCGGGCGGGGGTGGCCAGGGTTTCCTCGGGCGAAAAGCGGCAGAAGCGGTTTTTTCCTTCCGACTTGGCCTGGTACATCGCGTGGTCGGCATGGCGCAGCAGAATGTCCGCATCCTCGCCATCATCCGGGTACAGTGCGAGGCCGACACTGCCGGAAACCCGCACCTCGCCCACGGCCAGAGAAATCGGTGTCGCGATCAGCTCAAGCAGCCGCCGGGCGATGGGGGCGGCTTCGTCCGTATCGTGCAGGTCCCCGATCAGCAGCACGAACTCGTCACCGCCGAGTCGGGCCAGGGTGTCGCTGGCCCGCAGGGTTTCCGCCAGGCGCCGGCTCACCTGGACCAGCAGCTGATCCCCCACCTCGTGACCATACCGGTCGTTGATTGGCTTGAAGCCGTCCAGGTCCATGAAGCAGACCGCCAGCATCCGCCCATCCCGACGTGCCCGGGCAATCGCCTGCTGGATCCGGTCCTGGAGCAGCCTGCGATTGGGCAGGCCGGTCAAGGCATCATGATTGGCGATTCGCGCCAGCTCATCCTCGTGTGCCTTGATGTGGCTGATGTCCGAGGAAACACCGATGTGATGGGTAATCCGGCCACTGTCATCGCGCATGACGGTGATCGACAACATCTGGGCGTACACCGTGCCGTCCTTGCGCCGGTTCCAGACCTCGCCACGCCAGAAGTCGTGCTCGTCGATCGAGGTCCACATGCGGTGGTAGAACCCGGGATCATGCCGTCCGGAAGAAAGCAGGCTGGGCGACTGCCCGACCAGCTCATCGCGTGAATAGCCGCTCAGACGCAACAGGGCCGGATTGACTTCGATAATCCGGTTCTCGGCATCGGTGACCATGATACCGTCGTAGCTGCTGGCCACGGCCCGCGCAAGCAACCGCATCCGGGCTTCGTCCTCCCGACGGGCCAGGACCAGCGAAACCTGACGCGCAAAGGCGGCGAGCAGCTCGGCCTCCTCGGGCAAAAAGTCCGGGTCACCCGCGCCGTGGATGGCCACGACCAGCGAGCCGGCCGCCTTGTCCCCGGCCTGGATGGCCTGCTCAAGTCGATTTCGGATCTCGCCGGCATTTGCGCCGGCCCGGTACTCGCGACCGCCCCAGCACAGGCAGGCCGAGGTCCGCTCGGGATGCTGCCAGGCGGGCGGCAGCAGATCGACAATCCGCTGCAGAAACGAATCCAGCGGCATCTGGACATCCCGGGCCAACTCGGCCAAGCCCAGCAGACAGCGAAGCTCCTTGAGCCTTTCGCCCAGTTCAAAGGTCTGCCGGTCCAGAGTCTGCGTCGCCCGAACGCGCTCGGTGATATCGCGCACCAGGCAGACAAACTGCCAGGACTCGCCCTCCATCCGCGGCTTGCGCGCCACCGACAGATCGTAGTACCGCAGCTCTCCGCCCACGGTAAGATTGTACTGCCAGCCATGGGCCATGCCCTGCCAGGCCGCCTGCCGCAGGGCCCGGTCGATCACTGAAGCAACCTCGCCGGGGAGGATTTCGTTGTAGTTGCGATCCAGGAACAGGTCGGGGTCGACCAGCAGGGCGTCGGGGTCGGCAGTATGCACGCGGAGGATGCGCCCTTCCGACGATACCTCGAACAGCAGGTCGGGAATCGCATCCAGCGTCGCCTGCAGCCGGTTGCGCAGGTCCTGCAAGTCCCGTTCGGCATGCTTGCGGTCGGTAATGTCCAGGGCTGCCGACATGACCCGAACCTTTCCATCCACCTCAAGCGGCGTCAGGTGAACCGATTCCCAGAACCGCCGGCCCCCGGCATCGACACTGGCCCACTCGAACGACTGCGGCCCAGAAGCGACCGCCTCCTGCATCCGCCGACGCGCCTGCACCGGCCCGAATTCACCGCCACCTGCCCAAAGGTCAAGCCGTTGCAGGTCCTCGATGCTTTCCAGCCCGTAACTGGCGATGGCACGGGCATTGGCATCGAGCAGTTTGGCGGTTTCCGGGTCAAAGATCATCAGGGCAACCGGAGCGTCCTGAAACAGCCGTCGGAACCGGGTCTCGCTCTCGCGGGCAGCCATTTCGGCCACCTTGAGTTCGGTGATGTCCTGCACGGTGCCGACAAGCCGACCCACGGCCATTCCCGGTTCACGGATCAGCGAGACGACTTCCCGAGCCCAGCGCCACCGGCCATCGACACCGCGGAACCGGTACTCGACCCGGTGCCGGCCCGAGGACACTGTCACTTGCTCCTCGGTCGCAATGACCGCCTCGCGATCATCCGGATGAACCCGCTCAAGAAAATCGGCCGACCGAACCGGCTGGCCGCGGGGGATTCCGAACAAGTCATGGGTGCCGTCGGACCAGATCAGCGCCTCGCTGTCCTCAAGACGCTCCCAGTGACCGAGCAGGGCATCGGCGCTGGCCGCCTGCAGCCGGCGTCCGGCCCGCTCCAGCGCCTGACGGTTTCGATCCAGCAGATCGCGAGCCTGCCGTGCTTGGGTCACATCGCGCAC
>JBNGDJ010000099.1:0-8751 GCA_049974825.1 Halothiobacillaceae bacterium | reverse complement strand
CCGGCAGGCTCTTGTCGAATGAACCGAACCATCTGTGGCCCGCCGTACCCAGGCGCGGGCAACCCCGCGCAATGGCGGGGCTTGCCCGCGAACCGTACACGCACGTGTCGGTCGGAAAAGACAGGTACTCCGAGGCCCGTCCACAGGCAATGAGGGTGGCCAATGCTTGAAGGATATCTGCCGATTCTGATCTTCCTGGTCGTGGCCACGCTGTTCTCGCTGGGCATGCTCGCGGTCGGTGCGATCCTCTCTCCCCGCAAGCCGGACAAGGTCAAAACGGCAGCCTACGAATGCGGTTTCACCGCCTTCGAGGATGCCCGGATGAAGTTCGACATCCGCTTCTATCTTGTGGCCATCCTGTTCATTATTTTCGATCTTGAGATTGCCTTTCTGTTTCCGTGGGCGGTATCCCTGGATGCCATCGGCACCTTCGGGCTGGTCGCCATGGCGATCTTCCTGGGTGTGCTCGTCATCGGCTTTATCTACGAGTGGAAGAAAGGGGCTCTGGAATGGGAGTAGAAGGCGTTCTTGAAAAGGGCTTCGTGACGACCAGTGCCGACAAGCTCATCAACTGGGCGCGGACTGGGTCGCTCTGGCCCATGACTTTTGGCCTGGCCTGCTGCGCCGTGGAGATGATGCATGCCGGGGCAGCGCGCTACGATCTGGACCGGTTTGGTGTGGTGTTCCGGCCCAGCCCCCGCCAGTCCGACGTGATGATCGTGGCCGGAACACTGGTCAACAAGATGGCGCCGGCCCTGCGCAAGGTCTACGACCAGATGGCAGAGCCTCGCTGGGTGATTTCCATGGGCTCCTGCGCGAATGGCGGAGGCTATTATCACTATTCGTATGCCGTGGTGCGCGGTTGCGACCGGATCGTTCCGGTCGATATCTACGTGCCCGGTTGCCCACCGACCGCCGAGGCCCTGCTTTACGGCATCATCCAGCTGCAGAACAAGATTCGCCGGACCAATACCATCGCGCGCTCATGACGCGAACGCGGCCTCGCCTCGATGCGTGGCCGTCTGAATAACGACTGGTCGGACCGACCTGGGGAGACAACATGGCACAGACCTTGGAGACGCTGAAAGACGCGCTGCAGGCGCGCTTCGGTGCCCGTATCGCGACCGCGCGCATTGCCCTCGGGGAGCTCACCGTCGAGGTGCCGGCCGATCACTGGTCGGAAGTTGCGCAGGTTGTCTGTTCCGATCCCGAGTTTTCCTTCGAGACTCTCGTTGATCTCTGCGGCATGGACTACTCCGAGTACCGGCGTGACGAGTGGGCCGGGCAGGAGAGTGGATTCCGCGAGGGTTACAGCCGGGGAGTACAGCCCTCCACGTCCGGGCGTCTCAAGTTCGGCGACCCCCACGACAGCCGCGCCACCGACCGTCCGCGCTTTGCCGTGGTTTACCACCTGCTTTCCTACGCGCACAACCGTCGACTGCGGGTGCGGGTCTACTGTCCCGACGAGTTGGCGCCGGCTCTGCCATCGGTTTGTGGGGTCTGGAACGGGGCCAACTGGTTCGAGCGCGAGGCCTTTGACCTGTTCGGCATCCTGTTCGATGGTCACCCCGATCTGCGCCGGATCCTGACGGACTATGGCTTTGTTGGCCATCCGTTCCGCAAGGATTTCCCGCTGATCGGCCACGTCGAGGTGCGGTACGATCCGGAGAAGGAGCGCGTCGTGTACGAGCCGGTGTCTATCGAACCGCGTGTTCTCGTCCCGCGCGTGATTCGGCAGGACAGCCGTTACGTTGAGCCGAGCGAGAAGTGAGCTGACGATGCCTGAAATTCAGAACTACACCTTGAACTTCGGTCCGCAGCATCCGTCCGCGCACGGGGTGTTGCGTCTCGTGCTCGAACTTGACGGCGAGACGGTGGTGCGCGCCGACCCGCACATCGGCCTGCTGCACCGGGGCACCGAAAAGCTTGCCGAGTCCAAGCCTTACAACCAGTCGATCGGCTACATGGACCGCCTCGACTATGTCTCCATGATGTGCAACGAGCATGCCTATGTTCGGGCCATCGAGCAGCTCGTGGGTCTCGAGATCCCGGAGCGCGCCCAGTACATCCGGGTCATGTTTGACGAGATTACCCGGATTCTGAATCACCTGTTGTGGCTTGGCGCGCATGCGCTGGACATCGGCGCCATGACGGTCTTCCTGTACTGCTTCCGCGAGCGCGAGGACCTGATGGACTGCTACGAGGCCGTCTCGGGTGCTCGGCTGCATGCCACTTACTACCGTCCGGGCGGTGTGGCGCGCGATCTGCCTGAGCGCATGCCGCAGTACCAGCCTTCCAAGTGGCACTCCGAGCGCGAGGTGCGCCGGATGAACGAGGCGCGTCAGGGGTCGATGCTCGACTTTCTCGAAGATTTCACCGAACGCTTCCCGCGGTACGTGGACGAGTATGAGACCCTGCTGACCGACAACCGGATCTGGAAGCAGCGGACGGTAGGTATCGGCGTGGTCTCGCCCGAGCGCGCCATGCAGATGGGCTTTACCGGCCCGATGCTGCGCGGCTCCGGAGTGGAGTGGGATCTGCGCAAGAAGCAGCCCTACGCCGTGTACGACCAGCTGGATTTTGACATTCCGGTGGGTGCCGGCGGGGACTGCTATGACCGCTACCTGGTCCGCGTCGAGGAAATGCGCCAGTCCAACCGGATCGTCAGGCAGTGCATCGACTGGCTGCGCAAGAACCCCGGCCCGGTGATGGTGGAAAATCACAAGGTATCCCCGCCCCGGCGCGAGGAGGCCAAGGCGGACATGGAAGCGCTGATCCACCACTTCAAGCTGTTCACGGAAGGCTATTGCCTGCCGGAAGGTGAGGCTTATGCAGCGGTTGAGCACCCCAAGGGCGAGTTCGGGATCTACCTGGTTTCCGACGGTGCCAACAAGCCCTATCGCTGCAAGATCCGGGCTCCGGGTTTCGCGCACCTGTCGGGGCTGGATGAAATGTCCCGCGGGCACATGCTCGCCGACGTGGTGGCGATCATCGGCACGCAGGACATCGTATTCGGAGAGGTCGACCGCTGATGAAAGAGAGCAAGATCCCCCTGCTGAGCGAGCATACCCGCGAGCAGATTGATCACTGGCTTGCCAAGTATCCCGAGGATCGCAAGCAATCGGCGGTTCTGGCTGCCTTGCGCGAGGTTCAGCACCAGAACGAGGGGTACCTGACGACCGAACTGATGGATGCGGTGGCCGAGTACCTGGAGCTGCCGCCGATTGCCGTGTACGAGGTGGCCACGTTCTACTCGATTCTTGAGACGCGCCCCTGCGGGCGCAATCACGTCTCGATCTGTACCAACATTTCCTGCTGGCTGATGGGTTCGGACAAGATCGTCTCCCACTGCGAGAAAAAACTCGGCATTCGGCTTGGGGAGACCACCCCCGACGGGCGGATCTATCTGAAGGAAGAGGAAGAGTGTCTTGCGGCCTGCGATGGCGGACCGATGATGCAGGTCAACCATGTCTATCACGAGAAGCTCACGCCGGAGAAGGTGGACGAGATTCTCGACAAGCTGGAGTAAGCGCATGACCGAGCAGGTTTGTTTCGCGACTCGCCACTTCGACGAGCCCTGGACACTCGAGAGCTACCTCAAGGTGGGTGGCTACGAGGCCTGGCGAACGATTCTTCAGGAAAAGACTGATCCGGCGCTGATCATCGAAGAACTCAAGACCTCCAATCTGCGCGGGCGGGGCGGTGCCGGTTTTCCCACCGGCCTGAAGTGGAGCTTCATGCCGCGCAACGCGCCGGGTCAGAAGTACATTGTCTGCAACTCCGACGAGTCCGAGCCCGGGACCTGCAAGGACCGGCAGATCCTGCTGAACAACCCGCACGCCCTGGTCGAGGGCATGGCGATCGCCGGATACACCATCGGGGCGACGGCCGGCTACAACTACATGCGTGGCGAATTCATGGACCTGCCGTTCCAGCGGTTCGAGCAGGCCGTCCGGGAGGCCTACGAGGCCGGGATGCTTGGCAAGAACATCCTCGGCAGCGGGGTGGACTTCGACCTGTACGGCTCGCTTGGCGCCGGCGCCTATATCTGTGGTGAGGAAACCGCGCTGCTTGAGTCGCTGGAGGGCAAGAAGGGGCAGCCGCGCTTCAAGCCGCCTTTCCCCGCCAATTTCGGGCTGTATGGTCGGCCGACCACGGTCAACAACACCGAGACGCTCTCTTCGGTGCCGTCAATCATGCGCAAGGGCGGGCAGTGGTTTGCCGACCTCGGCGTGCCGAACAGCGGCGGAACCAAGCTGTTCTCGGTTTCCGGACACGTCAACAAGCCTGACAACTTCGAGATTCCAATGGGTACGCCCTTTGCCGAGCTGCTTGAAATGGCCGGCGGGATGCGTGACGGCAATGCGATCAAGGCGGTCATTCCCGGTGGCACCTCGACCATGGTGATTCCTGGCCCGGTGATGATGGAAACCAACATGGACTACGATTCCATCGCCAAGGCCGGCTCCGCACTGGGCTCCGGTGCCGTGGTCGTGATGGACGAGACCACCGACATGGTTTGTGCCCTGCAGCGGATTTCGCGGTTCTATTACTCCGAATCCTGCGGCCAGTGCACCCCCTGCCGCGAAGGCACGGGCTGGCTGTATCGAATGTTGACGCGGATTGTCGAGGGCAAGGGGACCCCCGCGGACCTAGACAAGCTCGACGACGTGGCCAGCAAGATCGAGGGGCGGACGATCTGCGCGCTCGGTGATGCGGCTGCCATGCCGGTACGGAGTTTCATCAAGCATTTCCGTCCTGAGTTCGAGTACTACATCGAACACGGGCGAAGCATGGTCGACGACGGCGTCGCGACCGTCTGACACAAGAGGCACGGGAAAACGGCATGAGTGACGACCTGATCACCTTTGAAGTCGACGGCATTACCCTGCAGGGCCGAAAGGGGGACATGCTGATCGAGGTGACCGATGCCGCCGGGATCACGATTCCGCGCTTTTGTTATCACCGGAAACTGTCGATTGCCGCCAACTGCCGGATGTGTCTCGTGGAAGTCGAGCGTGCGCCCAAGCCGCTGCCGGCCTGCTCGACACCAATCAGCGACGGCATGCGGGTGTTCACCAAGAGCCCCAAGGCGATCTCCGCCCAGCGCTCGACCATGGAGTTTCTGCTGATCAACCACCCCCTCGACTGTCCGATCTGCGACCAGGGCGGCGAGTGCGAGCTTCAGGACGTGGCCATGGGCTACGGCGAGGGCGTGGGCCAGTACAGCGAGACCAAGCGTGTCGTCAAGGACAAGGACATCGGGCCGCTGATTGCCACCGACATGACCCGCTGCATTCACTGCACCCGCTGCGTACGCTTCGGCGACGAGATCGCGGGCCTGCGCGAGCTCGGCGCAACGGGGCGTTCCGAGCACATGGAGATCGGCACCTATATCGCCAAGAGCGTCACTTCCGAGTTGTCCGGCAACGTGATTGACCTCTGTCCTGTTGGTGCGCTGACCGCGAAGCCTTCGCGCTACACCCTGCGTCCCTGGGAAGTCATTCAGCACCGGGGCGTTGCGGTCCATGACGGGATTGGCTCCAACCTGTACCTGCATACCCGGGGCGGCCGCGTCATGCGCGTGGTACCCCGGGACAATGACGCGGTCAATGAAACCTGGCTCTCCGACCGAGATCGCTACAGCTACGCCGGCCTCTACGCCGAGGACCGGCTTGAGCAACCGATGGTCCGCGAAGGAGACCAGTGGCGCGTTGTGGACTGGGAAACGGCGCTGGCCGAAGCAGCACGTCAGTGGCGGCACGTACACGAATCGCATGGCGGCGCCGGCATGGCGGCACTGGTTTCTCCGAATGCCAGTACCGAAGAGCACTTCCTGGTTCAAAAGCTTATGCGGTCGCTGGGAAGCGGACATGTCGATCACCGGCTCCGCCAGACCGATTTCAGTAATGACGCGGCCGCGCCGGTCATGCCTTGGTTGGGTCTGGACATTGCCCAGATCCCGATGCTGAACGCGGCACTGGTTGTGGGTTGCGATGTTCGCAAGGAAGCCCCGCTGTTCGGCCACCGCCTGCGCATGGCGAGCCTTGAAAACGGGGCCCGCATCAATTTCCTGCATCCCTGGCAGCAGAATCTGACCTTTGATGCCGGCGAACAGCTGGTCGGCGGCCCCGATGGCATGGTCGATGACTTGATTGCGCTTTGTCAGGCTGCGGGCATTGAGCTTCCCGAGGCACTTGCCGACCGGGCGGCTGGTGTCGAAGTCCAGGATCGTCACCGGGCTGTTCTGGCCGACTTGCGTGACGGTGAATCCACGGCGCTGTTCCTGGGAGCCGTGGCCCAGGTTGATCCGCGCTATGGACTGATTCAGGTGCTCGCCTCGCGGCTTGCCGAGGCCACCGGTTCGGCCATGGGTTTCCTGGCCGCGGGGGGCAATGCCTGCGGCGCCTGGCTGGCCGGCACCGTGCCGGGTCGTGGCCCCGGCGGGGTCGAGGCGCGACATGGTCGCAATGCGGCCGAGATCCTGGCCGAGCCGGCTCCCGCCATGCTGCTATTCGGCATCGAGCCCGAGCAGGACAGCCTGGCGGGGCCGGAGGCGATCGATCGTCTCTCGGGTTGCGACTCCGTGGTGGTGGCCACAAGCTACGTGACCGAAGCCATGCGCCGCTACGCAACGGTGCTGCTGCCGCTGGGCAGTCATGTGGAAACCGCGGGGACCTGGGTCAACGCCGAGGGCCGCTGGCAGACGGTTCAGGGTGCCGCGACGCCGGTCGGCGAGGCCCGTCCGGGCTGGAAAATCCTGCGCGTGCTGGGCAACCTGATGGACCTGGAAGGCTTCGAGTATCTCTCCGTCGACGAGGTGCGCACCGAGCTTGAGGGCGCCTGTGCCTCGGTCTCGCTGGACAACCGGATTGCGCCGGCTTCAGACCTCCAGACGTCGGCGCTCTCGTCCGACGACATGGGGCTCTGGCGTCACGCGCCGGTTGCCATGTACGGAGGCGATGCGCTTCAGCGACGCGCCTTGCCGCTACAGCAGACCGAAGTCGCCATCGAAGAGCGTGCGCTCGCGATCAGTCCGGCCGATGCGTCCGCACACAGCCTCGCAGACGGTGATCTGGTGGAAGTCGTTCAGAGCGGGCATCACGCGCGGGGAATTCGCGTTCGTATCGACGAGGGCGTGGCTGCCGGAACTGTCCGTCTTTGCGCGGGGACGGAGGCCAGCGCCTTGCTGCCGGCCGTCTCCGCTGCCGTTGAACTGAGGAAGGTGGCGTCATGACGGAATTTCTCTCGCCTGTGATCGGCTGGTTGCCGGACTCGCTGCAGTACCTGCTGGTCCACCTGATCCTGATCCTGATGATCGTCGTTCCGGTCACCCTGGCGGTCGCCTACCTGACGCTGGCGGAGCGCAAGGTCATTGGTTACATGCAGGTACGCATCGGCCCGAACCGGGTCGGCCCGCGCGGGGCGTTCCAGCCGTTCGCCGACGTGATCAAGCTCCTGTTCAAGGAGATCATCACCCCGCAGGTTGCCAACAAGTTCGTTTTCTATCTCGCGCCCGTGCTGATTCTGGTGGCCGCGCTGGTAGCCTGGGCGGTCATTCCCTTCGATGACGGTTGGGTTCTTGCAGATATCAACGCCGGACTGCTGTACGTGCTGGCCGTTGGGGCGGCCGGTATTTACGGAGTGATCCTGGCTGGCTGGGCCTCCAACTCCAAGTACGCCCTGCTTGGCGGGATGCGCTCAGCTGCACACAAGGTGGCGTACGAGCTGGCCATGGGGTTTGCTCTTGTCGGGGTGCTGATGGCCTCCCAGTCGCTCAACCTCTCGGAGATTGTCCGGGCGCAGGATGGTTCGATCCTGCACTGGTACTGGCTGCCCCTGCTGCCGATGTTCGCGGTCTATTTCATCTCGGGCGTGGCCGAGACCAACCGCGCGCCCTTCGACGTGGCGGAAGGGGAGGCCGAGCTGGTGGCGGGTTTCCACGTCGAGTACTCCGGCATCGGCTTTGCGCTGTTCATGCTCGCCGAGTACGCGAGCATGATCCTGATTTCCGCGCTGACCGCGGTCATGTTCCTCGGCGGCTGGCTCTCGCCCTTCCAGGGAACTCCGCTGGAGGCGATGTTTGACTTCGTCCCCGGCATCGTGTGGTTCCTCCTGAAAGTGGCCCTGCTGCTGTTCCTGTTTTTGTGGTTCCGGGCGACCTTCCCCCGGTTCCGGTATGATCAGATCATGCGCCTCGGCTGGAAGGTGTTCATTCCGCTGACCATCGTGTGGATCTTCGTCGAGGGGCTTTTCGTCTACTTCGGCGTCGGCCCCTGGTTCGGCTGATTCGGGAGTTTGCCATGCAGACCGTCAAGCAGTTTTTCAAGACCTGGTTCCTCTGGGAGCTGTTCCTCGGCATGTCCGTGACCGGTCGCTACTTCTTTGGCCGGAAGTTCACGGTGCAGTACCCGGAAGAGAAGACCCCGCAGTCTCCGCGCTTTCGTGGTCTGCACGCGCTGCGTCGCTATGCCAACGGGGAAGAGCGCTGCATTGCCTGTAAGCTGTGCGAGGCAGTCTGCCCGGCTCTGGCCATCACCATCGAGTCCGAGCAGCGCGAGGACGGAACCCGTCGCACGACGCGGTATGACATTGACCTGTTCAAGTGCATTTACTGCGGCTTCTGCGAAGAGGCCTGCCCGGTTGACTCCATCGTGGAGACCCGGGAGTTCGAATATCACTTTGAAAACCGTGGTGAGCAGATCATGACCAAGGACAAGCTGCTGGCAATCGGGGACAAGTACGAGGCGC
>JBNGDJ010000098.1:0-8835 GCA_049974825.1 Halothiobacillaceae bacterium | reverse complement strand
CCCTCGTTCCCAAGCTCTGCTTGGGAACGCCTGCCGGGCCTGCTCTGCAGGCCCAACCACCGCGGCCGGACTAAACCACCACGACTCTGCAGCCCGCAGGCCGGATGCCGTCGCAGGGATCATCGGTCGGCGAATCGGGTAACGCTCTCAAGCAGCATCGTCATCTCGTCAGCGACCTGCGGGATGTCCTTCCCGCCGGTGAGTTCGCGAATCCGCCGATTGGCGGTGACCGGGTCAATGGTGTTGTCGCCGAAGTCAGCCAGGATGCGCTGCACCTGACGCCAGTGATCCTTGGCCATCCCCATCCGTTCAAGGCTGGCGGGTGACTTCGGTTTGACCGCGTCGAGCAAGGGCGCAAGCTTGGTCTGGATGTCCTTGGCGGTTCCGCGGCTGACTTCCTGCAGGGCTTCCATCTGGGAGAGGTTGGGATCGTTGAGCATGTGCCAGTTCTTGTAACGCGAGACGTCCGCTGCCTGTTGGCCCCAGGCCTTTTTCGCCTTGGTGGGGTCGCTCAGCCAGGTGATGTCCCGGTAGCTTTCCGGGTGCGTGGGCGTTGTGACGTTCTCCCAGGCCAGTCCTGCCTTGTGGCCTGTCACCTGTTCGTAAGCTTCTTCCCAGGCCTTCGCTGCCTCTACCTGCCATTCCGGGCCGCTGGCTGGCTGGCCGTTGCGCTTGAGGTTGCGCACCATGGCCTCGTCCAGCCCGATGTCGAAATCCATGCCCACGGTGCCGACACTTGATGCGTTGCGCATTTCCTTGAGCGGCGTCTGATCCCAGCCCCCGGCCTTCATCCGACGGTGGAAGCGCGTTTCGACTTCGTCGTGGATGGAGCGCAGGTACTCTGAGTAGACCTTTTTGGTATCCCCTGCACCCCGGTACTTGAGAAAGTTCTTGGCATGCGGGTTTCCGTTGATGGCCGCGACATGGGCGCGCACCCGGCCCTGCAGTTCGATGAGCTCTTCCGCCGGCCGTCCGGCGGCGGCCGCGGCGGCCACCCGGGCCTGGGCCTGTTGCAGGTCACTGACCAGCTCTTCGCCCTGCTTTCGGGCACGCTTGAAGGCGGCGAGGGCGCGCTGTTCGTCCACGTCCACCCGGCTGGCAATCTGCGCGGCGTCTGATGCATCCGGCAGGGGACGAGCGGGTGAGGCGGTCCTGCTCGGGGCATCAGCGCCCCCTGTTGGGGTCCCCCTGGCCATGACCTTTTTCATCCCGTATTCCATGCCCTTGGCCATGGCATAGGCAACCGCGGCGCGCTTCGCGGCCCCTTCAAGGCCCCCGTCCTGGTAACCGCGCAACGCTTCCACGGCAATCGCGGCCCGGCCCCCGAAACTGCTGGCTGCCCGCATGGCGGCCTCGGCGGGCCCGGCCTCAATGTAACCGGTGACGGCGATATAGGCCGTTTCCACGGGCTGCCCGCCCGCCATGGAGAGCACCATCAGGCTCTGGTCGGCAGCCGTCTTGATGTTGGTGGCAGCCTCTTCGCCAAACATCGCCCAGGCCGCTTCCTCTTCAGCTGCCGCTTCCTGCTGCTGGTGGTAGCCCTGCACGCGGCGACCGACGACCTTTGCGATCTGCCTCAGTGCCGCCTGATCCCGACTGGCCAGCATGTCGGGTGTGATCTGTCGGTCGATGAAGGCGCGCATGTTGTCAGCCTCATCCTCAGGCATCATGCCGGCCAGCCGGTACAGGGCCTGTTGCGTACGCTCGAACTGCTGCATTTCCTGCTGCGTTCGGCGGATGTTGTGAATCATCACGTCGTGCGCATAGTCGTCAAAGACCGTGCGGCTGTGGACGGTCTTGCCGGTCTGGATGGATGCGATTCGGTCCTGTTCTGACTGAATGTCCGATTGCGCGGTAACAATCCGAAAGCGCAGCTGGGCACGCCGGTCCGGATCGGTTTCCTCGGCCAGCTCAGCCCGGTCCCGCTCAAGATTCCGCTGCACGATCCGGATATTGGCCTCGTGGAAGGCAATGCGCTCGCGCTTGAGCTGCTCCTCTTTCTCGGCTGCCTCGCGGGCCGCATCCTGGGCCGCGGTGTCCTCGTCGATGGTCGGTTCCGCAAGCGTCGGTTGAGCTGTTTGATTGCTCGGTTCGATGGCCGCAATGCGTGGCTTGAGCATGGCCAGAAAGGTCTGGCGATCCTGCTCGATGTTCTCGCCGAAGCGTCGAGCCCGCAGCCATTCATCGGCTGCCTCGATGAATGGCGTGGTCCAGCGGTACTGACGGTGAAAATCTTCGAGCGTGCTCTCGGCAACCGATTCTTCAAAACCCAGTCCGACCAGTTCACTTGATCGGTCCATGTCGCCCTGCAGCCCGGCCATGATATTGGCCATCAGTGCCTCGGTGTCCACCGGTGCGCTCGGATCCCGATTCGATTCCGCCGCTTCGGCTGCCTGCTTGCGGGCCGCTTCCTCGGCCTGGATCTGTTCGCGCTCTTCCTGGATTCGCGCCAGCGTCTTCGCAAAGGCCTGCTCGACTGTGTCGCGCCGGACCATGGGCGGGTAGCTTGCCGTCGTGCCCGACACCTGCCGGGCTTCGACCGTCAGTTCCCATTCATCTTCCCCGTCCACGACCGTGTGAAAGAAGGCAAGCCGGCCATCCTGGAAGCCCGGGAGCAGGGCGGGATAATTCCCGTCATCCCCGGTGATCGGCAGAAAATCCACGTAGGGTATGTCGCCGTCGCGCGCGACTTCTTCCGGATCCTCGTTGTTCAGCAGCAGGGCGCGGTAGTCAGGCGCACCAGGTTCTCCGGCGTCGTAGACCACGAAAAGCAGGGGGTCCGAGAGGATGCCGTCAATCCACCCGTCTCCTTTCTGCCCGACCTTCACCACCCGCTCGTGACCGACCCAGACCCCCTCCAGCGGGGACTGCGGACTCAGCTCGCGAACGACCTGGACGGCCTCGGCATGGCGGCGCGCGGCTTGTTCCTGTGCTGCAACCGGGTCTGGCGCGTCGCCCAGCGCCGAGAGTGCGGCGGCGATCTCGTCGGCCCGTTCCTTCATCCCGCGGATCAGGTCCCGCTGGCGGGCGGCCATCGACAGCCCGATGGCCGCGTCCCTTTCGCTCTCGTATTCGGCCGCGATCATGGCCTCTTCCCAGGCGAAGTCGAACTCGGCCGAGGCGATTGCCAGGGCTTCGTTGAGATTGACCAGTTCGGCGAGCAGGGGCGTGGCCTGACGAAAATACTCTTCGATTTCCGCGCTGGGGAAGTCCCGGTATCGGCTCCATCTGGTGTCGAATTGCGCCTGCTCGGCTTTTGACAGTGGGCCGGCCAAGGCCCGCATGGCCTCCTCGGCCGTACTGATCAGGCCGGCGTACTGCTGCTGTCCGATGGCGACCGGGTCAATGGCCGGGGGCATCTGGATGGGCGGAACGGGCGGCAGAGCGCCCGCTGAATCCGGTTCCGTCGCAGGAGCAGCCACGGCCTGGTCGCTGGCCGTTTCGGATGAAATCGACTGCAGTGTCTGGCGGATCTGCTCCACGGCATTGCGCTGAGCGGGGCTCAGAGTCTCGCCGTGCTCGCTCAGCAGCTGCTCAACCGCATTGAGATCCGCTCCCAGGATATCGGTGCCCTGGCCACGCAGCCCCAGAATCTCGCCGCGGGCCGACGCCGGCAGCCGATCGTAGGCAATCAGCGCCCGTACGGTGAGCGCCCCTTCCTGCGCCAGGCCGCGCAGTGCCTCGTCCTCGTCCCCAGCCCGCTGTGGGGTGGGTGAAACCCGGTCCGATGCTGCGGATACGCCACTGTCGGGTTTTGCTGCGGTCTCGGCAAGAGACAGGCCTGGCATCCACAGCGCCAGCGCAAGAATCAGCACAGGCGTTTGCCAT
Organism: Halothiobacillaceae bacterium; assembly: GCA_049974825.1. Taxonomy (GTDB): domain Bacteria; phylum Pseudomonadota; class Gammaproteobacteria; order Halothiobacillales; family Halothiobacillaceae; genus JBKHDT01. The sequence continues at coordinate 5,007 of JBNGDJ010000098.1, read as the reverse complement.
CTCGATTTGTTCATGAGTCACGGACCTTGTTGCTTGCAGGGCGGCGCACTTGCGGGAGTTCGGGAATTCCACTGGGCAACTTCGCAAAAAGTCATTCCAGGGCCCGTGGGCTGAAGCCAGTCAAACGCGTCAGCTGCCGGAGCCCGCGTTCAGTATGGCCGGGCCGGCCTCCGCAATTAAATGGTTTGTCAATGGCTTGCGCCATTGTGCGGCAAGGCATCCATGCCCTGCAGGCGAATTTCTGCAATCGTGCAGAGATTTCATTATTTGTAGTTCAGATCTTCGGGTTCGGCAAACCGGGCGTTGCCTCGGCCTTAGCATTGAAGCGGCCATTTCTCAGGCTGCTCTGAGTCGGTTTGGGTAATTCGCACCTGGCGCGAAATTGCATGAGTACCGTTCATGGCATGGGGCTTTGGGAACCCGGGCAGGGGCGGCCGGGTCGCTGTACACTTAGTCGGTTATTGAATCCTTGCACACACCGAACATTCCACATTGTCCCGGAACCTGCCGAATGCGCGCCCAAGTCGGCTTGTGGAGCCGGGCGACAAAACACCCAGAGGAGCCAAGCCTCGATGAAAAATCTCGTGCCTATTCTTGTGTTGGGAGGCGCCCTGCTGGGGCTGGCTGGCTGTCTGGAGCAGGAAAAGACGTCATCGGCACGCACGCCGCCGCCGGTTCCCGTGGCAATTTCCACGGTGCAGCCGGAAGAGTTCACGACCCGGGTCGAGGCGCTGGGTACCACCCGGGCCCGGGAGTCGGTGGAGATCACGGCCTTGGTGACCGATCGGGTGGTCGAGATTGACTTCGAGGACGGCGAGCGTGTCGAACAGGGGCAGCCGCTGGTTCGGCTGGCTGGGGGCGAGGAGTTCGGCAAGCTGGAGGAGGCCCGCGTCAATCTGGAAACCGAACAGCGCGAGCTGCGGCGAATCGAGGGGCTGGTGTCGCGGAATCTGGTTTCAAAGCAGAGCCTCGACAATCAGCAGGCGGCAGTGGAGGAGGCCCGTGCCCGTCTCATGGCCGCCCAGGCCCGGGTGGGCGAGCGGGTAATCACGGCGCCCTTCGACGGGGTGCTGGGCCTACGGGAGATCAGCCCCGGTGCGCTGGTCACGCCGGGCACCGTCATTACCACGCTGGATGATACCCGGGTCATGCACCTGGACTTTACGGTGCCGGAGGTTTACCTGGCCCGGCTTTCTGAAGGTCTGCCAATCGAGGCCCACAGCCGGGCCTATCCTGATGAGGTATTCCGCGGCCGGGTGATCCAGGTAGACAGCCGGGTTGAGCCGGGCACGCGGGCGGTGACCTTGCGCGCGGAGCTTCCAAACGAGGACGGGCGCCTGAAACCGGGCATGCTCCTGACCCTGTCGCTGGTCATGGATCGAAACCAGGCATTGTCCGTACCCGAAGAGGCGGTGATTCCTTCCGGGCAGAGACAGTTCGTGTACCGCTTTGTTGACGACAAGACCTTTGAGCGTGCGCAGGTCGAGATTGGCCGGCGCATGCCGGGGCGGGTCGAGGTGCTCTCCGGCCTGCAAGCGGGGGACGTGATCGTGACTGAGGGCATGCTGCTTCTGCGGCCCGGGGCGCGCATGAAAGTGGTTGAGCGCGATGGCGAGGTTGTCGACGGGGAGTCCGGCGCATGATTCTGTCGGAAATTGCCGTCAAGCGGCCGGTACTCGCTTCGGTCTTCAGCCTGCTGCTGGTCGTCTTTGGTCTGATGAGCATGGACCGTCTGTCCCTGCGTGAGTACCCAGACATCAACCCGCCCGTGGTGTCGATCACGACTGACTATCCGGGGGCCAGCGCGCAGATTGTCGAGAACCAGATTACGCGGCCCATCGAGGATCGCGTCAGCGGGGTCGAGGGCATCAAGTGGATGCAGTCCTCAAGCGCAGATGGCCGGTCGCGGGTGACCATCGAGTTTCATATCGACCAGGACATCGACGCGGCAGCCAACGATGTGCGCGAGGCGATTTCGCGCGTGATTCGCGCGCTGCCGGACGAGGCAGACCCGCCGCAGGTGACCAAGGCCGATGCAAATGCCGACGTGATCATGTGGTTCAACCTGGCCAGCACCACCATGGACCGACTGGCGCTGACCGATTATGCCGAGCGTTACCTGGTCGACCGATTCTCGGTGCTGGACGGTGTGGCCCTGGTGCGGGTCGGCGCCGCGAAGCGTCCGGCACTGCGAATCACGCTGGACCGTCAGGCACTGGCGGCGCGTGGTCTGACGGTGCAGGACGTGGAACAGGCTCTGCGCCGCGAAAACGTGGAACTGCCGGCCGGGCGCGTGGAGTCGATCGAGCGCGAGCTGACCGTGCGCGTTGATCGCAGTTTCCGGGATGTCGAAAGCTTCGAGCGCATGGTCATTGCCGAGGGGGGCGACGGGCACCTGGTTCGCCTCGGAGAAGTGGCGAACGTGGCCATTGGCGCGGAGGATGACCGAAATGACCTGCGGGGTAATACCGTGCCGCAGGTCGGCCTCGGCATTATCCAGCAGTCTACGGCCAACACCCTTGAGGTCGCCCGCCTGGCCAAGGCCGAGGCCGAGCGCATTCGCCAGATCCTGCCGGAAGGCACCGAGCTGCTGGACAGTTACGACTCCTCGGTGTTTGTCGAAGGGGCCATTGCCGAGGTGTACACGACACTGGCGATTGCTGGCGTGGCCGTGGTGTTCGTGATCTTTCTGTTTCTCGGCAGCCTGCGCGCCACGCTGGTGCCGGCGGTGACCGTGCCGATTTCCCTGATCGCCTCCTTTATGGTGCTTCATGCCCTGGGCTTCTCGATCAATCTGTTGACCCTGCTGGCCCTGGTTTTGGCGATCGGGCTGGTGGTGGACGATGCCATCGTCATGCTTGAGAACATCGACCGACGCATCGGGCAGGGCGAGCCGCCGCTGCTGGCCGCCTTTCGCGGATCGAAACAGGTCGGGTTTGCGATTGTCGCCACCACCCTGGTGTTGATCTCGGTGTTTGTTCCGCTGGCCTTCCTTGAGGGAAACATCGGTCGGCTGTTTACCGAGTTCGCCTTTGCGATGGCGGCGGCCGTGGCCTTTTCCAGCCTGGTGGCCCTGACCCTGTCCCCGGTGATGTGTGCCGCTCTACTCAAGCGGGAAACCGGCGGATTTGCCCGGCTGATCTCCTCGTTCTTCGGCCTGCTTGAGCGCGGCTACGGCGTCTTGGTGCATCACCTGCTGAAAGTCTCTGCGCTGGTGTTGCTTGCGCTGGTCGGCGTGTTCTTTCTGATGTTCACCCTGTTCGAGCACATTCCCGACGAGTACGCGCCGCAGGAAGATCGCGGCGCATTTTTCGTGTTCGCGACCGCGGAGCAGGGAACCGGCTATACGGCCATGCGCGGAAAGATGCTCGATATCGAGTCTCGCCTGATGCCCCTGGTCGACTCGGGCGAGATCGATCGGCTGCTGATTCGCACGCCGCGGGGGTTCGGGAATACCGAGATTGCCAACAATGGCATCGTGATCATCGTGCTGGAGCACTGGAACGACCGGGATCGCAGTGCCTGGCAGATCATGGCAGAAGTGCGTCAGCGTCTGTCAGACCTGCCCGGGCTGCGCATTGGCACGGTGATGCGTCAGGGCCTGGGCGGCCGGCGTCTGGGTGACCCGGTGCAGTTCGTGCTTGGGGGCAGCACGTACGAAGAATTGATCGCCTGGCGCGACATCATGATCGAGAAGGCCGCCGAGTATCCTGAACTGGGTCCGCTGGACTCGGATCTCAAGGAAACCAAGCCGCAGCTGCTGGTGACCATCGACACCGAGCGGGCCGGTGACCTGGGCGTGTCGGTGGAAACCATTGGCCGCACGCTGGAGGCCATGCTGAACTACCGCACCGTCACCACCTTTACCGACCGGGGGGAGGAATACGACGTGCGGCTGGAAGGCGATGTTGAACAACGTCGCAGCCCGCAGGACATCCAGAACGTTTTCGTGCGCTCCGACCGCAGTGGCGAACTGGTCCCGCTGTCGAACCTGGTCCAGATCGAGGAGACCTCCACCTCGCCGGAGCTCAATCGCTACAATCGGGCTCGGGCGGTCACGCTGTCCGCCTCCGTTTCCGACGGCTATACCCTGGGACAGGCACTGGATCGGCTGGAACAGATCGCCGCCACCGAGTTGCCGGAGTCGGCACGCATCGACTACAAGGGCGAATCGCTGGAATACAAGCAGGCGGGCGGGGCGGTGATCTTCGTGTTCCTGCTGGCGCTGGCGGTGGTGTTCCTCGTCCTGGCTGCCCAGTTTGAGAGCTTTATCCATCCGCTGGTGATCATGCTCACCGTGCCGCTGGCGGTGGCCGGAGCCCTGCTCGGACTGTACTGGACCGGGCAGAGCCTGAATATCTACTCGCAGATCGGCATCGTGATGCTGATCGGCCTGGCGGCCAAGAACGGCATTCTCATTGTCGAGTTTGCCAACCAGCTGCGTGACGCGGGTCGGAATATCCGCGAGGCGACAGTCGAGGCAGCGCGTCTGCGTCTGCGCCCCGTGCTCATGACCGCCATGACCACCATGATCGGGGCGCTGCCGCTCGTTTATGCCTTTGGCCCGGGGGCCGAAAGCCGATACGTGCTGGGGATCGTCATTCTCTCCGGCATCCTGTTCGCGACGGTGTTTACTCTCCTGGTGATCCCGTCGGCCTACTATCTGATTGGCCGGTTTGCCGGTGCACCGGGTGATCAGGCCCGACGGCTGGCCGAGCAGGCACGCGCCAGCGGGGATGCGAAGATGTAAACGTCAGGGAAACTCTGCACGAATGCTTCAGATTCCCGATTGGGGCATGGATGCCCTGCCGCACAATGGCGCAAGTCATTGAATTGCGGAGCGTGGCCCGGGCGTGTCTGAACTCGGGCTCCGGCAGCTGACGCGTTAGAGCTGGCGTCAGCCCACGAAGCCTAAGGATGGCCTTGTGCAGAGTTTCCTCAAGGCATGCCCGTGTCGGGTCAGTACCGGAACCGGGCGGCCAGCGTTTTCAGGTGCGTACTCATTTC
>JBNGDJ010000097.1:0-8915 GCA_049974825.1 Halothiobacillaceae bacterium | reverse complement strand
TCGACAAGCTCGATGTGGTTTTCACCTTCTTCATCCATTTCGCGCTCATCGTCGATACACTCAATAGTGTGAACAGGACCTAGCAGAACATGGATGGATTCGACCCGACCCCTACGGCCCCACCGAGAAAGGCGGCCGGCCCACGGTTGGCTATCAGATCAATCCGGCTGCAACGGCAGTCGAGACGACCGGGAGGGCTGCCTGATGAGCTATGCCGCCCTGCTATCGGAACTGAAAAAAAATCAGAATGTGGCCCACCCCCCCACTGCCAAAACTGACGAAACCCCCAAAAAAGAGGTTTTGTCGGTTTTGACAGTACCCCCCCGACACACAATCGAAAAAAAATCGGCCCCTTATGACCTCAAAAAAGCCTGTCGTGGGCTGCTGACCCAGCCTGCGGAACTGGCTGAATTTTTGGATTCCGACCCAGCAGGCCGGCCGCCCGACTTGGATCAGCAGGCCGTGGATATTTTCGCCAAGTATCTGCACCAGCAGAAAACCGACCGGCCCACCTGGAACCCTGCGGATGCACCGCCCTGGTGGCAACAAGGCAGCCCCGCCGATGATGGTATGGCTCGCTGCAGGGATTGCCGCTGGCTGCGTGGGGATCGATGCCGCAACCCCCGCGCCGGTATCGGGATGGTGGTGGCCGATCTGTGGAGGCGATGCCGGCATTTTCAGGGAGGGCTGACCCTATGAAGCAATTTGAGTTTTACGCCAGCGATGATGCGACCCGGCAACTGATGATTTTGGATGATGATGGCGGGGAGTCGCTGCTGACTTGGACAGAGGCATACGGAACGGATGCCGCCGCTGATCTGTTCAAACAGTGGTTGGAGCAGGCTGTTGCGGATTATCGCTTGCGGATGCACCGCGACTGCGAGGCGCATCACCGCCGGCGGGGATTTGAGGTTATCAGTGGCCTACCTGCTGGCGCGAAATCGCGGGGGGCCCCATAGGGGTTCCTGAAGTGGGGGCAGGACGCAGAGCGCACGATTCCAGAATTTTTCGGGCTGCAATGCCCACCACCGCCATGCTGGAGGCACGAACAACATGAAAGACCAACCCGTTTCCATGCGGACGCTATCCGAACTGCTGGAAATCGACCGTGATGCGATACGCCGGCGGTTGCGACTGGCAGGGTATCAACCGGATGCCGAACTGAACGGCTACCCGGCTTATCGGTTCCGGCCCGAATTGCTGGAAGCGATTTTCAGCACACGGCCGGCCCCCGCCTGCCCCGAGGCGATGGACCCACCAGACCGCAAGGCATGGTATGACGCAGAGGCCAAGCGCCGCGCCCTGGCTGACCTCGACCGCGAGCTGATACCGGCCAGCGAGGTGAACGCCATCATCCGCCGCGCCGTCGAAGTCGTCACCGAGACCCTGGGCACCTTGCCCGACCGACTGACCGCTGCCGGTCTGCCACCGGAAGCTGTGAGAGCCGTCGAGCAGAGCCTTGCCGGCGAGCTGGAGGCATTCAAGGCGCGGTTATCCGGCCTCGCTGACCTGGAGGCCGCCGATGGCTGAGTTCATGAGCCTGCGCCAGCTCTCCACCATCATCGGCGTGGATCGCGTCACCCTGAGCCGACGCCTGACGCACACCCACCGAATACCACCCGGCCCTGAGCCGGGTTTTTTGTAGGCGCGAAGTCATGCTGTTGGTCTGGTCGATTGGCAACAAATTGGCAACAAAACGACCCGGAAACGAAAAAGGCCACCGCATCGGGTGGCCCAAGTCATTGTTTAGTGGTCGGAGTGGAGGGATTCGAACCCCCGACCACCTGCACCCCATGCAGGTGCGCTACCAGGCTGCGCTACACTCCGAAAGCGGGCCGAAGTATAACGGAACAAGCTGGTATTGCAAGCGCATGACAGGGCTTGTGGCCGTTCACCTCAAGCATCCAGCGCACTCTGTCGCAAGCCATGCCCTGCCGCACAATGGCGCAAGCCCTTGAATTGCGCAGCCCGGGCCGAGCATGTATCGGCCCGGGCGTTGCAGAACGCGGGCAAAGCCTGCTGACGCGTTTGGCTGGCGTCAGCCCACCAAGCCAAGGATGGATTTGCGCAGAGTTTCCTGAAGGAATCTCTGCACGAATGCAGAGATTCCCGATTGGGGCATGGATGCCCCAACGCTCAATGGCGCAAGCCATTGAATTGCGGAGCCCGGGCCGAGCGTGTATCGGCCCGGGCGTTGCTGCACAAAGCCAAGGAGGGCTTTGTGCAGAGTTTCCTGAAGGGAGTCACCCCTGACTCTGGTGAATCACGTACCGGTTTCTGCCCTTGAGCTTGGCCTGGTACATGGCATGGTCGGCAGTGCGCAGCAGAATGCCGAAATCCTGCCCATCCTGCGGATAGCGGCAGAAGCCGATACTGGCGCTGACCTGCAATGACCTGCCTTCGATTTCCACGGGCTTGTCGATTACATCGAGCAGCTTGCGGCCCAGCCCCTCCAGCTTGGCCGGGTCATCGAAATCGGTAAAAACAAGAAGAAACTCGTCACCACCCAACCGCGCAATCAAGTCGGCCTCGCGCAGCCATTCCCGCAGTCGCCGGGCAATTTCTACCAGAACCTGGTCTCCCGCCGCATGGCCGTACTGGTCGTTGATCGGCTTGAATCCGTCCAGATCGAAGAACGCCAATGCCATGCCCTGCCCGTGACGATCCGTCAGCGCCCGCGCCTGGGTAAAGCGCTCGTCCAGTCCGGTCCGGTTCAGCAGCCCGGTCAGGGCATCATGCATGGCGAGGTGCCGCATGCGCTCCAGCCGTTCATGCTGCTCAGTCGTATCGCGGATAACCGCCACGAACTGACTGAGCATGCCGCCTGGGTCGCGAATCGCGTTGACGGTCCAGGCAAGCATTCGTCGCTCGCCGGAGGGCAGCCGGAAGGGCAACTCGCCGCTCCAGGAACCATCATGCCGCAGGGCATGGGCGGCCTCTCGAAGCTGTCTGACCGGGGCCGATACCGGCAGTGGCTGCCTGAGCCTTCGCCCGACCAGCGCTTCGGCGTTCAAACCAACCAGCTGCTCGAAGGCAGGGTTGACGGCAAGCACCATGCGGTTGCGATCCGTATAGACCATCGGATCACTGGTGGCCGTGAACACCGAGCTGGCCAGTTCCCGCGCCCGGGCATAGGCCTGGCGGTCGGACAGATCCACCAGCATGCCCACGATGCCCTCCCCTTCAGGGCCGGATCCCAGGCGCAGTTCCGCCGGCAGTGATTCGCCCACGATGCTGCGCAACCGCACCAGTCTGGGTGGATGCTCCGCAGCATCCTCCTGGGACTGGTCGCTCGGCAGACGCGGAATCTGCAGCCGGTCGGCTGCATCAAGCATTTCGCGCCAGTCCCCACCCAAGGCATCCGATGCCTCCAGGCCGGTCAACCGGGTATAGGCCGGGCTGAGATACACCAGCCGGCCCGTCGCATCGGTTCGAAAGACGATGTCACGGACATGGGTGGTGACTTCCCGAAGCGTTCGTTCGGAGTCGGCCAGACGCTGCTGCTGAAGCTGCCAGCGGCGAATCGATACGCCCGCACCGAGTCCGACCGCAAGACCGAGAACCAAACCGACAAGCGGCAGATTGCGCACCAGAGACGAGGCCGGCTCGGGCTCGAAGGCGATAAACCAGTCTCCATCGAGCATCCGCACGTCGGCGGTCATCGCGCTTGTCGACGAGAACAGCGCCTCCGGCCCAAGAAATACCGCGCCATAGCGTCCGGTACCGTCCGTACCGCGCAGGGCCAGACGCCCCTGTTCGACCAGTCTGCTCAGACCGGCCTGCTGGATTACCTGATCCACTTCAATGGGCGTGCTCACCAACCCCCAGTAGCGCCGCTGGTCACCGGTGCCGATAAACACCGGCACCCGGTGAATCACCGCGAACGGCCCCTGGACCAGGTGATAAGGCCCGCCAAGCACTGGCCGACGCGTTTGGATGGCTTCCTTGACTGAGCTTGACTGGACCGGATGCTGCATCAGGTCCAGTCCAATGGCTGCCTCATTGCCGGTCAGCGGGACGCTCAGGGCAATGACATTGTCAGGGGCGATCGCGAAGGATCGAATCACGGGAATGCGATCCAGAAGCCGCTCGGCCACGGCAGTCAGGATGACGGGCGAGATGGTGGGATTCGCTTCGATCATGGTCCCGAGCGACGCGGAGGCGTTGGCAGCCTGGTTGAGTTGGGATTCAAGCGCGTGGCGAACCCGTGCCAGCTGTTCGGTGTTTTCGCGCTCCCAGGCCCGCAAGGAATGATCCCGTCCGACGACACCGATGGCCACGCCCAACCCGGTCAGCAACAGCGCGGCAACCAGTGGCAGCAGAATGACGCAATGCAGCGCCGAACGCTTTTCCTTGCGGGCTTTCACTCAGTTTCCTCGCTATCCACTACTTTCCACGGTTATTTAGGGAAGGTCTGCGCAAATGCAGACCTTCCCGCGCAGGGCATGGATGCCCTGCCGCACAATGACGTAAGCCATTGAATCGCGGAGCCCGGGCCGAGCATGTATCGGCCCGGGCGTGTCTGAACGCGCAGCTGGCGTTAGCCCACGAAGCCATGGATGGCTTCGTGCAGAGTTTCCCTAAGGACACACCACACCATCAGAAAGCCTCGCGCAGGGTTGGCCTGAGTGGCAGGTATCTCCGCATTCAAGCCGGTTCAGCACCAAAAAGCGTGCCGCGCCCAACCGGTTATGCGCTATTCCGTCATGAAAGTGTAACACTTTGACACCCCCGCGATCGCCGGCATGCGGCCTCCACGTTCCATTATCCCCGAATCGGCGGGGCCTTGGTCGGAAATTCGCGGCGAATGTTCGTTATAATGCGCGGTTCTCGACAGTCCGGCCCCTGCTTTGGCCGGGAAGTGCCGCGTCCGAAGGGGCCTCGTCCCGGCGGGCGGCCATTCAAACGAACAGCCAGCAGAACCACGTCCCATGTCGCTTCCCCACGCCCCTGCCCGCGCCCGGCTCGATGAAGCCCTCGCGCAACGCATCCTGATTCTCGATGGTGCCACCGGCACCATGATTCAGAAACACAGACTGAGCGAGACACAGTACCGCGGCACACGTTTTGCCGACTGGCCGCACGATCTCAAGGGCAACAATGACCTGCTGGTGCTTACCCAGCCGGACATCGTGCGCGCCATCCATGACAGCTACCTGGAAGCCGGCGCAGACATCATTGAGACCAACAGTTTCAATGCAACGCGGATCGCGATGGCCGACTACCACATGGAAGAGTACACGGCCGAAATCAACCACGCGGCGGCGAAGCTGGCCCGCGAGGCGGCCGATGCCATGACCGCCAGAACACCGGACAAGCCGCGTTTCGTCGCCGGGGTGCTTGGCCCGACCAACCGGACGGCGTCGATCTCGCCGGACGTCAATGACCCGGGATTCCGCAACGTCCATTTCGACGAGCTGGTGGCGGCCTACACGGAAGCGGCCGACGCGCTGATCGACGGCGGCGCGGACATACTGATGATCGAGACGATCTTCGACACACTCAACGCCAAGGCGGCCGTCGCCGCGCTGGAGCAGCTGTTTGTCCGCCGCGGGATGCGCTGGCCGGTGATGATCTCCGGGACCATTACCGACGCTTCCGGACGAACCCTGTCCGGCCAGACCACCGAGGCCTTCTACAACAGCCTGCGTCACGCCCAGCCCTTGAGCATGGGTCTGAACTGCGCGCTCGGCCCGGACCTGCTGCGCCAGTATGTAGAGGAGATGGCGCGCATCAGCGAGTATCCGGTCTCCGTGCACCCGAACGCCGGGCTGCCCAACGAATTGGGTGAATATGATCTTGAGCCCGCGCCGATGGCCGAGCATATCCGCGAGTGGGCCGACAGCGGATTCCTGAATATTGTCGGTGGCTGCTGCGGGACCACGCCCGAGCACATTGCCGCGATGGCGGAGGCCGTGGCGGGCAAAGCACCGAGAAAGCCGGTCGAACTGCCGGTGGCCTGCCGTCTGTCGGGGCTGGAGCCGCTGAATATCGGGGAAGAGAGCCTGTTCGTGAACGTGGGCGAGCGGACCAATGTGACCGGGTCGGCCCGCTTCCGGCGCCTGATCAAGGATGGGGACTACGATACCGCGCTGGAAGTCGCGCTGCAGCAGGTCGAGGCCGGCGCGCAAGTTATCGACATCAACATGGACGAGGGCCTGATCGACGGTGAACAGGCAATGGTCCGATTCCTGAACCTGATTGCCGCCGAACCAGACATCTGCCGCGTGCCGATCATGGTCGACTCCTCGAAGTTCGAGATCATCGAGGCGGCACTCAAGTGCATCCAGGGCAAGGCAATCGTCAATTCTATTTCCCTCAAGGAGGGCGAAGAGGCCTTTATCGAGCATGCACGCATCGTTCGGCGCTACGGCGCCGCCGCGGTCGTGATGGCCTTCGACGAGATCGGGCAGGCCGACACCGCGGCTCGCAAGCAGGAAATCTGCGCCCGCGCCTACCGCGTTCTTGTCGAGCAGGTGGGCTTCCCGCCCGAAGACATTATCTTTGACCCCAATATCTTCGCCATCGCGACGGGGATCGAAGAGCATGACAACTACGCGGTGGATTTCATCGAGGCCACCGCCTGGATCAAGAGCAACCTGCCCCATGCCATGGTCTCCGGCGGCGTGTCCAACGTCTCGTTTTCATTCCGGGGCAACGAGCCGGTCCGCGAGGCCATTCACGCCGTCTTTCTGTATCACGCCGTGCGGGCCGGCATGGACATGGGCATTGTCAATGCCGGGCAGCTGGGGATCGTGGATGAACTGCCCGCCGAACTGCGCGAGCGCGTTGAAGACGTGGTGCTCAATCGTCGCCCGGACGCTACCGAGCGACTGCTGGAGATCGCGGAGAAGTACCGCGGCAGCGGTGAGAAGCAGGAAAAACAGGACCAGGAGTGGCGCAGCTGGCCGGTCAACAAGCGACTCCAGCACGCGCTGGTCAAGGGCATCGACGAGTTTGTCGAGACCGACACCGAAGAGGCCCGCCAGCAGGCCGAGCGGCCGCTGCACGTAATCGAAGGCCCGCTGATGGACGGCATGAACGTGGTCGGCGATCTGTTCGGCGCCGGCAAGATGTTCCTGCCGCAGGTGGTCAAGTCTGCCCGCGTGATGAAGAAGGCCGTCGCCTACCTGCTGCCGTACATGGAGGCGGAAAAGGACGAGTGTGCCGCGCAGAGTGCCGGCAAGGTGCTGATGGCGACGGTCAAGGGCGACGTGCATGATATTGGCAAAAACATTGTCGGCGTGGTTCTGCAGTGCAACGGCTTCGAGGTGGTTGACCTCGGCGTGATGGTGCCCGCGCAGAAAATACTGGACACCGCCCGCGAGCAGGGCTGCGACATTATCGGCCTCTCCGGCCTGATTACCCCCTCGCTCGACGAAATGGTGCATGTTGCCGCCGAAATGAAGCGCCAGGGCGTCCGTCTGCCCCTGATGATCGGGGGGGCCACCACCTCGAAGATGCACGCGGCCCTGAAAATCTCGCCGGCCACCGACATTCCCGTCGTGCACGTCACCGATGCTTCCCGGGCCGTGGGCGTGGCTTCCCGGTTGCTGGGCAAGGACAAAAAGCAGTACGCAGCCGACATTCGGGCCGAGTACGAGGAAATGGTCCGGCAACGCGCCGCCAACAAGAAGCAGTCCCGCCGCGTCAGCCTGACGCAGGCCCGGGAAAACCGCTTCGTCATTAATCCCGAATATCGCCCGCCACGACCGAACCTGCTTGGCACACGCGTGTTTGAAGACTACCCGCTCGAAGAGCTGGTCGAACGCATTGACTGGACCCCATTCTTCCAGGCCTGGGAGCTGGCCGGTCGATTCCCGAAGATTCTCGATGACGAGATCGTGGGCGAGGAGGCACGCAAGCTCTACGCGGACGCGCAGCAGATGCTCGATCGCATCGTCTCGGAAAAATGGCTCCGGGCCGCGGCGGTCATCGGCTTCTGGCCGGCCAATGCCCGCGATGACGATGACATCGTGCTTTACACCGACGACCAGCGTGACGAGACCCTGGCCGTTTTGCACCATCTGCGCCAGCAGATGCCACGCCCCGAGGGCAAGCCGAACCACTCGCTGGCAGACTTCGTCACGGACGAGGACTCAGGTATCCCGGACTACATTGGCGGCTTTGCCGTCACCGCTGGCATCGGCATCGACGAAAAGGTGGCCGAGTTCGAAGCGGAGCATGATGACTACCATGCCATTTTGCTCAAGGCGCTGGCCGACCGACTGGCCGAGGCTTTTGCCGAGCGGATGCACGAGCGCGTGCGCAAGGAATTCTGGGGCTACGCCCCGGACGAAGACCTCGACAATGACGCGCTGATCGCAGAACAGTACCGAGGCATCCGGCCCGCACCCGGGTATCCCGCCTGCCCGGAACACAGCGAGAAGGGCACGCTCTGGTCCCTGCTTGAGCCGGACAAGCGCATTGGCCTGAAGCTTACCGAGAGCTTTGCCATGACCCCCACGGCAGCGGTTTCCGGCTGGTACTTCGCCTTGCCCGAATCCCGATACTTCGGAATTGGCAAGATCGGCCGCGACCAGGCCGAGGATTATGCCCGACGCAAGGGCTGGCGCCTGGCCGAAGCCGAAAAGTGGCTCGCCCCCGTACTTGGCTACGACCCCGACTGAGTGCCATCCGGCCCGCGCGCAGCGGGGTTGTTGAAGGCGACGCAGGGTGCGCTGATAGAAGCGCTCGGAGCAGCCCAGGTGGGCTTGTGCAGAACAGGCAGGCGTTCTACTCCCCCTCGTTCCCAGGCTCTGCCTGGGAACGGAATATGCCGCAAGCTCTGCTTGCGGGGTCTGAGGGCTTGAGGAAATCAGGATTTCGCGCCGTGCAGCTCTGCCCGGCCGAGGTGGTCGGGCCTGCAGAGCAGGCCCGGCAGGCGTTCCCAAGCAGAGCTTGGGAACGAGGGG
>JBNGDJ010000096.1:3258-9085 GCA_049974825.1 Halothiobacillaceae bacterium | reverse complement strand
ATTGCCGACATGCGCGATACGGCGCTGGATGATCTCAAGCAGGTGATGGAGGTCAACGCCTGGGCCAACAAGACGCTGCTTGATGCCTTGTTCGCCCGGGACATTCCGGTAGGGCAGGTCGTGGGGATTTCTTCCGGGGCGGCCGTGCTCGGAAACCGGGGCTGGAGTGGCTACGCCCTTTCGAAGGCGGCGCTGAACATGCTGCTGCGCCTGTATGCGCGCGAGCTGCCGCAGACGCACTTCTCCGCTCTGGCTCCCGGCCTGATCGACTCGCGGATGATGGATTATCTCTGCGCAGATCCCGATCCGCAGCGATTCCCCGCACTGGATCGCATTCGGGCAGCGCGCGGTACCGAGCGGATGCCCGGTCCCCAAGAGGCGGCTGAACGGGTGTTCGCCGTGCTTGAGAAACTGCGGGATTTTCCCAGTGGCGAATTCATCGACATCCGCCAGATTAAGGCGCCCGAAGAATATGCGGAGCTGATGGCTGGTCGTTGTTCCTGAGCCATGAAAAACAAAAAAGGGCTTCCTGCCGGCAGCCCTTTTCATGGTTCATTTCTCGGTTCCGCTTGTTCGAAGACAAGACCTGGATCATGGCACTTTAATGCCGCGCAACGAGGTTTTGTGAGGCATCCATGCCCGTATCCGGAGCCTGAAAAATTCGTTCCGGGAATCCCTTACCGGCGGTCAAGTCCGAGGCGCTGCCGGCCTTCGCCAAACCGGCGAGCCGGGCGCGGCTTGCGGTCCATTCCCTGGGGCGGGTGCTCGCGCCATTCGCGCAGGTCGATCCGTCGACCAACCACCCGGATGCGCTTGAGGTCCTGGGCCATGGCCGGCGACATGCCCTGCGGCAGGTCAACCAGGCTGAACTCGTCGAACAGGCGGATGCGACCAATGTTTTTTCCGCTGATGCCAGATTCGTTGGCCAGCGCACCCACGATCTCGCGCGGGGTGGCATTGTGGCGTCGTCCGACGTCAAGCCGGTAGCGAATCATGCCATCGGGCACGGCGCGGTCGGCGTGACTGTCGCGTCCGCCTTGCGGGCGCGGACGACGCTCGCGCTCACCGGCGCCGGAATGCCTGCCTTCCGGACCGAACTGCTCGGGTTCGTCGGAAAGATTCAGCGGCGCATCCCGGGTCAGTGCACGGGCGAGGGCGGCCGCCACGCGGGGCCACTCCCAGCCATGCGCCGCGACGGCCTCGGCCAGGCTGGCCTCGGTCGTGGCCAGATCGTCTGCTTCCATCTGCTCGGTCAGCGTCTCGATAAATCGCTGCTGCCGGCGGGCGGCCACGGCCGCGGCGTCCGGTACGGCGGCTTCGTTCATCGACTGGCCCGTGACCCGCTCGATATTGCGGCGGATCCGGTCCTCCCGCGGGGTGACGAACAGTATGGCCACGCCCGAACGTCCGGCGCGCCCGGTCCGGCCGATGCGGTGGGTATAGCTTTCCGGGTCGTGCGGCGGATCGTAGTTGAACACATGGGTGACCCGGTCTATGTCGATGCCGCGCGCGGCCACGTCGGTGGCGATGGCGACGTCCAGGCGACGGTTGCGTAGGCCGTCGAGCACCTGTTCGCGCCGCGCCTGGTCCAGATCGCCATGGATGGCGGCCGCACGGATGCCGTGCTCGACCAGCACCTCGGCCAGCTCGTCACAGGCGGCCTTGGTCCGAACAAACACGATGGCGGCGTCCACCGGCTCGGCCTGCAGCCAGCGGACCAGGGCAGCGCGCTTGCGCTCGCCGAAGACCCGGCAATACCGCTGGTCGATCTGCGCCTTGCGCTTGGCACAGGACTCGACGCGGATTTCCAGGGGATTGTCCAGGTGGGTCTGGGCCAGTCGACGGATCGCCTGTGGCATGGTGGCCGAGAACAGGGCGACCTGGCGTTCGGAGGGGGTATGCCCAAGAATCCAGTCCACGTCCTCGGCAAAGCCCATGCGCAGCATTTCGTCCGCCTCGTCTAGCACCACGGCCCGGATGCCGTCCAGATTCAGGTACCCCCGGCGCATCAGGTCCATGATGCGGCCAGGGGTCCCGACCACGATGGGGGCGCCGCGACGCAGAGCCGCCTTCTGGGCGCCCATCGGCTGCCCGCCGTAGACCGCGGCCACAGTCCATTCCGGACGGTGACGGGCCAGGTCCTGGATGGCCTCCGCCACCTGGGTTGCCAGCTCGCGGGTGGGGCACAGCACGATCAGGGCCGGACCTTCACTGCTTGGTGTCAGCTTGCCGAGAAGCGGCAGAGCGAAGGCGGCGGTCTTGCCGGTGCCGGTCTGAGCGAGGGCAAGCACGTCACGCCCGTCAGCCAGCGGGCCGATGGCCTGGGCCTGAACCGGCGTCGGGGTGGTGAAGTTCATGTCGTCCAGGGCGTCCAGCAGGAATTGCGGCAGGCCAAGGTCGGCAAAGGTCGGAAGGGTATCGGTATCAGTCATCGTTCGAGTTACTCGCTTGAAACAGGTTCGTGGGCCGCAGGAGACATTCCGTGACGGCGTGGTCGATACGGCGAACCTGAAAAAGCGCGGTTTCTCTCGATGGGCGCGGTGCAGGCGGGCCGGATGAGCGACGGGGATTCGGTATGGTCCGAATGGGTCCACGTCGTGGCATGGCGTGATTTTTCGTTCAGGACAGCCTTGCGGCGTGCTGCGGGCAGGCAGCCTGCGTATTCAGATGCAGGATGTGCGGCGGGGAGGGAAGAATCAAAGCCAAGCGTCAAATGATGCGGGAATATCGTTTATAAGTCCAGTAAAAGTTTTATGAGCGGGGCCGGCTCAGCGAGACCTTCTGCCCAAATGCAAGGCGCAGGCAAGTTGCCCGCTGGCCGCTTGCGCCTTCATTCTGGGCGGGAGTCGACATTGGCATACAGGCAATGCCGGTTGCGACCGGCTTCCTTGGCGGCATACATGGCCGCGTCCGCGTGCCGCACCAGCGTATCGCTGTCTCCGCCGTCCTCCGGGTAGCGGGCCACGCCCACTGACGCGCCGATCTGAATGTCATGGCCATTGATCCGGTAGGCTGCGGCGATGGTGTCGACGATCTTGGCGGCCAGCGCATCGAGATGCTCCGGCTCGTGGATGTCCTCAAGCAGCACCAGGAACTCGTCTCCACCGAGCCGGCCGACGAGGTCGTTGTCACGAACCACATGCTCAAGCCGCTGGGCGACGTGCTGGAGCAGGTGATCCCCGACATGGTGGCCAAGCTCGTCGTTGACCGGCTTGAAGTGATCCAGGTCCAGGAACAGCACTGCCATGCCACGGTCCTTGCGCCTGGCCTGGGCCACCCGTTTCTCAAGCTGTTCAAGAATCGCATTGCGATTGCGCAGACCGGTGAGCGTGTCGTGGTGCGCCAGGCGCCGGATGCGTCGCTCGGCTGCCTTCTGTTCGGAAATGTCGTTGAAGATGTGAATCAGCCGGAATACGCGCCCATCGGCGTCCTGCACCGTGCTGATGGTCTGCAGTGTCGGCAGGGTCCGCCCGTCCACGGTCCGGTAGCCGACCTCTCCTTGCCAGTGGCCGTGATCCAGCAGCAGGCGGCGAATTTTTTGACCTCGGCCCTCCTGTCCGGCATGTCGGGTATCCTCCGACATCAATTCAAAGAGGGCCCGGCCCTTCACGTCGTCGTGGTTGAACCCGAGGATCCGCGTGAATGCCGGGTTGATCCGCTCGATCGCGAAGTCGGTGTCGGTGGTGATGATCGCTTCCCGGGTATTCTCGAACACGCTGGCGGCAATCGACAGCTCGGATGTGCTGCGCTCCAGGGCATTGGCCTGGTCCAGGATGTGGGTCATCAGTGGGGTCAGCAAGCGCCGGGTCAGCCAGGCACCGATCAGCATCATGAAAAGCACCAGTCCCCCGGCAATCGCCAGCTCCTGGTAGGCCGGGCGATACAGGGCACTGGATGGCACCTGGTAGACGAGCGACCAGCCCGTCGGCTCCAGCGGTTCGTGGATGGTGACCCGGGTTCGCTGGGTTGTGGTGCAGGGCTTGAGCAGGATGTCTCCCTGCGTCGCGTCGGCCGGCAGGGTTTCAAGCTCCAGCGGTTCAGGCTGCAGGCGGCTGCCTTCGGGGTTCAGCCGAAGAATCAAACCGTGATCGCGCACCGCAATGCCCAGGCAGCCCTCGCCCATCTTTTGCTCGAAGTCGCGAATCGCGCTGACCAGCGGCTGGGCGCGGAAATAAAGCAGGTCCGTGCCAAGACGCCGGCCCTCGGCATCGAGAATCGGGGCCCCTGCCACCAGCAGCACCTCTTCGCCGCCGCCGGGCATCTCCTGCAAGATCGGGCGCAGGGCAGGGCTGTCGAATGCAGGCAGCGAGGCGAGGTTCTCCGGCGGCGTGCCCAGAGTCACCAGTGGCTGGCCTTCGGGGCCCAGACGCTGCATGCCCGCCATGTCTGCAAGCCGCTCGAAAGGATCGCGCAGGCGCGGGGTCGTGAAGACCACCAGTGCCTCACGGGTCAGCTCGCCATCGGCATAGGCCTCAAGCCGGCGGCGAATCTCCGTGCGGCTGGTGAACTGTTCGGCAAGATCGCCGTAGCGGGTCAGCTGGTTGTCGATGGCCCGAGCCTGGGCGGCCACCGCCGCCTGGCTGGATTCGAGAATGCTGTCTCGAAGGCTCAGGTACATCGGGTAGACGGTCCCGAGCGAGACCAGCGTGCCAGTGATCAGGATGCAGATCACCGCAAGCGAGACGATGCGCTGTGTGCTGCGGTGAATTTGCTGTTCCTGCATGCGGAGCCCTGCTGGCTGAACCGGATGAATCCCGGGAGCCACCTGCCGCCGGTGGTTCCCGAGATTACGCGATTCCAGTATAGACGCTTGAGCGCGAGTTTTGGGTGCCGATCAGGCGCTGCACGGCGCCATGTGTCGGGCCATGCAGGCAGGCCCGGCCAGATCGGGTCCAGGTCCTGCCCGGCGATTCAATGGCTTGTGCCACAGCGTGTCGGGGGATCCCAATTCCCGGCAGAATGAACGGGGCCGGGCGCAGGATTCCCCCTGCGGTCAGTCGTCTTCGGCTTGGTTCGGCCTCAGGGAGACTGGATCGGGCACTGTGCCCGGCCGGGCTGTTTGAGGGGCCTGCGGGGCGAACCGCTCAGCGCCCGGCATCCAGCAGGCGGATCAGATCGGCCGCGGGCCGATAGCCGGGAACGGTCATGCCCGACTCGGTGATAATGAACGGGGTGCCGCTCATGCCCATCCGCTCGGCCACCTGCATGTGCTCGCGCACCAGGTCGTCGGCGCAGTTCTCGCCTTCGACTTCCTTGGTGCGCATGGCCTTGTCTACGGCCTCGACCCGGTCGTCCGCGCAGAGAATCATCGAGGCTTCCCGGAAGGCGGAGGTGCGTTCTCCCTGGCGCGGCGTAAGCAGATAGCGCACTTCGACGCCCGCTGCGGTCAGATCTTCCAGTTCGTTGTGCAGCCGGCTGCAGTAGGGGCAGGTGTGGTCGGTCAGCACGGTGATGCTGTGGCGCTGCTCGCCCTCCGGGGCGAAGACGATCATGTCCGACTCGTCCAGGGTATCCATGAACTCGGCGCGCATCTCGGCCCGGGCGTTCTCGGTCAGGTTGGCCCGTGCCGGCAGGTCAATCAGGCTGCCCGTGAACAGGTGCTTGCCGTCTTCGGTGATGTAAACGATGTCAGAGCCGGAGCGCAGCTCGTAAAGCCCCTCGACCGGGGCCGGAGCCAGCGAGTCTACCTGGACGCCGGGCATATTGCGTTCGATGCTGTCACGGATGGCATTCTCGTCGGCCTGCAACGGCGCGACCAGGGTGGCCATCAGGCCGGCGACTGCCAGAAAACGGATGGTCATGGTGTCTTTCCTCGATTGCGAATGAA
>JBNGDJ010000096.1:0-3158 GCA_049974825.1 Halothiobacillaceae bacterium | reverse complement strand
TGCAGGGCCTTCAGCCGAGCCGTGGCGACATGGGTGTAGATCTGGGTTGTCGACAGGTTCGCATGGCCCAACAGCATCTGCAGCGCCCGCAGGTCGGCTCCGTGATTGAGCAGGTGCGTGGCGAAGGCGTGCCGCAGGGTATGCGGTGAGGGCAGTTCGCCCAGCCCCGCATCCAGCGCATGCCGCTTGATCAGGTGCCAGAACGCCTGGCGAGTCATCCCCGTGCCGCGTCGGGTTACGAACAACAACGGGCACTCGCGCTCGCCAAGCAGTTCCGGCCGCGCCTCGCTCAGGTATTTTCGGCACCAGTCCACCGCTTCCTCGCCCAGCGGTACCAGTCGTTCCTTGCGGCCTTTGCCGAACGTACGCAACACGCCCCGGTTCAGGTCAATCTGACTGAGGCCGAGGCCCACGAGTTCCGACACTCGCAGGCCGCTGGCATACAGCACTTCGAGCATGGCCCGGTCGCGCAGGCCCATCGTGGTGGAAGGATCCGGCGCTTCAAGCAACCGCTCGACGTCGCTTTCCGAGAGGGTCTTCGGCAGCGGTCGCCCGGTCCGCGGTGCCTCAACGTCTGCGCTTGGATCATCGGGCCTGATCCCCTGGCGGTTCAGCCAGCCGAAATAACGCCGCAGCGCCGCACGCTTTCGGGCCACAGTCCGCGCCTTCAGGCCGGCAGCCATCAGCTCGCCCAGATAGCGAAGAATGGCGCCGCGATCGGCCGCATCCAGCGGCTGGTCCATTCCCAGCCAGCGCGCGAACTGGCGCAGGTCGCTGGCATAGGCCTGCCGTGTTTGGGCGCCCAGCCCTTCCTCGAACCAGAGCGCCTCGACAAAGCGGTCGATGCCTTCCTGGGCGGCGGGCGCGCGCTCTGCCATCGGGGTTCAGCCCCCGGTGAGCCGGTCGAAAATCATGAACCCGGCAATGTAGGTGCCCGCCGATGACCCGAATCCGGCCAGGAAAAAGACCAGCAGGGTCCGTGAAACGCGGTTGCGCCACCAGCCGCGCCACTCGGTCACGTCATGTCGAAGCCGACTGAAGTCGGCCACCCGCGGTTTGCGAAAATACAGTTCCACCGCGCCCGCCACCATGCTGGCACCGATCATCGGGTTGAGCGAGGTCCAGGGTGCCGCGAGAAATGCCGCTAGCACAGTGACCGGATGACCGCGGGCAATCAGCACGCCTAAGGCCGACAGTGTGCCGTTGATCAGGATCCAGTCCCAGAGCATCAGCCTGCCAAGCTCCGGGCTGCGCGAAAAGCCAATCGCGAAGCCGGTGAGGATCAGGGCCACGATCAGCCAGGGAATCAGTTTGGGCCAGCGGGCGGCCGGGGGCTTGCGCTCCAGGCGTTCCGTGACCGCCTCCGGCGTTTCGCAGACGTCGCCACCGCGTTCGAGGTGGGTGGCCATGCCGGCCAGATGCCCGGCACCCACCACCGCCAGGACATCCCGGTGCTGCCCGTCCCGGGCCCCGGCGCAAAGGCGGGCAGACATGTATTCGTCCCGCTCGGCGATCAGCGGCTCGTACAGTGCCTGCTCGCGATCGGCAAATTCCGAGAAGGTGGTCTCCAGGATGTCTCCCTCCTTGAGACGCTCGATTTCCTGCTCGCTCACCTCCTCCCGGGAGACAACCGACCCGATCAGTCCACCGAATATCCCGAACCGACGGTGCCAGGGCACGTTGCGGTATACCCGCCGCAGGGTGATCCCGATGTCCCGGTCAATCAGAAGGACCGGAAGCCCGCGGGCCAGCGCCCCCTCGATGGCCGCGCGCATCTCTGCCCCGGGTTCGACGCCGAACTGTTCGGCCAGTCGCTGCTGATAGGCGCCCAGCGCGAGGCTTGCTGCCATCATGGTGGTCTTGCCCTGGCGAAAGACCTTGTAGAGGTCGGTCTGGCCCCAGACATCGGGGTTGACCATGGCCTCGTGGCGGGCAGGGCAGAGTTCGACAGCCACGGCGTCAAAGTCCCCTGCATCCAGCATTCGCCGCACGTCGGCGGCGCTGGCGCGGGAGACATGAGCCGTGCCCAGAAGGGTAAAGCGCGTTGGTCCGTGTTCGATCCGGCGAACTGGACCGTCGGTGCTGGCGGGTTGTTCTGACATTTGGCCGTGCTGGCTTGGCTGGATCGGAGCGCGATTGTACCCGCAATTCACCCGCTCGGGGTGGTCGGACGGGTGTTGCGATCGCGGGAGTTTTTTCCGAAAGAGGCGCGGAGGCCATAGTGCCGACGCGGATCGGGGCATGTCCGGTGCAGGGGCTGTGGTTCAACGCATGGTTGCACCATGACACAGCCGGGAGGCATGACCTGTCCGCGCGTCCGGTTTACTTGCGGGTCCAGCTACCATCCGCGCGCTGGATCTGGGCGCCGGCGGGAGCCTCCTCGGCCCACACCCGGGCAAAGGTGTCGCGAATCTGACCTTCCCAGTCCGGTCGGCCATTGGCCTGGGCGATTTCCCGGTACAGGGCGTTGCGATCTTCGTTTTCCTGGGCGACCAGCTGGTTGAGTTCGGCACGGCGGTTCAGGGGTACCCCGTCCAGACTGCGAATTTCCACCAGCCCCTGACGATTGAAGCCGACTGTGCCATCGGCGTAGAAAGGTGCAAGCTTGCCGGCCCGGGCGCGCATGGAGGCGCGCAGCGCATCGATGGCTGGCGATCGGATGCTCAGATCCGCCTCGGCACGCGCTTCCCCCACCAGGACCGTGGCGGCAGCCAGAACCATGCGGGAATAACGATTGTGCGCCTCCGGCTCGGCCGGTGCCTGCGGGGCCGCCTCGGGGGTCGGCTGGCCGGGTGCAGCTTCCGCCTCGCTGCCCAGTACGTCGCGCACGATGGTGCGGGCCGCTTCCTCGGCTGCGGCGGCGGGGAAGTAGATATTGATGGTCACGCAGGCGGTGGTCATGGCCAGCAGGGCGAAACCGATCAGGCTGCGATAAATGGCGGTCATGGTCAGTCTTTCTCCAATGGGGCGCCGGGTTTTCCCGGTGCCAGGCAGGAACCGGGCCAGCCCCGGGAGTCGAGGCCGGCCGGGTCACGTTGTCCGATCTGCGCAGGCGACCTGCGGGCACACTGCTGCAGGCAGGCCGGCCGAGGCATGGCGGCCAAAGGAAACTCTGCACAAATCCATCCATGGATTTGTGGGCTACCGCCAGCTCCGCG
>JBNGDJ010000095.1:0-9129 GCA_049974825.1 Halothiobacillaceae bacterium | reverse complement strand
AGCCCGGGTCGAGCATGTATCGGCCCGGGCGTGTCTGCACGAAGCCATGGATGGCTTCGTGCAGAGTTTCCCTGGGGAAACTCCGCCTGCGAAAAGGACGCGGAAGCCAAAGGGCTTCCTGCAGGCCGGTCTTAGAGCGCTTCCTCGTTTTCCTCGCCCGTTCGGATGCGCACGGCGCGCTCGACCGGCAGGACAAAGATCTTGCCGTCACCAATCTTGCCGGTGTGGGCAGCCTTGATAATGGCATCCAGCACGGAGTCGACCAGATCGTCCGCCACGACCAGTTCGAGCTTCATCTTGGGCAGAAAATCGACCACGTACTCGGCCCCGCGGTACAGCTCCGTGTGCCCCTTCTGCCGACCAAACCCCTTTACCTCGGTCGCCGTCATCCCGCTGACGCCCAGCTCCATCAGGGCGGTGCGCACGTCATCCAGGCGGAAAGGCTTGATAATCGCTTCGATCTTCTTCATTTCGCTTGTCCAGTGAGGTTTTGTTTCGGTTCGGTGGTCGACTCAATGGCTTGCGCCACTGCGCGTCGGTGCATCCACGAGCCGCAAGAGCATGGCTGCACGAAGGCAAGAAAACCCAAGATTGCCACAGGCCTCGGGTTCAGTACATATCGACCGGATCGACATCGATCGACCAGCGCAGGCGCCCCTTGCGCAGGGCGGGCATCTGGGCCTGCAACCGATCCAGCGCCGCGTGCAGGTGCCCGCGACTGCCGGCCTGGATAAACATCTGGTAACGATACCGACCTGCGCGGCGCGCCATGGGCGCCGGCACCGGGCCAAGGGGCGTGACACCCGCGCAGCCGCATAGGCTTTCGGCCGCATCGTTCAAAAGCTGCTCGGCCGACGCGGCATCCGGCGAGTCCGCCCGAATCACGGCGGCCGGGGCCTGGGGCGGCAACCCTGCCTGCGCCCGTTCCTCCAGCAGCTGGCGGGCGCAGGCGGGATAACCTTCCCGGATCAAGGTTTGCAGCAGCGGATGATCTGGCTGGTGGGTCTGGATCAGCACCTCGCCCGGGCGCTCGGCCCGTCCGGCACGGCCCGCCACCTGCGTGACCAGCTGGGCGAGCCGCTCGCTGGCGCGGAAATCTCCGGAAAACAGGCCTTGATCCGCATCGATGATTCCAACCAGCGACATGCCCGGAAAGTCATGTCCCTTGGCAAGCATCTGGGTACCCACCACGATCTGCGCCTCGCGGCGACGGATCCGCCCGAGACGCTTTTCAAGGCTTCCCCGGCGGGCGACCGTGTCCCGGTCCACCCGCTCGATGCCAAACTCGGGAAACAAGGCGGCCAGGGTTTCCTCCAGTTGCTCGGTTCCCTGCCCCGCACTGGTCAGCGGTGCGCCGCAGGCCGGACAGGCAGGCGGCAGCCGGGTGAAGGCGCCGCAGTGGTGACAGCGCAGCTCGCCCGCCCGGCGGTGCAAAGTCAGCCCCGCATCGCAGTTCCGACATTCAGCCACCCAACCACAGGCATGACAGAGCAGGGTCGGCGCGTAGCCGCGCCGGTTGAGAAAAAGCAGAACCTGCCCACCGTCAAGCAGGTGCGCCCGCATCCGGTCGATCAGCTGGTCGGACAACCCGGCCCGCATCCGCTGCCGCCGCATGTCCAGCAGCTCAATGCGCGGCAGCCGTGCACCGCCGGCGCGTTGCGGCAACGTCCAGTGGCGGTACCGGCCCCGATCCGCGTTCCAGAGCGTTTCCAGCGCCGGCGTTGCCGAGCCGAGCACTGCCGGGACACCCGCATCCCGTGCCCGCCAGATGGCCATGTCCCGCGCGTGGTAGCGAAACCCCTCCTGCTGCTTGAATGAGCCGTCGTGTTCCTCGTCAACAACAATCAGGCCCAGCGACGGAAGCGGCACCAGGACGGCGGAGCGGGTCCCGATCAGGACCTGCAGCAGCCCCGCGCGTAGCATTGCCCAGACCCGAAGCCGGGCTCCGTCCGCCAGTCCCGAATGCAGACAGCCCACCACCGGCCCCAGGCGGGCCTCGAATCGTTCGAGCAGTTGCGGCGTCAGGGCGATCTCGGGCACCAGCACCAGGACCTGCCGACCGGCCGCCAATACTTGTTCGATCAGCGCCAGGTACACCTCGGTTTTGCCGCTGCCGGTCACCCCCTCCAGAAGGTGCACGCCAAAGCGGCCAGACTGTTCCGAAATGCCGGAGACAGCCGCCTGCTGGGATGCATTCAGGACGGGGCCAGACCGGACCGGCGCGGTCTGCACCGGGGCCGGAGACCGCCAGGCATCCTCAACCCAGCCACGCCCATGCATGGTCTTCATGGCCTGACGGTCGGCTGCGCAAAGCCGGTCATGTGCCAGTGCACCCTCGCGCAGTCGCTCGAAAAGGGTCATCTGACGGGGCGCCCGCCGAAGAGACCCGGCATCCAGCGCACGCCCGTCCGCGGTGAGCGACCAAAAGCGAATACGCAGATCCGGCAAAGCGGAACCGTCGCGCAGGGCCACGGGCAGGGCCTGGAAGAACACTTCGCCTGGCGGGGCGTGGTAGTAGCCGGCAGCCCAGGACAGAAGCCGCAATACCGAAGGGCAAAGCAGCGGCGACGCGTCCAGCACCTCGACCAGCGGCTTGAGCTGATCGGGTTCGACCCCCGCGCCCTGCCCCCCGCCGGGGGCGACCACGCCGATCCGCTCGCCCCGGCCAAAGGGGACGCGCACGCGCACCCCCGCGGGCAGCGCGTTCTCATGCACGTAGTCGAAATAACCCGGTACCGGCGCCGGCACCGCCACGCGGACCAGGTGTCGCTCGGGCATCAGTCCCCCATCAGGGCCTTGAGATGCGCCACCACCGATCGGGCCAGTGCGCCCGGCTCGTAGCCGCCCTCGAGCATCGAAACCACCCGCCCGGCGGCGGACTGCTCGGCCTGCCGGACCAGCGCCGTGGTGAGCCAGGCGTAGTCATCCTCCACCAGCGTCCACTGGCTCATGTCATCCTCAAGATGCCCATCGAACCCGGCACTGATCAGGATCAGTTCCGGTGCAAAATCCGCCAGCGGACCGAACCAGGCATCGGCCACCGCCTCGCGCCAGCGGGCGCCGTCGGTTCCGGCCGGCAGCGGCACGGGCAGGCAGTTTTCGAAGGGCGTATCCTCCCCGCTGTGCGGGTAGAAGGGATGCTGGAAGGCCGAGCAGAACAGGATGCGTTCGTCCCCCCCGACGATCGCTTCGGTCCCGTCACCGTGATGCACGTCGAAGTCCACGATGGCCACCCGCGACAACCCATGCGCCGCCAGCGCATGCTTGGCTGCCACGGCCACGTTGTTGAGCAAGCAGAACCCGGCAGGGCGCCGAGCACCCGCATGATGGCCGGGCGGGCGCACGGCGCAGAAGGCGCGCAGATCGCGCCCGCCGGTGACCCAGTCGACCGCGGCCACTCCCGCCCCGGCAGCCCGAAGCGCGGCCTTGACCGAGCCCGGCGCCAGTGCC
This sequence comes from Halothiobacillaceae bacterium, assembly GCA_049974825.1. Taxonomy (GTDB): domain Bacteria; phylum Pseudomonadota; class Gammaproteobacteria; order Halothiobacillales; family Halothiobacillaceae; genus JBKHDT01. The sequence goes on along the minus strand of JBNGDJ010000095.1, from coordinate 5,679 downwards.
GTATCCCCGTCCAGAGAAACAATACCCTTCTCGGGCAGGTGGGCCTGAAGGATGTCGACGTAGTCCCCGGGATGCACCCGCTGCCATTGCGCCGGCGTGGCCTCCGGCGCCTGGCGGTGAAGCAGCCAGGGGTCCAGGCCGCTGGCAATCAGGTGATCCTGAATCGCTTCAACGCGCATCGCCTGCTCGGGATGCCAGGGACCGTTGTCGTGCAACAGGCAGTCCGGGTGAGAAAAAAGCGCCAGATTCATCGTTTGATCACGACCGTTTCGTAGTCTTTCAGCTTGCGGTCATTATCAGGCAAGATGACCCGCGACCCAATTCTCACCAACGGATTACATCAGGGAGGCCGCCATTCATGGGTGCCCACGTGCTCGAACGCCTGTTCAACCCCCGCAGCGTCGCCGTATTCGGTGCCAGCGAGCGACCCAACGCCCTGGGCACCATGGTGCTGGCCAATCTCATCGAAGCAGGTTTCGAGGGCCGGATCGTGCCGATCAATCCCAAGCACGACAAGGTCCGCGACCTCGACTGCTATCCCAGCCTGGTCGAGTACGGCGCGCCGGTCGACCTGGCGGTGGTCGCCACACCGGCCGCAACCGTCCCGGCGATTATCCGGCAGTGCGGCGAACAGGGCGTGAAGGGAGCGGTGGTGCTCTCCGCCGGCTTCGGCGAGGCTGGCGCCACGGGCAAGGCCCTGCAACGGGACATGATGGACGCCGCCCAACGGCACGGCATGCGGATTATCGGGCCCAACTGCCTGGGCATCATGCGCCCGTCGCTCGGACTCAACGCAACCTTCAGCCGCAACCAGGCCAAGGCCGGCCATCTGGCGCTGGTGTCCCAGTCCGGGGCACTGTGCACGGCCGTGCTCGACTGGGCCGAGGGACGCGACGTGGGTCTGTCGGCCATGGCATCGTCGGGAGACGCCGCCGACGTGGACTTCGGGGAACTGCTGGACTACCTGGCGCTGGACCCGAAGACCCGGGGCATCCTGCTGTACATCGAGGGGGTCCGGGACGCGCGGCGTTTTTTGTCGGGCCTGCGCGCCGCGGCACGTGTCAAGCCGGTCATCGTGCTCAAGTCCGCTCGGCATGCCGAGGGGTCCCGTGCTGCCGCCACCCATACCGGGGCGCTGATCGGCGGGGATGACGTTTTCAATGCCGCACTCGAGCGTGCGGGGGTGGTGCGCGTCGACACGGTCACCCAGCTGTTTGCCGCCGCCCAAATCCTCTCGCTGGGCCTGCGCCAGAAGGGAGAAAACCTGCTCATTCTCACCAACGGGGGCGGCCCGGGCGTCATGGCGACCGACCGCGCGGCCGACCTGTCCGTGCCGCTGGCGACCCTGGCCCCGGAAAGCCTGAAAGCGCTGGATGCGTTCCTGCCCGCGCACTGGTCGCACGGCAACCCGGTGGACATCCTCGGGGACGCGGAACCGGAACGCTACGAAAAGGCGCTGGCAGTCTGTCTCAAGGACCGGAACGTGCATTCGGTAGTCGTGATGCTGACCCCGCAGGCCATGACCGACCCGACCGGCTGCGCCGAGGCCGTCATTCGCGTCGCGAAGGACAGCAGTAAGCCGGTGATGGCCTGCTGGATGGGCGAGACACTCGTCAACGAGGCCCGAACGCGTTTCGACGAGGTGGGCATCCCGCAGTTTCGCGCCCCCGAGTCCGCCGTGGAAGCCATTGCGGCACTGCTCGCCCACCGGCGCAACCAGGCCCTGCTGATGCAGACTCCGGCGGCGATGCCGCGCGAGGCGCCGGCGGACGTCGCCGGCGCCCGGCTGATCATCGAGGCCGCCCGCGCCGAGGGCCGAAAGATCTTGGACATGCGCGAATCCAAGGCCATCCTGTCGGCGTTCCGCATCCCGACCAACGCCAGCATCCTGGCCCGTTCGCCCAACGAGGCGATGCTGGCCGCCGAGACGCTGGGCTTTCCCGTGGCCCTGAAGATTTCCGCGCCGGATCTGAGCCACAAGAGCGATTCGGGCGGGGTGCGACTGAATATCCGCAGCGCCCAGTCCGTCCGGCAGCAGGCCGCCGAAATGCTCGACCAGATCAGAACACAGCACCCGGACCTGCGCGTGGACGGCGTCACGGTCGAGCACATGAGCGACCGGCACAATGCCCGGGAGCTGCTGGTGGGCATCCTGCGCGACCCGGTCTTCGGGCCGGTGATTACTTTTGGCATGGGCGGCACGGCGGTCGAGATCATGCGTGACCGCGCTCTGGCCCTGCCGCCGCTCAACGCCACGATCATCGAACGGATGATCGAGCAGACCCGCGTCTCCCGCGAACTCGGCGCATTCCGCGGCATGCCGCCTGTTCGGCGCGAGGCCATTGTCGACGTGCTGCTGCGCATCTCCGAAATGGCCTGCGAGCTGCCGGAAATCGGAGGAATGGACATCAACCCGCTGTTTGCCAACGACGAGGGCGTGATGGCCGTGGATGCCCGCATCGAGCTGGCACCGCCGGTTCATGGCGCCGAGCCCTACGCGCATCTGGCCATCCACCCCTACCCGGCCCACCTGGCCGAAACCTGGGCAGCGCCAAACGGACGCATCGTGCATATCCGCCCGATCCGTCCGGAAGACGCCGAGGCCGAGCAGGCCTTCGTGCGCAGCCTCTCGGAGGAAAGCCGGCTTTACCGCTTCATGCGCCCGCTGGAAGAGTTGACGCCCGAAATGCTGGTGCGCTTCACCCAGATCGACTACGACCGGGAAATGGCTTTTGTCGCGGTGGTAGAGGATACCCAGACGGGGCGGGACCTGGAGATTGGCGTGGCGCGCTATGCCATCCAGCCCGACGGGCGCAGCGCGGAGTTTGCCGTGGTCATCTCCGACGACTGGCAAGGCCAGGGCCTCGGCAGTCATTTGCTCGACGTGCTGATGGCCTCGGCCAGGCACCGCGGCATCCACGAATTGGAAGGCGAGGTCCTGTCGGACAACCACTCCATGCTCGCGCTCGCCGAACGCATGGGTTTCACGCGCTACCCGATCGAGGAAGACGACAGCGTTGTGCGGGTCCATCGTCGGCTGTAACCTGCAACCGGCTCTTGAGAGCCGGGCCGCGCGAGGGTGATGGGCGGTCAGGCTTGCCGGCCGACAAGCGGCCCGCACTGCGGCGTCGGCGCGCCGCGCCTTCCCCGGATTTCAAGGTCAAGACTGGCCCTGCGCGTTTTTTCCCTGCGCAGGGCTTTCCTGCTCGGCCTCGGTCCAGGCCACGCAGCGATCACGGCCTGCCCGCTTGGCGCGATAAAGGGCCTGGTCAGCGCATTCAAGCAGGCGGGCCGGGTCGGTCACCGGCTTCGGGTAGGTCGCCAACCCACAGGACAGCGTCACCACACCCAACGCCCGGCCCTCATGTTGGTGCTCGGTCACGCGGGCTGCTGCCACCGCGGCCGTGGCGCGCTCCAGGGCTTGCTCTGCAGTCGCGCCGGGCAGCAGCGCGACAAATTCCTCGCCGCCCAGACGCACGATCACGTCCGTCTCCCGGAAATGCCGACGCAGCAGGCGAGCCACGCCCTGCAAAACGGTGTCTCCGGCCGCGTGGCCCCAGACATCGTTGACCTGCTTGAAGTGATCCAGGTCCACCATCACCAGTGAAAGCGGGCTTTGCTGGCGTGCAGCCCGCCCGGCCTCGTGGTGAAAGAGCTCGTCGAACTGGCGTCGGTTGCCCAGACCCGTCAACGCATCCTCGTAGGAATATCCCTGCAGCTTCTCGACCATCCGGTCGAGCTCTACTGTGCGTTCCCGCACCTGGTCTTCCAGAGAACGGTTCAGGCGCGCCAGCTCTTGCTGGGTCTGCCGATAATGCCAAAGTGCAATGGAGACGATGGCGAGCGTCCAGACCAAGGCACCGACACCAAGCGGAACCTCGTAAAAGGGCAGCAGGCTGTGCGCCACGAGAATGTCGACCAGAAGCAGGATCGCAAACAGCGCCAAGCTGCCGACCACCAGTCGCCGCTCGGGGCCCATCTGCCGGATATGCCACAGCGCCAGGAGCATCATTGCTGGCAGCGTGAAGGACAAAAGCAGGTCGAAAGGCGGAAAGGTCGCGGCGACATGCACCACGCCCGTCATGGCCAAAAAGATGGCGAGAATCAGGTAGAGCAGGTGCAGCGCAGCGATGGCACGGACCCAGCTTCTGGCCCGCCCGGTCAGCCAGTAGGTCAGCAGCCAGCCCATGGCCACCGGCAGGCTGAAATAGCCGGCCGCCCGGAGAGTGTCCCAGAGCAGCGGTGCATTCAGCAGCAGCTGGCGAGCCTGGGTTTCGGCAAGAATCATTACACCCGACCCCAGAGCAAACAGCGCGATCGGGGCAAATCCCTGTCGGCGCCCGCCAATCAGCGTGAAGATCCCGGCCAGCAGGGCCAGGAGCAGCGAGAACGCGCTGACGAACAAATCCTTGGCCGACCGCTGGATGACCTGCTTGAGCAAGGCCACGCGATCCATGAGGCGCACCTCACCCCACAGGCCGATATCGGTGTAGTCCGAAAACACTCGGACAAACAGCGTCTTTCCCGCGTAGTCCGCCGGAAGCTCGATCATGTGCCAGGGCCAACCGACAAACCGCCCCCGGCCCTGCTCGTCGAACGAGCCCCAATGGTAGATCAGTTCATCATCGAGGTAGAACTGGGCAATCAGGTCGATGCTGTAGACGTAGAGCACCGGATCCCGCCACTCCCCGTCGGGCAGGGTGACCCGAAACCAGACATGCTCTCGCCCGTTGCGCCCCGGGGGATTCGATGGGAAGGCAATGCTCTGCCAGGGAGGAGCCGACTCATCCTGCCCAAGAACCCACATCGGCTGGCCCGAATTCGCCATCGGAGAGTCGCCCCAGCGCCACTCCCAGCCCACGACATCCTCGGCCGGCGCGGCCGACACGGGTACACCGCCCCCCCAAAGCAGCAGAGCCACCCCGAAAAGCAACGAGAAAAGGGACTGTGTGCGCAATAAACTTTCCTGACCGGAAGATTGAGGGCAGCCTGTCGCCCCGAACCGTGCTCAGCAGCCTGTACGGAGCGGCCACCGGTGGAGCGGGACAGGGCCTGAAGGTCGATGAATACATCCATCATACGCCACAGGCCGCCTTGACGCGCAGCAGCCGCTTTGGCAGCGACTGTCGGGCAGGCATGGGTCAGCGATCCGGAGAGGAGTCAGCGCAAGGCCGCGCCCGGTACTGTTGGCGGGACTCGGGAGGGCCAGAGCCCTGGTCACGCTTGACTTGCCCGCGGTCGCTGGCATAATGCTGCGCCTTGACTTGTTTCTGCCGAATTGATTTTCAGGAGTTTTCAACGTGGCCAACACAGCACAAGCCAAAAAGCGCGTCCGCCAGGCTGAAGCGGCCCGCCAGCGCAACATGGCGCTGCGTTCCCGTGTTCGTACTGCATACAAGAATGTTCTCAAGGCCGTGGCGGCCGGTGATGTCGAGCAGGCTCAGGCAGCCTATCGCAAGGCTCAGCCGGTAATCGACAGCATGGTCAACAAGAAAATCCTGCACAAGAACACCGCAGCCCGCCGCAAGTCGACGCTTGTCGCGCGCATCAAGGGCATGCAAAGCGCCTGATCCCGCCAAGCGCGGAGATTGAGGGCATTACCGAAAAAACCGGCCTTGGCCGGTTTTTTTTTGGTTCATCGCACTTTGCCGTGAAAAGCATCTCGAATCTTCAGGAAGA
>JBNGDJ010000094.1:0-9165 GCA_049974825.1 Halothiobacillaceae bacterium | reverse complement strand
TGTCCTCCTTGTTCTTCACGCGCGCTGGCCCGCCAGTCGGCGATGCGTAACAGCGTCTCCAGCCAGGCCAGCCGGAAGGGGCCGTATTCCTCCATCAGACGCTGCGTGCGCTCGGTCCAGGACGGCCCCTGTGGGCCGCTGCCCATGCGCATCAGGTCGAGATGCAGGGTGGTTTCGGGTAGGGTTTCCCCACCGATGTCCACGACGGGGAGCCGATCGCCATCCCAGACGCCCCGCGCATACGGTTTCCCCGGCTCCGGCGGCTCGTTTTCTTCTGGCAGAGCACGCAACCCCGTGCGCACCCGTCCGTGGTGGGCGGCGATCAGGTAGGCAATCAGGTCGTGATGGTCTGTCTGCTCGGCGTGTTCGATCCACGCGAGCATGGAGGCCAGCTCGTGGCGGAAGTAGCGGCGTGGCTGCCTCTCCCCCTCCGGGCCAACGGTGTGGTAGTCCGGTCGCCCCTGCCCGTCGGACTTGGCCCAGGGACCTCCGCCATCCGCGGGGTCCGCGCCAATACCCCGCTGAAAGGCCTCGTGGGCCTTGCCCACGTCATGCCAGCGGGCGGCCTTTTCAAGAAGCGCAACCGTATCCGCTTCCAGTCCGAGCTCCCGACCGAGGGAGCGGGCATCGTCGGCCACGTCGTCAAGGTGTTCGGCCAATGGCACCCAGCGGCCGATGCGGCTAAGTCGTTCACTGCCATAGGTCTCACCTGAGATGTCGTCCTTTTCATCTTTGGCCAAAGAGACGGGATCAGTCCGTCCCGCCACGAAACCGAGATCCGGTCGGTATCCGCCCTCGTCGGCAGCCAAAAGCAGCTGCTGACCGGGACGGATTTCCTCCGGACTTCGCACAAGCTCCCAGCGAGGCTCGTCACCGCTACCCAGCGGGTCGAGCCGCCAGGCGGACGGACGGTCACGCTTCAATTCTCGTGCCCGCTTGGCCGGAAACTTCTTGCCCAGGTGTTCCCGAATCTGGGTCAGGGACACGGGGCACAACTCGTCGCGTTCGGGGGCGGACAATTCGTGGTGTGACCGTGGCTCGACCTGTCGCCAGAAGACCTGTACCTGGGGAGTACCCGTATCCCGGATATAGGGGGAAACGTCGACATCGAACCCCGAGAGGTCCGGGTCGGTATTGAACAGATTGAGCAGATCGCGCCGGCGCAGCACATGCGCGGTTTCCGGCCCCCGCCTGACGGCCGGAAGAACAGAGGGCGAGACCGTCTCGAGGCTGGTCAGGCAATCACGCGCCTCGGCCAGATCATGCGCCTCGTAAGGCAAGGCCACGCCCTTGGAGGTCTCGTCCAGATCGACCCAGAAGACGTCCGCACTTCCATATAGACCGGCCCGATTGCAGCGGCCAAAACGCTGGACGAGGGAAGACCACGGCGCCAGTTCGGTAAACAGCACCCGGCTGTCGATATCCACGCCCGCCTCCACCGCCTGGGTGGCGACCACGATTCGACCCGCCCCCGCCGGCACCTCCCGCAGTCGCGATTCGATCGTGCGCCGCTCGTGCGGCCGGAACCGGGCGTGCAGCAGCAACCGAGCCGGCGACTCGTCCCGTTTTCCCAACTCCTCGTACAGCCCCTGGGCCCGTTCCACGCGATTGAGGATCACCAGGGTCTGCTCGCCGGCTTGGTGGTGCTCCAGCACCTGATGGGCCAGTTCTTCGATGTATGTCTTTTCGGCGGCCTGGCTGGTCTTGTCGAGAGAAGCATGCGCGCGCAAGAGCGACTTCGACGCCTTGATCCGGCGCGTGACGGCGGATTCCCGATGGTCTTCATCAGAGAGCGTTATCCGGGACAAACCGGCCTTGACGTCGGGGCGGAAATCCACCGTGCCGAGCCAGTCGGGCTGCAAGGTCGCGGAACACCAGATGCTGTGGCTGCCGCGGGCCGCGCCCAGCCGCCGACGAAACGCTTCGAGCTGGGTCGTGGTCGCCAATGCCGGCCCCATGAGCTGCACCTCGTCGAATACCCAGAGCGCATCGTTGTGCAGCAAGGAAAAGTGGACGGGCCACTGGTAGCGACTCATGCCGTATCCCCGCATCAGGGCACGGGAGAGCAGCATGTCCTGGGTGCCGATCAGGATGGCATCCTGCTCGGGGTGCGCCGCCCATGTCGCCTGCTGCAGGTCCGGCTCACCGCCCATGAGCGTATGCACGGCAACACGACCCACCTCGCCCGCTTCACCGAGAAGCCCGAGGCTCTCGAGCCAGCCCCGGATATTGGACTCAGTCTGCTCGACGAGCACCCGCATGGGCAGACACCAGATCAACCGCCTGGGCGTCCTGTCATCGGGTAGCTCGTGCTCACCATCGGCCCGCCAGCCGCGCTTGTACAGCCAGGCAAGGCTGATGGCGGCGGTCTTTCCCAGGCCGGTGGGGATGTCCACCACCTCGGGCCAGTCCTGCTCCGCCAGTCTTCGCTGGTACGGATAAGGCTCCGCCCCGTCCAGTGACCGGGCGAAGAGCTCGTCATAGCTCATCTGTGATCTCTCCTTCGCATGCAACCCCGTCCTGCAACGCCCTTGACGCTGCCATAAAAACTGACCCGGCTTCCCAACATTCAACTCACGTACGAGAGGCTTTGCTATCTTTGAAAATGGCCGCAGTATTCCATCAACCCACGCCCCGTCCTCCACACCCGGCGGACAAGGCAAACGAGGTCAACGCGTCGCAAGGACATGGAAGAGTTTGGGAACCCAGACGGGTACCTCGAAAAACCTTTCGAGGTACCCTTTGGGGCAGGGATGCCCCAACGCATCAATCGCGCAAGCGATTGAAATTGCGCGAGTCATTCGCGGGTCTCCCGCGAATGACGACCTCGAAAAACCACAGGGACGTGTTTTTTCGAGGTTCCCAGACATGAGAACTGGCAACCGTCCACTGGCACCTCCGGCTTAAACGCACTCCGTAGTCGACAAGAGATAAAGTAGACGTTTCTTTTGAGGACTGCAAGCCGGAGTTTGCATATTCAGAGGATCGACTTGGCTGGCGGCCAGACTATGGGTGGGCAAGGATCATTGGCGCACCCTTTGCGACAGGTTTGAACGCAAGGATCCAAAGGCAACACAGGACGACGAAGGCGATCTGGTCGGGCAAAGCCACGCGGAGCGGCTGGAGGAAGGACGGGGATTCAGTCCGGTCGAGAGGTGCCGGTTTCGAGGCAGTCGAGGGAGACGGCCTGGCTGTGTCGCCGCACGATGACGGGCTGGTAGTCGGGATTGTCGGCAACGCGGTTGCCGAGGCGGGAGACGAGGGCAAAGCCGCCCATGAGGCCGGCAATGCCGAGGAGGATGGCTCCGAGTTCGCCCTGCAGGGCGTGGCCTGTGACGGCGCCGACGAGCATGCCAATCAGCGGCAGCAGGTAGACGCGGGCGGCACCGGAGACAAGCGCGGTGTCCCGCAGGGCGATGACGACTTCTTCGCCGGGGCGAACACCCAGCGGGTCTATGACGCGGACGGGGCGGGCCTTGATGCCCAGGGCCTGGTGCAGCAGACCAACGCCGCAGCCGTTGCGCGCCTGGCAGCCGCCGCAGGCGTGCTTGCGTTGGGTTTCAACCCAGGCAAATCCGTCGCCGGATTCGATGACCCGGGCGGCTTCCTCGACCTGGGCTGCGGGCTCATTCATCGTCCGCGGCGGGCTGAACGCTCTCGCAGAACATTTCCACCACCCGTTGCGGTGCTTCTCCAATCACGGTGACGCGATGATCGCCCATGGTCCGCGTGAGCGTGTTGACGGCATGGGACATGCGCAGGCGGGGGTTTTCGACCACTTGGCCTTCGGCGCGTTCGACGAACACGGAGATGGTGGAAAGCCCGTCGGTGAAGGCGTAGTGATCGAAGGGATTGCCGGTGACCGGGTTGGTGCGGCGCACATGCTCTTTCAGGACATACCCGGTGGGCAGCGGGGCCATGGCCCAGGGGGCTTCTTCTTCCACGGCTGCCAGCTCGCCTTGCGGATCGGCCGCGCCGGAGTGGACGACTTCGTACCCTTCGGAATCGAAACGCGAAAGGCGGGCTTGTTCTGCCAGCGGGCGGTCACTGATCTGAAGCTCGGTAAAGAAGTTGTGCTCGACGGCCATGCCGGTTTCGTTGAATACCGACATGCGCAGCATCAGCTCGCGCTCGCTGTCGATGCAAAGCTTGTAGCCGTAGCGCAGGGCATCCTTGGGTATCAGGGCAATCAGGTCGCAGGCTCGCCCGGCCACGCGGTCGCGGCCGGCGGCGATAATGCGGTAGTTTTCTTCGAGCAGTTCGGGGTTTGAAAAGCGCTCGGCGGATATGCGCGCCCGGGCTCCAGGGAAACGCCCTTCAACCACGGTTTCCTGGTTGGGCCAGGTGCAGCGGCAGGTTTCGTCGTCACGGATGACTTCCCGAATCTCGCCGTTGAGGGCGGTCAGTCGCTCGATTTCGTGATCGCCATCAAAGGCGTGGATCACTTCCATCGTTTCGATGTTTTCGGAGCGGACGTGAACGTATACCCCTTCGAAGTTGGATTCACGCATGGCCTTGACCATGCCTTCGAGCCGCTCCCGGGCTCCCGGTTCGGCGTAAACCGGGACGACGACCAGCAGGCTCAGAAAGGTGGAAAGCAGGGCCGCGGTACGTCGGGGGGACAGTCTCATGAATCAGCGCACCTGGAAGTTGGCGAGGCGGGCTCCGGGCATCACGCTGCCGAAATGATTTCCGCGCGCGGTCTGCTCGAAGTGGGTCATCACGTAGGGGTCCATGCCCCGGCTGGCGCCTTGCGCCGGGTTCTGCACCGCGGCGGCCCAGACCGGAACGGTCGACTCGCTGCCGCTGGAAGCCAGCGTCGCCGCCTGCTGCTGGGTGGCCGGGGTGCTGGCTGCCACCTGCTGCGTCTGCAGGCCGGAGGGCGTACCGTCGTTTTCGACCTGCTGCTGCATGGCCGGAACCAGCACGAAGGCGGCCACCAGAATGGAGGCCGCGACCGCCATGCCGGCTGGCAGCGGCCAAAGACCGCGACGACGATCGACCAGAGAGACCACGTTGCTGGAGGTGGCCGCCGAGACCTGCTCTGCCCGCTGCGCGTTTTCCTGCTCGATGGCGGCCATCACGCGCTGCGAGAGATCCGGCACGACAAACTCGGGAATCTCCGACCGCATCGCCTGCCCGACCAAGTGATACCGACCGAGCATGGCGCGCAGCTGCGCGTCCTGCTCCATGTCGTCCAGGGTATCTCGCATCACCTCGTCAGGCAGTTCACCGTCCACCGCTGCGGACACGCGCTCGTCGCGACTGATCTTGGGGGCATTCAACACGGGGCAAACCTCTCTCAATCGTTCTCCAACAGTGGCTTCAGGCGCTTGTCGACCGCCTCGCGGGCCCTGAAGATCCTCGATCGGACGGTACCGATGGGACAGCCCATGACCTGGGCGATTTCCTCGTAGCTGAGTCCTTCCAGCTCGCGCAGGGTCAGTGCCGTGCGCAAATCCTCGGGCAGGTCGCCGATGGCCTCCTTGATGACGGCCTCCAGCTCTCCGGTGAGGATTGAGTTCTCGGGCGTGGCGTAATCCCTTAGTCCCTCGGGCTCCGGCATTGGTTCCTCGGAGTCGGGGTTGGGCGAAGAGTTCAGGGAAACCTGATAGCCATGCCGGTTACTGGCCGCAAGCTGGTTCTTGGCCGTGTTCACGGCAATGCGGTAGAGCCAGGTGTAGAAGGCGCTGTCGCCGCGGAAGTTTTCCAGCGCGCGGTAGGCCTTGATGAAGGTTTCCTGCGTCAGGTCCATGGCGTCCTCGGGATCGCGAACGAACCGGGAGATCAGGCGCAGGATCTTGTGCTGGTACTTGCGCACCAGCATGTCGTAGGCCCCGGGCTTTCCGGCCCGGGCGCGCTCCACGAGTTGCTTGTCGGTCAGTTCTGGGGGCATTGAATCCCGGCTCTTGTTTGTCGTCATCCCGCCCGGGAAGCGAGACGATGGGCAGCCTGCGGCAAGTCCAGCCTTCCCGCCAGGCGGCGTGGCGGCAAGGCAGAGAAAGCGACCCGCTGCGTTGCATCACAGCCTGCTGGGCCTGCACGATAACGCCCCGGCACGCCGTTCTCAAGCGGCAGGCCCGGGGTTCCAAACCGCGCCTGGCGCCCCGGAGTGGAGCCTGCCTGCACGGAACGCGGATTTTCGCAAGGCCCGAGGTTTGGCGGTAGTATAACCGGTAACTGTCCAACCCGAGGTATTCCGCCATTTCCACGCCCCCGTCACGGACCGATGTCCTGATCATCGGCAGCGGTGCTGCCGGCCTCTCGCTGGCCTTGCGCCTGCCCGACTCTGTCGATGTCACCGTGCTCAGCAAGGGCGATTTGTCCACCGGCGCAACCGGCTGGGCACAGGGCGGGATGGCTGCGGTGCTTGAGGATGCGCAGGCCCGGGCGCGGCATGTCGAAGACACCCTGCAGGCCGGGGCCGAGCTGCCAGACCGGGGCGTGGTCAGCCACATCGTGGAAGCCGCGGCCGAGCAGGTCCGCTGGCTTGAGTCCCTGGCCATGCCCTTCTCGCGCACCAGGGATGGCAAGCTGCATCTGACGCGCGAGGGAGGCCATAGCGAACGGCGCGTGGTACACGCGGAAGACCGCACTGGCAAGGCGTTGTCCGACACGTTGGTCGAGGCCGTGCGGGCCCGCGACAATATCACGGTACTGGAGCGCCACCTGGCCATTGACCTGGTCACCACCAGACGGCTGGGCGCGGAAGAAAACCGCTGCATCGGCGCCTACGTGCTGGATCGGGAGGGTGACCGGGTACTGGCGATGCAGGCAAGGTTCGTGGTGCTCGCCACTGGCGGCGCGGCCAAGGTGTACCTGTACACATCCAACCCGGACAGCTCCACGGGCGATGGGATTGCCATGGGCTGGCGGGCAGGCTGCCGCGTGGCGAACATGGAGTTCATCCAGTTTCACCCGACCTGTCTGTACGAGCCACGAGCCAAGTCGTTTCTGATTTCCGAGGCGGTGCGCGGCGAAGGGGGGCGACTGGTTCACCGCGACGGGCGGCGGTTCATGCACGACTACGACCCGCGCGGCGAACTGGCGCCCCGGGACATCGTCGCCCGAGCCATCGACAGCGAAATGAAGCGCTTCGGCCTGGACTGCGTGTATCTGGACATCAGCCACAAGTCCGAAAACTTCATCCGTGAGCACTTTCCAACCATTCACCAGCGCTGCCTGGACTTTGGCTACGACATGACGCGCGAACCTCTGCCGGTGGTGCCCGCGGCGCACTACACCTGCGGCGGAGTCATGGTCGACCGACAGGGCCGCACGGACGTCGAATGCCTGTACGCCATTGGCGAAACCAGCCATACCGGACTGCACGGGGCCAACCGGCTTGCCAGCAACTCCCTGCTTGAGTGCCTGGTGTACGGCCATGCCGCGGCCAAGGATATTGCCGGGCGACTGGTCGACGCCCCCCCCTCGGACCCGAACGCCGCCATCCCGCCCTGGGACGAAAGCCTCGTATCCGATCCCGACGAGGCGGTTATCGTCTCGCACAACTGGGACGAGTTGCGTCGCGCGATGTGGGACTACGTCGGCATTGTGCGCACCACCAAGCGTTTGCAAAGGGCACGGCATCGGATTACCCTGCTGCGTCGCGAAATTCACGACTATTACGCGCACTTTCGCATCAGCAACAACCTGATCGAGCTGCGCAACCTGGTCGAGGTGGCGGACCTGATCGTCCGGTCGGCACTCAAGCGCAAGGAAAGCCGCGGCCTGCACTTCACCCGGGACTACCCGGAATCGCGGCCGGAACTGGCGCACCGGAATACCATTCTCCGACCGGACCCGCCCCGCCCCTACGCCCGACCGATGCGCGACCGCAAGCCCAGCTGACCCGCCTGGACGATCGAGGCGGGATCTCCCCTGCTGCGGAGGCGCAAGCGACAAGAGCGCAGTCCGTCCATCGGTCCTGCGTCGCCGCACGAACCAGGGGATGATTTTCGTGCGACGTTTCTCCCGATTTCAGACAGGCAAGCTATGTCGAACCCGTTCCAGGAACAATTTCTCAAGGCCGGTCTGGTCAACGACCAGCAGGTAAAAAAGGCACGCACAGACCAGCGCAAGGGCAAGAAGAAGGCCGGGGGCAAACCGTCGGCAGATGCCGCACGAATCGCTGCGGAGCAGGCAAGACAGCGCAAGGCTGAAGCCGACCGCCAGCGCGAGCGCGAACGCCAGGAAAAAGCCCAAGCCAGGGAAAAGGCGGCTCAGGTCGCCCAGCTGATCCAGCACCACGCCCAACCGCATGGCCGGGGCGAAATTTCCTATCACTTCGTTGACTCAAACGGAAAAATCCAGCGGCTCATGGTCGACCGCAAGCAGCAGCGCCAGCTCGCCCAGGGGGCGCTGGTCATCGTGGCAAACGACGGTCGCTACGCCATCGTCGCCCGCGAAGGTGCGGAGAAGATCCGCCAGCGTGATCCCGAGCGAATCGTGGTGGATCATCGTGGCCGAGAGGAAGTCATGGACCCGGCCTATGCCGAGTTCCCCATCCCGGATGATCTCATCCTCTGACCGGTCCCTTCGCGTTCGAAACCAACCACCCGGATATCGCGGATGCCGTGGCTGCAGAGCAGGCCCGGCAGGCGTTCTTCCCCCACCTCGTTCCCAGGCTCCTGCCTGGGAACGGGATAGGCCGCAAGCTCTGCTTGCGGGGTTTGGGGGACTGACGTGGTGGTTTTTTGGTGCTGACGTCGGCCCGTATTCGGGATTCGGCACAGCGCTCCAACCCCGATGGGGTGGTAGGGCCTGTACAGAGCAGGCCCGGCGAGCGTTCCCAGGCAGGAGACTGGGAACGAGGGCGTGGGCTGGCTTCATACCTTCGAGGCAGGATTGGACCGGGATCTCGCTTGACGCAATCAACCTTCCAGATCCTCTTGTGCGCGGAGTTCCCGGAGACTGCTCATGACGTCCGGGATCACTCACCGTCCGAATGCAGGGCGCGTACCTCGTCCAGAGGCAGACCGATGGCTTCGGCAATCTGAACATCGGTCAGAACACCCAGGCGGATCAAGTTGCGGGCATTTTCCCGTCGCGCATGCACGCTGCCTTGCTGGATGCCCTGTTCCATCCCTTGCTGGATGCCCTGCTCCATGCCCTCTCGCAGCCCTTCGCGTCGGGCTTCGTTCAGAAACGAGACTTCATCGTGCA